>JALOBP010000116.1 GCA_023228295.1 Methanoregula sp.
GCATAGCTAATAGTTAACGATGAATCTAACATTGTTTCACTTCCGCAACTGATAACCGTACCGGAAGCGATGCAAGCAACAACAGTCCCGCGGTTGGAATTAGCAACGTCAACATAAGCCACTGCGAATTTATCAGCAGATAAAGAGGTAGTTGATATATAAGTACTATTTCCGCCTGAATTAAATACTGTTTCACTTCCGTAAGTAATAGTAGTGCCACTGACCGTGCAAATAATAGACGTTCCGCGATTAGAATTACCGCCATCAGCATAATTTGACACAAACCGATAGGGAGAAAGGGCAACGGAGCTCATAACACCGGTAGTAGCATTATTGATAACAGTTTCCGAACCACAACTTACAACCGTACCGCTGACTGTGCAAGCGACAGCGGTACCCTTACTAGAATTGCCGACATCCGTATATGTCGTCACAAAAGTACTGGTAGAAACTCCGATAACAGAAACTCCGCTGGTACTGGCTACGTTAAAAGTTACCGAGTCTCCGCAGGTAATAGTTGTGCCACTAATTGTGCAGGCAAAAGCAAATCCGTTGTAAGGACTGTTATTATCTTTATATGCCACGGCAATAGTTGTTGAGGAAAGAGCGGCTACTGAAGCTTCTAAATTCCCTGATCGCGTTATCTGCGTACCGCAAATAATATTCATGCCGTAAGTTTCGCACGCAACCAATTGCAGAGATAATGAAGGGCTGGAAGTTTCAAAAACTGAAACAAATTTACTGGCGGAAAGTGCAGTGGCGGTAGCGCCGTCATAACATACACCGGGCAAACTCTTTAGCGGTCCTATTTCTCCCCCGCCCGTATAGCCTATTAAAGCTGTTCCTTTGGAAGAGTCCGCAGTATCTTGATAAACAACCGCGAATTTATCTTCCGATAAGCCGACCGCGGAAAAAAATTCTCCGGCTGCGCTTTGAAAAACCGTTTCAGAAGAGCAGACTATGTCTGCATCATAATTATAGCAAGCAGACACAGTACTATAGGAAGAGTTGCTCTCGTCGTGGTAAGCAATAATAAACTTATTAGCAGACATTGCTGAAACGGAAATATGATAAGCACTACCATATCCAGTTGTTGTATAATTAAAAACCATCATATTATAGCAGGTAACCGTTGTCCCTGGAGCTCGGCAGATAATTACCCTGCCTACATTACTAAAGTTCCCAGCTACGACAAATTTATCGGCCGTTAAGGCGGTAATAGAAATATATTGTGATGTATAAGAAGTAGATACATGCACTTCGGTTCCGCAAGTAATACTTGTTCCGGTTATGCTACAGCCAACAACAGTGCCGTATGAAGAATCATCAATATCTTGATAGGCGACAGCAAATCTATGAGGCATAAGAGCGGTAGAGGCAACATAAGCGGTAATGCCGTCATTAAAAATCGTTTCCGCGCCGCAGGATGCGACAGTACCGCTGACTATGCAGACTACGGCGGTTCCTTTTGAAGAATTGCCGGCGTCTTGAAAAGCGACGGCGAAAGTAGAGGTGGAAAGCCCGCTTGAAGAAATAAAAGCAGTGCTTGCGTTATTAAATATCGTTTCCGCGCCGCAGGATGCGACAGTACCGCTGACTGTGCAGATTACTGTTATGCCTTTCTGGGAATTGCCGATATCTTGATATGCTATTGCGAAAGTGGTTGAGGATAGCGCGGCTACGGAAACATCGGCCGTGTTTGCGTCATTAAAAACCGTTTCCGCGCCGCAAGACGCGGTTGAACCAACAACCGCGCAAATTACCACTGTGCCTTTGCCGGAGTTTCCGTTGTCCTGATACGCTACTGCAAAAGTGGTGGAAGATAAAAGAGTTGCGGAAGTGGAAGCAGTAGAACCGCTGTTAAAAATACTCTCTCCGCCTAACGAATGTGCGGTAAGCAAGGTGGAAGTGCTGTTGCCGTCTTCCGCTTTTATCCATCCTTCCCATGTCATCGGCGAGGTGGACGCGACATTTATTATATCTGAATTCTCTACGGTCGCTCGGTTTAAATTCGGCGCAAAACTAACTCCATTGCCACCCGCGCCGGCCGTCGCTTTTGGATAAACGTTTCCGACAATACCTTTGGCGGTATAGGCGGCATAATAATAATCATATGACGTATAATTAATGATAAATTTTTCAGAAGATAACGAAATGATTGAATAAGCGATAGAAGTTATGTAAGTAAACAATGTATCAGTACCACAATTAATAGTAGTGCCGGAAACGGTACAGCCGACAACTTCTAAAAAATTCGTGCTAACTTGCCTATAGCTTATCAAAAATTTATCAGAAGAAAGAATAGTAGTGGGTCCAGTCACAAAACTACCCGTATAAAAAACATTTTCACTTCCACAGGTAATGACAGTCCCGCTAACTGTGCAGATAACAACCGTTCCGTAATTTGAATTACTGGAATCCTGATACGACAATAAAAATTTTTCCGAGGATAGTGTAGCTACAGAGGAGGGTATTGTAATGCCGTCGTTGAATAAAGTCTCATCGCCACAGGCAACGGTAGTCCCGCTAACTGTGCAGGCAACCGCAGTGCCTTTGTTTGAATTTCCTTCATCCCTATAAGCTACCACGAACGCTCCGGATGAAAACTTATCAGCGTAAACATAACTAGTAGCTCCCAAATTGAAAACCAATTCATCGCCACAGGTAATAGTAGTATCACTGACTGTGCAGGCAATGACAGTGCCTTTGTTTGAGTTGCTAATATCCTTATAAGCTACTGCGAATTTACTGCTATCAAAATCAACAACGCCTATATATTGAGTATTGCCTGAATTAAACTCCGTTTCAGTGCCACAGGCGATAGTCGTGTCGCTTACTGTGCAGGCAACCGCTGTACCGTAACCGGAATTACCTACGTCCTGATAAGTAACTACAAATTTATCAACGGATAACGCAGCAATGGATATATATTGTGTGCTGGCAGGATTAAATTCTGTTTCATTGCCACAAGTAATAATCGCATCATCTACGGTACAAATCTTAGCTTTGCCAAAAGTATCCACATTTCTATACGCGACTACAAACTTATCGGCTGACAAAACGGCAGAGACAAGATAAGTAGTGCTTGTGCTATTAATAGTAACTTCTTTTCCAAATTCGCTGTATAACTCCATAGCCCCATCTTGGTTATTACCCGTAGAATCAAGCCAATCCGGCGTGGTGGTGGAAGAGCCGCCATGCCAAACACCCTGATGACCATTACTCCAAACCAAAACGCTATCACTTTCCTCGCCCGTCAAATTTCCGTAATAAAGATATAAAACCGTGTCGCTATTGCCATTCACACTCGGCATTTTTACCCACGCCGTGAGCGCGCCGGTTGCATTGTCATAGCTTTCAATTTCGCGGTGCAGTTTGGTGCCGGAAAAATCCGTAAAAATAATATCCGAGCCGTCGCTTTTGGCATAGTTTGCTAAAGCTGGGCTGGTTGTAGAAATTAGAACCGGAAAATCAGTCAAATCCCCCGCCACCTGGTCGGCGTTAATGGTAATTTTCATACGTCGCGTCCATGAGTCATTGTACCAATCGGCGGAAGCCTCTTTTCCATAAAACATATTCCAAATTAAATAACCGCCGGCAATAATTATTACCGCTCCGAAAACAAGCCCGATTTTGTATAACAAAAAACGGCGCTCAAATATTTTCTTGAACCAGGTTATTATCTTCTCTATAATATTTTCAATATTTATTTCGTTGTTCATCTTTTTAATTTTCAATTTTCAATTTTAAATACCTATTAAATTTTTTATCTTCTCCAAAACTTTATCCATATTATATCTTATATCTTCATTGCCAAACCTAATTACGGTAAATCCTAAATCTTTTATATCTTCCGTTCTCCAACCGTCATATCGCTTTTGTTCTTTTTGGTCATGTATACCTCCGTCCAGTTCAATAACTATTTTTCTTTGCGGACAGCAGAAATCGGCGATATAATATCCTATTCCGTACTGTCTTCTAAACTTTGCTCCTAATTTTTTATTTTTTATCTTTTCCCATAATAATATTTCCGGCAAAGTGCTGTTGTTGCGTAAAAACTTTCTTTTATCTTTCTGCTTATGCTTATTATAAATTAATGTCATATTAACCTAGACCTTCCCGCCATGCGGGCAACCCCGACCCCCTCCTGCCTCCCCCTTATAAAGGGGGAGAATAAATGCCCATCCACATTATTCCTCCCCTTTATAAGGGGAGGTGGCGTTGCGCCAGAGGGGTCATGCCAAGGGAGGTGCCGGAGGCGGAGGGGTTGTGTTTGAAAATTGAAAATTTTACTTGGCGCACCGGAACCCAACTTCCCCTCCCTTATAATTAGGCACCTTGGACAAATCCAAACTAAACACACCCGCCTGTTTGCCGTCTTTGTAAGACCCGCCGCGGACAAAACCGCGCAGAGCCGAACCGGAACTATAATCGGTATAAATCTGTCCGATGCCGTTTGCGCTTGTCCAGTTATAGCCGGAAGGCCGCAGATACGACATATTATTATATTTTGTAATGTCCGGATATTCCAGCCATTTGCTTTGGAGCGTGGAATCAATTGGGCCATCGTCCGCGTTCGCGATTTCGTCAACCCACTCGGAAACGTTGCCTGCAATATCCCAAATAATCTGCCCGTTCAGCAAAACTTGCGTGCGCAAACTATTGCGGCCAACGCCGGCTGAATCGTAAGTCATGCTAAAATTTGCTCCCGTGCCAACATATCCGAAGCTCCCTTCTCCTTCATAAGGAGAGGGGTTGGGGGAGAGGTCTCCGCGCAACTGGCAAGTGGCGCTAAACGCGTTCTCCGCGTCTGACAAATTTTTGTACAAATTACAGCCATTGATGTTTGGTTCGCTCCCCTCGCCCGCTCCGGCGGGAGAGGGGCTGGAGGAGAGGGCGATGCCATTCGCAATTTGTAGATTCGCATCCATTTGTAGATTCGTATTATTAATTGGCAACCCGGCGATTTGTTCGGCAATCGTGAGCCACTCTGCGTCCGTCACAAGATGCATTCCCTCACCCAAAGAGCGGCAATAATTTTTCGCTTCCGCCAAACTTACGTTCGTCAAAGGCACCCCCTCTGTATCTCCCCCTTGGTAAGGGGGAGAGGACGCCGCTTCGGCGGACGAGGGGGTAGTGTATTCGTATTTCTGTACGCAAAAATTCTGAAAGGTGTGCTTGTTGTCGCGCGGTACCTCCACCCAGCCTTCCGGGCAATGCACCCTATAATCCTGCGCGTAGATTGACGCTTCCACGCCCAAATCACCTTCGGATGTAGGCGCAAAAGTTTCGGTCGCGGGACACGCGCCGACGCAGACCGTTTGTTTGCCGGACGCGACCTGCACTTCCCCGCTGTTTTTAATCGTCATCACTGCAAGCGTCGCGTTCTTAAACTCCACAATATCACCCTTGCCATTCTGCGCGACCGTCAAAGCCGCAATAGTGCTGGATGCGCCAGTTTTAATCTCGGTCTCTCCTCGCACTTCTAATGTTTTCTTCTCGTAATTCGTAATTGATAATTCGTAATTGTCCTCGGTTGCTCCCCCAATTATCATCTGTCCCGCTCCCAGTCCAACATATAGGTCTTTGTCCGTACCTAAAATTTCCAACCTGTCATTTTGCGAATTATACGCAAACTTTATCGGCTCGTCCGTGCCAAAAGCAAGCGCGACATCGTTAGCTAATTTAACCTTGCATCCATAGCTCCCCTCGCCCGCGACCGCAGGAGCGGGAGAGGAGTCAGCGGAGAGGACGCATCCAATCGCCAAAATCGTTGTCGTTCCATTTTTAAACTCGGCTATATTTCCGCTTCCGTTTTGCGCAACTGACAAAGCAATGAAAGTTGAGCTGGCCGTAATATTATTTATATTTGCTAACGCGGCATTCAGCTCCTGTATTTCTAATTCGTAATTCGTAATTTTTAATTCGTAATTATTTAACATTACTCCTTGTAAATCAATCTTGCTGGCTATCCCGTCTACCGCCGAGGCAAGCGCCCCTAATGCTCCTTGTATTGTCGTCTCTTTATTATTTATTAAATTCGTCAGTTCGTTTTTTTGCACGGTTAATTTTCCTTCCAAAGTTTGGGACAAACTCGCGAGTTCCGTGCCGATAATTTTACTTACTACCGGGTCAAAATTATATTTATCAACCGACTGCTGTACCATAATCTGCACTTCGTCTTCTATCTCCATTGCCGCAATACGCTCCGTCACCTTCTGTTCCACTTCTTCCACCGTCAAAGATTTGTTCCGGCGGGAAATCAAAACGTTGATTTTACCTTTAGTTATTTCTGTTGGCTGTTGCGTTATCGTATCCGTTGAGGTAGCGGTTGTTAAAGAAGCATTTAATTCGTAATTCGTAATTCGTAATTGATTATTATTGAGCGCTTCCAGCGCCACGCCTACCGTAGAATCTCCCGCCTCCGCCTTCATCATATATCCCGGGTACATTGCCGAAGAAGTCAAAGCGTCACCCGGGCGAACTTCCCCGTTTTCCGTAGTCACTTTTGCCGGCACTTGTCCAAGCATACCTACGATTACATAATTTGGATTAAGCTCGCGGTGTTCCTCGCCCGGCGCGTTTCCTAAAAATGCCGGTTTGGTTGAAACAATACCCATTAAATTACCGTCCGCTCCGCGCGCGCATCGTTTAACCGAGTTGTCGCGAGTAACATCAACGCACACCGCTTCGCCTGATGTCAAATCAGTGTCCTGTGTAAAGTAAAACTCAGCGTAATCGGCTGAACCATTAGTAAAAGAATTGGAATTATTTACATAAGCATAAGTAGCATCTCCATCGTCATCCCAGTCAACAGCAAAAGCCCAACTGGTTTGTTCGGTTCTAATACTTGTAGTGCTTGCGACATACAATCTGTCATCCACTACAACTTTACCTGTTCCTTCTCCTTTTAAATAAAGCGAAACATTTTGACTGGCATCACCGGCAGTAATATATAATGGCGAGGCTGACTGAATGGAAGCGCTTATGTTATCGGTAAATTCCAAATCAGAACCAAACTGTACATTGCCGGTAGTATTTAAATTCAACGGCACGTTGGCGATAATCTGACTATTTTGCACTTCAAAAATTGAATTGGCAGTCGTTGTCCCTACTCGGAACAAATAAGTCCCGGTTGAAGAAGCTATGTCTAAAACGTAAGTCGGGGAACTTACTCCGATACCGACATTACCGGTATTGTAATAAATGTCATTACCGGTGGTTGTCCAGGCGCCGCCTCCGGAAGCCGCGGTGGTCTGGGTAGTCCCGTCCGGGAACACAAAAGCCGTAGTAGCATAAACATTGCCAACTACTGACAAACCCGCGTATGAGGGAGTAGTGGTGCCGACGCCTATTTTGCCGCTCGCGTCTATCACAAACGGCGAGCTGTCGTTCGCTTCATCGCCGATAATAAACGAATTTCCCGTGCCGGTGTTTTCTACCGCGAGTTTGCCCCAAGGAGTAGTCGTCCCAATCCCCACATTCCCTCCGTTTGTCACCACAAAATTCGTCGCGGTAGAAGAACCGATGACAAACGCCGGACCGGTGATGCCGCTGGGGTTGATTGATAATAAGCCCCAAGGCGTGCTAGTGCCAATACCGACATTTCCTCCGTCCTGAATATACAAACCATTGCTCGCGTTGTCGTAAAAATACAAGCCGCTGTCGTTCGTTGCGGAAATAGTATTACTGCGCAAATACATATTGCCAATTGTTGCTTGCGTGGTGGAAGAATTGCCGAGCGTGGTTAAACCGGCGGCGGTTAAAGTGCCGCTTAAATAGCCGTTGCCGAC
>JALOBP010000028.1 GCA_023228295.1 Methanoregula sp.
TCTGCAGCCCGCGTTGACCTTGCCAAAGAAGTATCATCGCGGGCAAATCGAGTCCTTCCCAACACAAGTGCCCTGATTGGCGGGCTTGTTGCAGCCCGGCTTATGGCGCAGGCAGGCGGGCTCTCCCATCTTTCCCGTCTCCCGGCAA
Organism: Methanoregula sp.; assembly: GCA_023228295.1. Lineage (GTDB taxonomy): Archaea > Halobacteriota > Methanomicrobia > Methanomicrobiales > Methanospirillaceae > Methanoregula. The sequence continues at coordinate 149 of JALOBP010000028.1, forward strand.
GTGCTATTCAGGTGCTGGGGGCAAAAACTGCGCTGTTCGCTCACATACGGACCCATACCCCCTCACCAAAACATGGGATTATCTTCCAGCACCGACGGGTTCATAATGCTCCGCGGGCGATCCGTGGCAGGGTATCGAGGGTGCTTGCCGGCAAGCTGGCGATTGCCGCAAAGCTTGACCAGTTCCGTGGCATTCCCGTGCCGGAGTTCATTGAGCGGGCCCAGGCAAAGATCGATGCTGCAGGAACGGAGGATAAATCATGAACTGGATCGGGGAGGTGCTGGTCTCACCGGGTGATGGTGGGGTATATAATGAACGGATGCTGGGTGGACAAAGGGTCTGGGATCCGTTCCGAAGCAAGTTATCAGCGCTTTACTATGCCGGAAAGGCTATCGAACTTACTCCTGATATGCGGATTCTGTATCTTGGTGCTGCGAATGGAACCACCGTCTCACACGTTGCGGATTACTCGGAAACGGTTTACGCGTTGGAGTTTGCACCCCGGCCCATGCAGGACCTGCTGGAGGTAGCCCGTAGGAGAGGGAATATTGTGCCGATCATGGCCGATGCTACCCAACCTGATCAGTATGCCCCCCTCGTTGAAGCAGTTGACCTCCTGTACCAGGATGTGGCACAACCGGACCAGGCTTTGATCGCGGTCCGGAACAGTGTTTTTCTGAAACGTGGCGGGCATCTAATCCTGATGCTCAAGACCCGTAGTGTGGATGTGAGAAAAGAGCCGGCGGAAGTGTTCCATGACACGCTCGACGTACTTACCGCTGCTGGATTGGTAGTGATCGAAAGTGTATGGCTTGAGCCGTACCACCATGATCATGCAGCGATAGTCTGTCGGAAACCATAATTTCAGGGGGACTCTCATGACAAACGGCATTCGGTTCCAGTCGTTTGGTACGCTCTCGGTCGTTGCCATCCTCATTCTCATCGTTCTCTTCATTCTCCTGATTCCGTTGATGTTCCTTAGTCTGGTCGGGGCTGCGTTCGCCCGTTTGGGATTCTCGTGGCTCTCCGCTATTGCGGCTATTCTCCTCATCCTGCTGGGGAGCACGGTCAATATCCCCTTGTATACGATAAAGCGCGATATGATTCGGATCGAGCCGCCAGGGGCATCAATGAGTGATCCTTTCACGTCATGGTCGGACGGGCTGGTCTGGGAGACCGTGGTATCGATAAGTCTGGGCGGGGCGTTTCTACCCCTCTGTATGGCCATGTATCTTCTGTATACAGCACTTCCGCTTACTGGCAGTACGCTTGTCCTGCCGATCTGTACCGGGATACTTGTGGTTGCAGTCATTACCTATATGGCAACTCGCCCTATATCGGGTATCGGCCTGCAGGTGCCAATCCTGATCCCGGCACTGACTGCTCTTCTTGTGGCAGTTCTTCTTGCCGGCGGGGTTGGGATAACCGCCGCAGTAAGTGCGTTTGTCAGCGGAACTGTCGGAGTTCTTGTTGGTGGGAACCTGGCACAGATCCCAAAGATAAAAGATCTTGGCCTGCCGGTGTGGAACATCGGAGGAAGTGGAACCTTTGGCTCTATACTGATCTGCTGTATCCTGCCGGCGCTGGTTGTATAGATGGCCTGTGATAACATCAGTAACAATGAAAGAAGAAATAGCCCGGAGCAGATTCGAACTGCTGTCGGGGGATCCAGAGTCCCCCATGATTGACCGCTACACTACCGGGCTGCTGTGCCTCTTACTTTTTGCTGTTGTTGCTTAATTAATGTGACGGAGTTGCATGCCAGATCAGATCGTTTTTGCCCGCTCACAGCGCTGGCACGCATGGCAGACTTCCTTTACGGGCTGGATCAGTTTACCCATACCGCAGAATGGTTCGATGTCGTGGATATCCCGGATGTAGTAGATGTGGGGCACGAGCGAGATATGGGTATAGGTTCCGCAGGACACCCCCAACTGGTCCGCAATGGACTTCTGGAGCTGTACCAGTGCGTACATATTAGCTCCGGCAGCAGTGAGCATGTCGTTGGAGCGGAAGACGACTTTCATCTGGAGTTTTCCCTCCCGCAAGATGCACTGGACGAGCTGGAGGCAGGGGCAGTCGTCAAGTTTCTCATCTATAACCGGGTTCCACGTGATAGCGATTGCCCGCCTTGTGTTGGATGATGAACGGATCTTCTCAACGATATAGGCGATCTGGTTGATGTGGACCTGCTGCCCGTCAACGGTAAGTTTCTCGCCCCAGTCAAAGAGCCTGCCATGATAGTCGTACTCGAATGATGCGTGGGAACCATTCAGGAGGTCCTTTGCATACTGCTCGACAAACCTTTGCTGAAACCTTGAGAACGAGCTGACGCTGGGTTCGGCAAGCGGGGTATCCACCTGGATGGCGATCTCCTCGAACTCGACGGTTGCCTCATCGTCTTCTGTGTTGAGTATCCAGCCTTTCTCGAGGATCATCTGGATAACCTGTTCGTGTGCCCTGCCGATGCTTGGTGCCCGGATCACTCTCATGGTATTATAGTTAGAATCGGGAGGTAGTATATTTGTTGAAATGTGTTTTCGTGAAGTCTGGGGTGACTTCAGAAGATGTATTATTTAGTATCTAAGAAAACAAACCCCTTCAGATTTTTTTAAAAATTTTCAGGTGCTTGAAGGGGTCCATTGAGTAATTATCTGGAAAAACCGGTTATCTGCAGATGTTTTGAGTGCGTACAAAAACACATTATAGTACATAAAAGAAAAATGATCGTATCGTCATCCATGCGCGATATTAGTATAACTCTGTCCGGGTTATATTGCACCATGGGGATCAACAAATGGGTTGTTTGGACTGCTAAAAACCTCGAAAATATCCTCAAATTGCAAATTGGTGCCTGTTTCTTGGGGGGAATTCCCCTGAAAATTGACCACAAAGGATATATTAGCACTTTTACAAATACTGTTTCATATTCCGTCTAAACGGAGTATGGGGCTCGTAGAACCGTTATTCGGCATTTGTCGAACACGATCTGCGGCTTGAAATGTATGATGTAAACTTTGGAGGAAATGAACACATGACTAAGCGATTAACTATTGCACTGGTTGCAGTCGCTCTGTTCGTGCTGATGGCAGTTATGCCGGTATCAGCAGTAGTGAACGGAACCGCGATTAACGCAACTGCAACCGTGTATATTGGAGAAGAGGGGCTCAACGTAACCCACGCCCTTAACCAGGCAAATGGCGTTGATACCGTATCTACAATTGACGGAGCACCCGCTCTGACTTCCATCGGATGGTGGGCCTCAGCAGCACAGCTCTATTCGACTTCCCCGACCAAGACCATTGATCTTGGCACTGGCAGCCGGTATATGACCTTCCAGGTAACCAAGGCAGAATTCGTCGGGTATACCGGGAACTGGTACCTGCTCGCAGCAAACGGTTCAACACCTGCAACAACCAATGCACTTGTATTCGCTGTTGCAGATCCAAGCCTTGACATCAAGATTTGGGATGTTCTCCAGAACTCTGATATCACAGGCAAGTCTGTTCCGCAGGGAACCCAGATCCGTTTCCAGATTGAAACCAACATGAACTCTGCAACGGACGGCGCCAAGCGCAACAACGTGATTGCATACTCTTCCAGTAATGCAACTGTGTCTGCCATTGGCAACGGTAACTTTGCTATTGATTCAACCGGTCGCTGGAGCAACACAACTGTTGATCTGGTAAACAACGTTACCTACACCAACACTACCCAGTGGGGCGGATACACCACCTGGGGAGCAGCTGTTAACACATTAACAAGGTCATACTATTACAACGCGAACATCAATGGAACCTGGGTCTTCTCTGATGTAGGAATCACGACTGTTGCAACCGAGACCAACCCGGCCGGTACGACCGTTACGGTCCCTGCAGCACAGCTTATTCCAAACGCAGCTACTGACGGATTCATCGACATCAAGGTCAAAGACGAATCCGGAACCACGTTCACGTCACTGTACGATAAGGACACCACCTGGAATGTTCCGAGTGCAAACAGCCTCTTAAAGAACTTCGTCAACACCCAGCCCTACCAGTGGGGATTAAACAACCCGCCGGCAAAAGGCACTGTTTACTGGAACACTGAAGCAGTTGACTTCAACAACCAGTATGCTTACCCGGTTGGTACCTACACTGTCCTTGCTGAGTCAACCCTCAACAAGATGAAGGACAACTACAAGAACTCAGGTGCAGACTACACCGGCAAGACCGTTTCACAGTCATACACCGTGACCCTCGTTTCTGACACAGTCAAGATCGAGGCCAACAAGGACTCAGTCGTCCGCAGCAAGGCGTTCTCTGTTACAATCACCGGCAAGCCCAGCACCAACTATTACCTGTGGGTAAAGGGCACCAGCACAATGGCCGATGCATATGACAACCAGCCCCCGATGATCAACCTGAACCAGCTCGGCGTTGCCATGGATCCGAATCTCGGTCCGTACAACATTGGTGCATACCAGTTCGAGAATGGTGCATCAAAGACCATCAAGCAGGATGTCCCCACGGCTCCCTACAACGGAACCAGGTACTATGCAAACGTAACACTCTCAACCTCTGGTACCAGAACTGTTGAGTGGATTACCACTAACTGGACCAAGGCACAGAAGTACACCATCCGTGTTGAGAATGTCTTCTCCGGTGCATACAAGACCGATGAGGTCGATGTAAAGGTCGAGAAGGGCGCAGTCACCATCGTGGCAGCCGGCGACCAGAAGTACTACCTCGGTGAGGAGATCAAGTTCTCCGGTACTAACACCGAATCCTACATGACCTACCTGTTCATCATCGGACCCAACCTTGGGGAAAATGGTGCAGAAATCCAGCCCACCGACCTTAACCCGCGGGCACACGATGTTATCAACCAGGTTCCCAGCACCTTCAAGCAGGTTTCAGTCGAGGGTGACAACACCTGGTCTTGGAAGTGGGGAACCTCGAACATTGCACTTGACGCTGGCACATACACCGTCTATGCAGTGAGCCAGCCCAACGACAAGAACCATCTGCAGAATGCAGCATACAACACGGTTGCAATCATCATCAAGCCGCCGTTCGTTTCTGCAACTGCATCCCAGTCTACCGTCGCAAAGGGTGACAAGATCTTCATCACCGGTACTGCAGAAGGCGATCCATCCTCAGTCCAGATCTGGATCCTCGGTAAGAACTATGCAATTGCAAAGACCGAGTCCGTCAACTCTGATGCATCGTTCAAGTACGAGATCACCCAGGACACCACCAAGAACCTGTACGCAGGCCAGTACTTTGTTGTTGTCCAGCACCCGATGAATAACGATGTATTTGATGTCAACCAGTGTACCGTAACCTCTGGTCCAACAGGCTGTACCGCGACCACATGTCCGAACACAGTCTGTAACATGCAGCAGGCAAAAGGCACTCCCAATGCACAGGCAATCTTCACGCTCCTTGGATCAGGAAGCCTTCAGGGATCCAACGCAGCCGAAGCACTTGTTGAAGGTATCAACAGCGCAAACGTTGACGACACCTACACCAAGCTCCAGTTCCTCATTGAGGAGCCCGTCATCCGTATCGACACGATTGGTGACAAGCGCGTTGGTGACAAGTTCACCATCACAGCCCAGACCAACCTCGCAGTAGATGACGATATCCTCATGCAGGTCTACTCATCATCATTCAAGCCGACTCAGAAGAGCCAGAGCAGCGAGTTCAGCGGTACAACCAATACCGTTAAGGTTACCAAGGGTGACAGCGGCATGAACAAGATCTCGTTCGATGTTGATTCCTCAACATTCAAGCCGGACGAGTACATTGTTACCGCAGAAGCTGTCCTCCAGGGTACAATGGGTACTTCACTGTTCAACGTTCTCGAGGGAACTGTTACAGTCCCGACCACCGTCGTAACTGGTGGCCCGACTGTTGCAACCCAGGTCACGACCCAGGTCCCGACCCAGGCACCCACCGCCGCCACGACTACCCAGTCGCCCGGCTACGGTGCACTGATCGCCCTGATTGGTCTCGGTGCAGTCGCATTCATCGTAGTGCGCAGGAACTGAACTAACATCTAAACATCTTTTTTTTCAGCCCACGTCTTCAAGTCTATTCAATGGCTGTTCGAACTCGTTTCAACCATCGTAAGTGTTTCATTTTACACCATTCTCCCCGTGGTTTTCGTTATGCCACATTTTTATAGTCGGGAGATATCAACGTAGATAGGAAATGCATCCGCCCGGATGTGTTCTTGTATTCGCGAATAGGTGTGATTTTTATGAAACTGACTGCAAAAATTTTGGATATTGCGACCCGGGGAGTATTGCTGAACCAGCTCGATGCTCGTAACATCGGTGTTCTGAATGGCGACCGTGTACAGGTTATCAATCCAAAAAACGGGGTTTCGATTGCAGCTGCTGTCGAGACAACATCAACGATCATCCCGCAGGGAAACCTTGGCGTGTACCGGATCACCAATGAGCGTCTCCATCTTGATGACGGGACGGATACTGAGATCCGCCAAGCTGGCCGGCCCGCATCGCTGGACTTTATCAAGAAGAAGATGGATGGAGGAACACTCACCAAGGAAGAGACCCTGACCATCATCAAGGATGTAGTGAGTGATGACCTATCCGCTGCTGAACTCACCGCATTTATCACGGCATCCTATATCAACCCCCTGGATATGGATGAAGTTGAACATCTCACCCGATCCATGGTAGAAACTGGAGAGCAGATCAAGTTTCCATCCCGCCCCATTGTTGACAAGCACTCCATCGGGGGAGTTCCGGGCAATAAAATCACGTTCCTTGTAGTCCCGATCATTGCAGCCAGCGGCCTGAAAATACCCAAGACCAGTTCGCGTGCGATCACCGGCGCCGGCGGCACTGCTGATCTTATGGAGGTGCTGGCATCTGTCGAATTTTCTGCCAGTGAAGTCCAGTGCATGACCGAAAAGATTGGTGGCTGTATTGTCTGGGGTGGGGCCACCAATATTGCACCTGCAGATGACAAGATCATTGTTCAGGAGTACCCGTTCAAGATCGATGCGCGTGGCCAGATGCTGGCAAGTGTCATGGCAAAAAAATTCGCTGTCGGTGCAAACCTGGTTGTTATTGATATTCCCGTTGGCCTTCACACAAAAGTCGCAACCATGCAGGACGGTAGGAAGATGGCCCGGGAGTTCATCGAACTGGGCGAGCGGTTGAATATGAAAGTTGAATGTGCGCTGACCTACGGTGATATTCCGGTCGGCCGTAGTATCGGACCGAAGCTGGAAGTCATTGAAGCCCTGCGTGTTCTTGAGGGTGCAACCGAGCCGAACTCTTTTATCCAGAAGAGCCTGTCCATTGCTGGTATCGCTCTCGAAATGGCCGGAAAGGCCCCCCGGGGAAGTGGTGCTTCAGTAGCCCACGATCTCCTTGTCAAAGGCAAGGCGCTCGAGAAGTTCCGCCAGATCATCGAGATCCAGGGTGGGGATCCGGCGGCCCAGTCATCGGATATCGTTCCTGGCGAACACCAGTTTGTAGTGAACTCCCCATCGTCAGGATATGTCATTGAGATGAACAACCGTTCGCTCATTACTCTTGCCCGGACCGCAGGGGCTCCGCATGACAGCGGGGCAGGACTCCTCCTTCATGCCAAGAAAGGCAACCTGATCAAGACCGGCGAACCTCTCTTCACCATCTTTGCGGACAGGAACTGGCGGCTCCAGAACGCGATCGAAGAAGGGCGGCGGCTGATGCCGGTTATTGTTGAAGGGATGCTCCTCGACCGTGTTCCTTCGGTTACGGAGATATAGACCGATGTGCTGATATATGAGCAGGTGGCGATAATTTACCATGTATAATCATAAACATCGTTTCCTTTTTGCTCTGTTCTGCATTGTCCTCCTCTGCAGCTCAGCACAGGCAACGGACCTGCTGATTAAAGTGCAGGACAGTATTGATAATACGTCAATACCGTCTGCATCGGTATATGTCAACGGGGCAAATTACGCAAAGACCAATAATTATGGGCAGGTATCCCTGTCTCACAACGGGCTTTACGATCAACTCATACGGGTCTCACTCACCGGCTACAATGACTGGGAACAGACTGTGGGAAAGAATATTACCGCCATCCAGGTCAACATGAGCCGGAAAACCCTTACCCTGAAGATCAATCTCTACGATTCTGATACACTCGAACCGGTTGTTGGTGCTAAGGTCAACGTTACTGCAACGAATGTATCATTAGGAACACAGACTGGTGCTGACGGGGCTGCAGTATTCTCTGTGTTATCCAACAACCTCTATTCCGTTGATATTAAAGCAACCAATTATCAGCCCCGTATCGAGATTGTTGACATGGGGGCAGAAAACAAGGAAGTCCCGTACTGGTTGTTGTCCGGCAACAGGTTCTCGATTGTGGTGAAAGACAAGGAGACTTCACTTACTATTCCTGATGCAGAAGTGCGCATCGATTCAATTCTTGCCGGAAAGACCGATTCAAGGGGTATTGTAATCACACCTGTCACCCGAGGAAGCGTGCACACATTCGAGGTAGTCAAGTCCGGTTACCAGACCTTATCTGAGTCCCGCACGATAACCGATGCTGATGCGATCTATACTGTTGCCATCTCGAAAGCAGCAGTGGGGCTCTTCATTTATGTCTTTGATGAGAAGAAAGCCCCGCTGGATGGTGCAGATATTTATTTCAACGGGACCCTGACCGGCACAACCAACGAGTATGGCAGGAGTAATTTCCCATCGTTGGTATCCGGGACATATATGGTTGAAGTCAGGAAGAGCGGTTTTGTTCCCGTCAGCCGCACGATTGTGATATCGGACCAGGCGGAGGATTATACCTTTGACCTGTCATTCGCGAATGCAGCCCTATCTGTTTTTGTTAAGGACAAAGACCAGAGGATCGTCCCGAATGCGGCCATTGCAGTGAATGGGGCTGACATTGGGGTTACCGATGAGCAAGGCCAGCTGGTTACCAATGTGAAATTTAATGTACCCCTGAACATCACCGCCTCCAAGGAAGGATATGTACCGGCAACGGTCATGGAACAGGTAATCCAAGGCAATGCAACCGCATCTGTCAGCCTGACCCTTGAGAAGAATCTTGACTGGGGCCTGATTGCAATAATCGGAGCCGGGGCAGTAATTATTCTCATCCTTTTCGTAGCCATCCGCATGCTCGGCGGAAGGAAGCACCGGCATATCCTGAGAAGGGATGAAATATAACCTTTTAAAATAAAAAACGGACCCAGCGGGAATCGAACCCGCGTCCTTGGGTTCGAAGCCCAAGAGGATATCCTCTACCCTATGGATCCTTCCCAACTTCTTTACATCAAAAGATATTAAGTATTCTCTACCGACAAACTACTCAATGATTTTATCCGCATCAGAGTTTACCCGCCGCCTGGACCTGGACGAGGGACCGGGCAAACTCATCATCACCCCGTATCACAAGGAATCCCAGCAGCCGGCATCGTACGATCTCCGTGCAGCATCGGATCGCCTGCTGCCCCAGGGGATCTGTACTCTCGTCCCGACTACCGAATGGGTGGAACTTCCTACAGACCTTGCCGGGACGCTGATGTGCCGGTCCTCGTTTGGGCGCCGCGGGGTGCTTTTAGGTGCAGGGTATGTTGACCCGGGCTTTCGTGGCCAGCTGACCCTGTGCCTCACCAATATGGGGGGTGAAGATATCCATATTCTCAAAGACGACCGGATTGTTCAGATGATCCTTCATGAGATACGGGAGGGAAACCATGGGTATGCGGGACGGTACCAGGACAGTCACGGTGCCGTGGAGGCGAAGGGATCATGATTCGAACGGAACGAAAATATATCGAAATACTGCGGATTCTCCGGGAGCACCAGGATCCCATGGGTGCAAAACGCCTCTCCGAACTGATGGCCGAGCGGGGTTTTGTGTTGAGCGACCGTGCGGTCCAGTATTACCTAAGCTACCTCGATACCATGGGGTTTACCGAAAAAATCGGCAACCAGGGCCGGATTCTCACCCCTGCGGGAATGACTGAGACTGACAATGCCCTAGTTGATGACCGTATTGGTTTTATCATCTCAAAGCTCGAACGCCTGGCCTACCGGAGCACCTTCGACCCCGCTACCAGCACGGGGGATGTTGCCTACAACCTCTCAATGGTTCCCGAGGAGTCTTTTGAGAAGGCACAAGCGATTTTCGATAATGTGGCAAAGATTGGATGCGGATTCTTCAACTCCTACAAGGTAATTGATCGCGACCCGCGGATCCCTCCCGGCTATGTCGGGTTCATCACCATATGTAGTATTTCCATGGATGGGGTATTCCAGCGAAACGGTATTCCGGTAAAAATGGCATTCGGGGGTCGGCTTGAGATCGAGAACGGGACTCCGAAGCAGTTTAGGGATCTGATCGGGTACCGGGGAACAACCATCGATCCCCTTGAGTTATTCATCTCCTCCGGACTGACATCGATTTCCCAATACACCCAGTCGCGGACCGGAATCACCCTGGCGAATGTCCGGGAAGTACCCGTGTCAGCGCAACAACGGGTTGAGGAGACCATCAGGCTCATGAATGCCTGCGGTTTTATCTTCCCGGTCTCCATGGGCAGCCATGTTTTCAACCTGCCCCCGAACCCATACCGGCTTTCCATTGTCGCATTCAGCGGGCTTAATTATATTGGAAACTGCGTTGAGCACGGGATAGAGATCAGAACCGAGATAGGCGCAGGGAATATCCAGTTTGCAAAAGTGCTGGGTGACCGCTGATCAGATCCAGGAAATATCCTCCGGTTTTTTCCCCTTCATGTTTTGCTTTTTCTCCGGCTGATCCGGTTCATGTGTTTCATCCTCATGAGCCGGATGATCTTTTCGGCTGGTTCCTGCCTGCGTTTTGGGCTTCAGGCTGGTGTGGATGAGAGGAGCATCCTTTGCCAGTGCGGTTTTTGGTTTTTGTATCTCGCGTCCTTCAAAAACCCGGTCTTTTGCCCGTACCTGTGTATCCTTGATAACTACAGTCAGATCGCGGTTGTCCTCTTCCAGAGGATATTGTTCTATGGATGTGGGGGCGGTTCCCGCCCCATCATCGGGAGTGGATTCTACTCTTTCGGTATCGGGAGCCGATGGTTCCACCGGGCGGGAAACAAGTTTCCGCTTCGAAATGATTACGGTCCTTTGTTCATGTACCGGCTTTTCATCAGGTATGACCGGCAGGGGTGTGGCAGGTTTCATATGGATCTCATGCCGTTTCCTGATCGGTTCCTGATACGATGGGGGTTCCACAGGGACTTCCACTTCTGCCTGTTTTCCCCGGCCGGCCATTGCCTTGAGGCGTTGCTTCTGCAGCTCCCGTTCGATTCTTTGACGTGCCGCATCCTTGGAGCCCGGTGGGGAAATTCCCGGACCCTGCGTTATTCCGGTCTCGCGGACCGGCGTGGTGGCAACGGTTTTTGGGACAACCTGATGCGTATGTAATTTGGGGGCCTGTGTCTGTGTCTGGGATGATGAACCGGCATCGTTGCTGACAATTACCCGGTGACGCGTGGTTTTCTGGGGCATTTCTACCCCAGATAGTGTCGCCTCCACTTGGGATTGGGTGGTGGGATACTCAGTGATCGTCGGGATTTTTCTCTTGATCTGTGCCATATCCAGTGCGTGTTCACGGATCGCCGGTCCAGCTTTTTGGGGATGATCGGCTGACTCTGTCATCGGGAGCTCCTGCTGGTGGGGCAGACCGTTCTCTGCTTTTCTCATTCCGACCGGCATGACTATCATCTCATCACGGATCGTCCCATGGTGCGTGGATACACCTGCGCCCGCATCATCTATAAAATCCGTGGATTCGCCGGTCCGTCTCTTGGACCACGACGAGTATTGTGCCCGGATCTCACGGAGCTCGCCAACGCGGGGGATATTCTCAAGACCCGAGAGCATGATAATGATTGCAACGTTTTTGGTATTCAGGATCGGGTAATCTCCGGAACGTGTTTCAAGGCCGGCAATACTCCGGTCGATCCATTTCCTGACCGTCATAAACCCTTTCATGGAAAGTTCATGCGAGGGGCCGGCAATCAGGACGAGTGCTTTGTGGGCGCTGGTCATGTCGCAGGGAGTTGAAATCTCGTGGTATATTGCCTGTTTTGCGAGATCCACAATACGGGAAGCTTTTTTCTTGTTCTCCTCCTCGAATACGCCCTTCGGCCGGAACTGAGAGAGGAATGCAAGTGGGTTACTGGGAAGGCGCTCTACTGCATACCCGATGGTAATGAATCCCATCCCCTTCATGGTGTTGATCACTTCTCCGGAGTCCAGTACAACCTCCGCAAGGTCAATGCCCCCGTCTGCTCTGAACTCCCCGGCACGAAGGATCAGGCTGATCCTCCGAACAATGCCCTCATTGAGGAGCTGGTAGGTGGCAAGTTCCGGGGACAGTTCCGGTTCGGGCTGGGCAAGTCCCAGCATGTCGGCAAATCCTTTTTCCTTTTTTGCCCTTTTTACTCTCAGTGCTTTGGTCTTTTTGTACCATGTCTCGTTATCGAAAAGGATCATTCCGTCAAGGAGTGGTGAGAGGATATCGATGTCATCGGCAGCTTTTGCAGAGTGTTTCTCCCCTTCGGCAAGGCAGGGCAGCGTAACCAACCCGAATACCGGTTCCACGAGGGATGAGCGCAGGCTGGTTATGACGTGCGGGGCAATATCGGCCATCCCTCCCCCGAGCCCAAGACAGATGAATATCGCATCAGTTTCCCCGGACTCAATGTTGTGGATCCTGGATAAGATATCGTTAATATCTATTGAGACCGTCGGTTCAGTGCCGCGATCCTGGTTGGATATCTCAGGATCCATGGCCGGGAAGTATAACCGAGAACTTTCAGGGAGGGCTGTGAGCTGTTTTAAGGTCTTCTCGTCTACATCAACTGCCAGCCCCTGTATGCATGCCACTTTACTGCTTTTTCGGTCCGTTGAGTAGAGACTATCAACGATCCGGCATCCTGCCCCTCCCAGTCCGATTGCAACGATCCGCATACCCTAATCCTGTAAAACCAGTAATGACCCCGTCGGTCACTTATGTCTGTGATAGTACCTGTACACAGTCGGAGTTCAATATCTTATAGGATAATAGTTCCCGAAGAAAAATAGTTTTTCTGTGACCATTACAGGGTTTTAAAAAAGGCAACAACCCCAAAATGCCTGCCAGAATGGAGCTAGCCCCCTGCGTTCTCTTTGGCTTGATTGGCATTATCTCTGGTTTTAAGAACGAACAGCGCAAAATCAGTTCATTTTGGAGGAGTTCGCTTACGAGTGCCAGCATAAAATGATAATTTATTTAAACGCGTGTACGGTAATACTCAATGAGGTGAACAAGCCTTGACATATGGAATTGAATTCGTACCTGGAAATGTCAACGTAAAGCAAGTTGTTAACTTCTGTAAACTTGCTGAATCGAAAGACATTGATTTTGCATGGATCACTAACCACTACAACAACCGCCACTGCTACCCCACCCTTGCCGCCATTGCGCAGGCAACCACGACCCTCAAGATGGGTCCGGGTATCATGAACGCATTTACCGACACCCCAGCTGCAATGGCATCCTTTGCCTGCACGCTGAATGAGATTTCCGATGGACGTGCAGTCCTCGGTATCGGACCCGGCGACCTCTCCACCCTCCCGAAGCTGGCAATCACCCCTGAGAAGCCGGTCGGACGGCTCGAAGAAGCTGTCGTTCAGATCCGCAAGCTCTGTGCCGGTGAAGAAGTCAAGAAGTCAGGAATGAAGTTCTTCGACTACGACGGTGCAAAGCTGACCGGTGTCACCCTCCCTGGAAAGAAGGGTATCCCGGTATATATCGGTGCACAGGGCCCCAAGGTCCTTGACCTCGCCGGAAGAATCGGTGACGGTGCACTTATCAACGCATCCAACCCCAAGGATTTCGCCATTGCAATCCCGATTATCAAGGCAGCCTGCGACAAGGTAGGCAAGAAGAACTTTGATATCGGTGCATACACTGCGATGTCCATTGACCGGAGCGAGAAGAAGGCACGCAACTCAGCAAAGATTGTTGCCGCATTCATTGCAGCCGGCTCCCCGCCCGACCTCCTGACCCGCCACGGTCTCGATCTGAACAATGTTGCGAAGATCAAGGAAGCACTCGGGAAGTTCGACTTCAAGAGCGTTGGGGAACTTGTCGGAGACAAAGAGATCGATGCATTCACCATTGCAGGAACCCCTGAGATGGTCAAGCAGAAGTGCGAGGATCTCACCAAGGCAGGCGTCACACAGATCATCTTCGGTTCACCACTCGGTCCCGACATGACCACATCCATCCGCCTGCTCGGCAAGTACGTTGTTTAAGCGCAAGAGCTCAATACCTGCAGGGATGAAACTAAAATCCGGATCATCCCTGTCAGATATTTGAAAATTTTTTTATTGCACGATTAGCAAACGAGCGGGTGCTATCTTGTTATTTGTGGGCAAACCACTATGGTATCCCGCAGGATAATAGTACCCTGAAGAGCAATGTTTTCGGTCACCGAAGTTACGACACCCCGCGGCATCCTGCAATACCGGGAAGAGAACCTGACCGGTCTCCGATGCAGGATCAGCCCGGACCGCCTCCTGCGCAATATTGACCAGACCCTGCATATCCCTGTAATACCTGTCGGTTGCCCTTTCTGCCGCAATGCCGTGCTGGAGGTCACACCCACATTTCCAGATGGGAGCAGGATCCAGATCGGAGAGAGTGTGACGTTCCCGAATCTCTACCCTTTTGGGGAAGGTCATGTCGTGACAGTAATTACCCGGGAACATTTTACCGAGACATTCAGCCGGCAGCAGATCGCAGATGCACTTCGGGGACAGACTCATGCTCTCATGCCGGCTCGGATCTATGCCAGCATCAATATGAATTTCCTTCCCTCTGCAGGTGCAAGCCTTCTTCACCCGCACATGCAGGGGCTTGCAGAGTCCCGCCCGTCGCGGATAGTTGAACAATATATCTCTGCCAGTCTAGCATATCGCAAAAACCATATGAGGAGCTACTGGGATGCAGTGTGCGAGGATGAGCGGGCATCCGACCGATACTTATTCGGTGATGAAATCCTCTGGTCTGCACA
The DNA here is from genome assembly GCA_023228295.1 of Methanoregula sp. GTDB lineage: Archaea > Halobacteriota > Methanomicrobia > Methanomicrobiales > Methanospirillaceae > Methanoregula. Next base: position 15,233 of record JALOBP010000028.1, read on the forward strand.
TGCCGTTCCTGTTGGAGAACGTGAAGTCCGGGGTATCCTGCCCATTGCCTCAATCGATAAGTTTGAGCCGTATATCGATCTGCTGGCGCGGGGTATTCTGGAAGTACTCTCCCTTTACCGAAGGCTGGGAACACATGCGTTCAACATGTCGCTGTTTTTTGACAAGGCCGGGGAAGATAACGGGTTCTGTGCGTTCTGCTCGCTGATCTCCCGTATCAATCCAAATCCTACATCCACGAGTGATTCTGCATTCATGGAACGTCTTCATCTTGAACCGGTAATAATGACACTTCCCGAAGACCTTGGAAAATTCTATAAAAAAGAGAGAAAATAAAAAAAAATTACTCGTATTTTGCAACGAGTTTGGTCTTACGGACAAGTGAGCCGTCCTTCTTGTGGGCTTGGCGCAGGATACAGTCGCCTGCCTTCTCAAGTTCGCGGGCTTCGTCACAGAGTGCTGCTGCAACTCTCATCATTTCGTGAGCGCTGGTAACGATCGGGATATACTTCTCCCATTCCTTGGTCATGAAGCAACCCTTGACGTTCTGGCCTGCAACCGCCATGGCGATCTCGTGAGCTGCGCGTGCCTTTGCAAGTGCGAAGGGGTTGGTGAACTCACCGTCGACTGCCTTGTCGGTGGTCATGATGATTTTCGGGAGCTCGATTTCTGTGCCCTTCTTGCCTGCCTTGACCTGGTCGATTACCTTGTCGAGAGCAACCTGCATCTTGCGGAATGCACCCGTAAGTGCAAGGACTTTGACAAGGTTGCCGTTGTAGTCTGACATTTCGACGGGGTCGAGGAATTCACGGCGTGCACCGATCATGGAGTCTGCCTTCATGATGATATAGCCGAACTTGGTGTCCGCCTTGACGCCTTCCCACTCCTTCTTCGTGGTTACATCATCTGTGATGATGATAGTCGGGATACCTGCTGCAGCGAGCTGTTCGCGTGCACCGGTCGGGCCGGGAAGAACCCCGTTAGGGGAGACTACGATACAGAAGTCCGGCTGGTATGCCTTCAGGTTGGAAACTACACGGTCAACATCTGCCGGCTCGAGTTTCGTTCCACTGGTCGCCATGAATGTCTGCATGTCTTCACGGTCTGCTCTCTCGTCGAGAAGCAGCTCTGCCATAACACCGCTTGCAATGTTGCCGAGTTTAGCAACGCCTACTTTAACAACCATCTAATTCACCTCGATATTTTTTTTAACATGGTATTATGACCCGGGATTCTTATAAACATTTTGAAATGTCTTCTCGTCAGAAAATTGGGGTGAAACCAGTCTTTTTCGCGGAAATAAGTCAGAATACGTTTCCTCCCATCTCGTTTATGGCGCGGGTGGAAGTTAACGAAAAGTGTTTAAGCCCAGATATAAAATCTGGTACTATGAAAGATGGGTTGCTCACCGACCGCCAGATGGAGGTCCTCCGGTACCGCAAGCAGGGGCTGACCCAGCAGCAGATCGCTGACGTTATCTCGACATCCAAGGCCAATGTCTGCACGATAGAAAAGAGTGCGATGGAGAACATCCGGCGGGCAAAGGAGACTCTTGAATTCCTGTACACGCTGGATGCTACACACCTCTGCACAATCCCCACCGGGACGGATCTCTTTGAAGTACCGGCAATCGTATTCCGGGAAGCCGAAAAGATCAATATCAAAGTGAAATATGATACGATCTCCCTCATTAACCGGTTACGCGAGTCGAAGTCCCAGTGCTGCAAGGCGCGCCAGGTCTGTGAGGATATTATCGTCTATATCACGGATCAGGGTGAAATTTACTTTGGATAATTCAATCATAACGGAATTAACCTGCCCAAACCCGTCATGGTCTGGCATATATTTATATCTCCTTTTATGCAATAATTAAGGAAGCCGATATGAGGTTATCCTCAGCGGATCCTCTGCACTAGCAGGATAAAATGCCCTGTTATGGATCCCGCTAACGGCGGAACCGTGCCTCCAGACACAGGGATGACGGTTGTGCCGTGGGTAGCCCTCGATTGGTGATCCCATCCCCATGGGATGGGTCCCGAGAAGGAGTTGTGATTCGTCACAACAGGCTGACAGAGTGGGTCTGATTTCCGCGCATGGGTCGACGTTCGTGCAACGAGCCCGTTCCCCCAAACCGGGGATGCGTCATTATCAGGATCTTCTTTCGCGAGACAGGAATGCCGGTGCACAACCGGCTCAGGTGCAAGAGCCAATCTCTTTCGCATCTCCGTAACCGGACAAACCGGCAGGACGAACATATCCGGGTAAACCTCCCTCATACAGGGATCTCCCGCGTGGTTCATGACTGTCGGAATGCCCGTGTCGCGTGTTGGCTTAACAGCGAAGTTATCACACAATCTCGGATTTAAAAAAAAATTCGTGTCGCACTTGAGAATAACCTACACGCAAAAAGGATTGATAAACACATGCCAAAAATCAACAGACCACGCCGCGGCTCTCTTGCATTCAGCCCGAGAAAGCGTGCAAAGAGTCCAATCCCGAAGTACCAATCGTGGCCAATCTACGAGGGCGCACCGATCCTGCAGGGTTTTGCCGGATATAAAGTGGGTATGACGCATATTGTCATGGTGGACGATCACAAGAGCAGTCCGACCGAAGGCAAGGAGATCATGGTGCCCGTCACCGTTATCGAAGTACCTTCTATGAAGGTCGCAGCCATCCGCGTTTACTCCAGAGATACCTACGGCAAACACGCACTTGCCGAAGTATGGGCCGACCAGCTCGATACGATCCTTGGCCGCCGTATTACCCTCCCTAAGAACTATGATGGGGCAGCAGCCCGGAAGAAAATCACTGACGCTGCAGCCGCAGGAACCATTGCCGAGATCTACGCGGTTTCCTACACCCAGCCGGCAACGATGACCGGTGTTCCCAAGAAGGTCCCCGACCTCATGGAGATTAAGGTTGGCGGGGCAGACGTCGCAAAACAACTGGACTTCGCCCTTGGGCTCCTTGGACAGGATGTAACCCTCAATAACGTTGTCCAGACCGGTGCCTATGCGGACATTACCGCAATCACCACGGGTAAAGGAACCCAGGGCGCTGTCAAGCGCTGGGGTATTGCCCTGCGCAAGCGCAAGCACGCAGTCGGCGGCAAGAAACGCCACATCGGAACTCTTGGACCTTGGAACCCCCACCATGTACGGTGGGAAGTTCCCCAGATCGGTCAGATGGGATTCCAGCAGCGCACTGAGTTCAACAAGCGGATTTTGAAATTTTCCGAGAACGCAAGCGAGATCACGCCAGCAGGCGGATTCCTCCACTACGGTGTTCTCAGGAACCCGTATGTGCTGGTAAAAGGCTCAATTCCCGGCCCGGTAAAGCGGCTTATCCGTATCCGTCCGGCAATACGCGTTGGAGAACATGTCGTCAGGATGCCGGCAATTCAGTTTGTGAGCGTCCAGAGCAAGCAGGGATGATCAGAGATGAAAGCACAGGTTAAAACACTGGATGGCGGAGTTACCAAGAGTATCGATCTTCCTGAGATTTTCTCGGAAGAGTACCGCCCCGATCTGATCAAGAAGGCAGTCATGGCACTCCAGAGCACCCGACGGCAGCCACACGGGACATACCCGTTTGCAGGTATCTGCTCGTCAGCAGTCGGCTGGGGAAGTGGTCGCGGTTCATCACACGTTCCGCGTCTCAAGAATGGCTCCCGTGCCGCCAAGGTCCCGCAGGCCAAGGGTGGTCGTGAGGCACACCCGCCGAAGGTTGAGAAGGTCCTGATCAAGGATATCAACCAGAAGGAGAAGCAGAAGGCATTCCGCTCGGCAGTTGCCGCAAGCGTGAACGAAGAGCTCGTCAAGGGGCGCGGCCACCTTTACGAAGGCGCAGTACCCGTCGTCATTGAAGACAAGTTCGAGACCATCAGCCTGACCAAGGATGTCATCACCGCGCTGACTACTGCTGGTGTCTATAACGATATCGTACGCGCAAAGGACAGTAAAAAGGTCCGAGCCGGCAGGGGCAAGATGCGTGGCCGCCGGTACAAGCAGCGCAAGAGCCTGCTGATTGTCACTGCAGAGAAGCCGCTGCTCGCAGCCCGCAACCTCGCTGGTGTCGATGTGGTCACAGTTGACCAGCTGAATGTCGAGCACCTTGCACCCGGTACACAGGCCGGTCGCCTGACCGTCTGGACCGAGAGCGCACTTGTACGTCTGGAGGGAAGGTAAATGACCCTTAAGTACCCGTTTGTCACGGAAAAGGCGATGGTTCTCTTAGAGAACCAGAGCAAGCTCCAGTTCCTCGTCACCCGCGAGGCAACCAAGGACGACGTCAAGCGCGAGATCGAGAAGTCATTCGGCCAGAAGGTCCGGAGTGTCAGGACGCTCATGAACACGCATGGCCAGAAGAAGGCAATCGTGAGCTTTGAGAACGACAAGGCCGCTGAAGAAATCCTCAGCCGGCTTGGCATTATGTAGGTGGGGAACATGGGACATAGAATCACAACACAATCCCGCGGTAAGGGAGGTCCGACATACCGGTCACCATCTCACCGGATGAAGGCCGAGCTGAAACATATCGGCGACGACACGAAGAAGATCACCGGTACCGTCATTGACATTGAACATGACCCGGCACGCAACGCACCCATTGCGCTCGTGAAACTCGAGGATGGCGCAAAGGTCTACATGCTTGTAACCGAAGGGGTAGGTATCGGGGAAGTAATATTCTGGGGATCCAGCGGAGATGTCAAGAATGGCAACACGCTTACCCTCCAGAATATCCCGACCGGTACCTACATCTGCAACATCGAGGCACGCCCGAATGATGGCGGCAAGTTTGTCCGCGCAAGCGGTGTTCAGGCTGTCGTTGTTGACAAGATTGGCGACCGCGTGGGTGTCAGGATGCCCAGCGGTAAGACCAAGTGGTTTAACCATCGTTGCCGTGCAACCGTTGGTATTGTTGCCGGTGGCGGCCGCGTTGAGAAGCCGTTTGTGAAAGCAGGGAACAAACACCACAAGATGAAGAACACGGCATCCAACTGGCCCCGCGTCCGTGGTGTCGCAATGAACGTCATCGATCACCCGTTCGGTGGCGGTGGACATCAGCACACTGGCCGGCCCAAGACCGTTGCCCGGGGTACTTCTCCAGGCAGGACTGTCGGATCCGTGGCTGCACGCAGGACTGGAAAGAGCAGGAAGTGATGGGTAATGGCAGCACCTAAAAAGACACAGAAGAGAATGCCAAGACGGCGTGAGGAGTTCACCTATCGCGGCTACAAGATCGACGAGCTAAAGGCGATGGGGATTTCTGAACTCCTCCCCCTTATGCCCGCCCGTCCCCGCCGCAAGATCACCCGTGGTTTCTCCCGCGGTGAAGAGACTCTCCTCGCGAAGATTCGCGAAGGAGACGAGAAGATCCGGACTCACCTCCGTGAAATGATCGTCATGCCGGAAATGGTCGGCAAGACCATCGAGATCTACAATGGCAAGGAATTCATCAAAGTAGAATTCCAGCCTGAGTCTGTCTTCCGCTATCTCGGCGAATTCGCCCTGACCAGAAAGAGGGTTTCTCATGGTAGTGCCGGTATCGGTGCAACCAGAGGCAGCAAGTACGTTCCGCTGAAGTGATGGACATGGCACGAATAGATTACTCCAACAAAATCAAGGGCGACACTATTGCAAAAGCAAAAGCCAACGAGCTGAACATGTCTCCCAAACACTCGATCGAGATTGCCGGGTTTATCAGGCACCAGCGCGTGAACGATGCAATCGCGTACCTCCACGAGGTTGTCAAGCTCAAGAAGGCAGTACCATTCCGGCGCTTCAACCGGAATGTTGCGCACAAGCGCGGCCTTCCCGGCAACTGGGATGCAGGACGTTTCCCGGTCAAGGCCTCCAGGGAATATATCCGTCTCCTTGAATCGGTCAAGAAGAATGCAGAATACATCGGTCTTGATGCAGAGAACCTCGAGATCATCCATGCATCTGCTCAGCGCGGGCGTGCCCAGAAGGCATTCTTCCCCCGTGCAATGGGTCGGGCAACCCCGAAAGTCCGTGAGTCCGTGAACCTCGAGATCATAGTCCGCGAGGTGGCATAATATGGCAGTTGAGAGAAAATTCATCGAGGAGGGTGTACGCAAGGCCCGTGTCGAGAAGTACCTGACAAAGGAACTCAAACGCGCAGGCTACGGCGGTATGGATATTGCCCGGACTCCCCTTGGGACTCAGGTCACCATTTTTGCTGAGAAGCCCGGTATTGTTATCGGTAAGGGTGGCAAGCTGGTTCACCAGCTCACGTTAGACCTTGCCCAGAACTACGGTGTCGAATCCCCACAGATTGAAGTCCAGCAGGTCAATAATCCCAGCTTCAACGCCCAGATCATGGCCGAACGGCTGGCTAACGCCCTTGAGCGCGGCTGGTACTTCCGCAAGGCAGGAACGAGCATCCTGCGCCGGGTTATGGAATCCGGTGCCCTTGGGTGCGAAGTCGTTATTGCCGGTAAACTGACCGGTGCCCGTGCGAGAACCCAGAAGTTCACCGAAGGCTACATCAAGCACTGCGGTGAACCGAGCAACACAATCGTCGAAAAAGGCTACGCTGTTGCAATCAAGAAACTCGGTGTCATCGGTGTCCAAGTCAAGCTTGTGCCCGGCGGCGCGAAACTGCCCGACCACTTCGAGATTCTCGAGCAGGAGAAGAAACGCCCGGCATCCAAGCCCAGCGTCACGCCCGTTGGTGACGCGGACATTGAAGAACCGGCCCTTCCCGATGAAAACTTAGGGGAGGAACAGTAATGGCAATATTCAGGGCCAAGGATGTCCAGCAGCTCTCTGATGTGGAACTGCAGGAAAATATGGGAAAACTCCGGATGGAACTTGTCCAGCACTACGGTAAAGTCAGTGCGGGTGGCGCAACCGAGAATCCCGGCCACATCCGTGAACTCCGACGCACCATTGCCCGCTTGATGACCGAGCAGAACCGCAGGAGAACTGCATGATCTCTTCCCAGAATGTCCTTGGCCATGAACTCATCGGCCTTGGCATTCTGGTATCAGGAGCTGCAAACCCAACACACAGGGGAATCAACGGAACCATCATCGATGAAACAAAAAACCTGCTGGTCATCGAGACCACGCGGGGGGTAAAGCGCATCCCTAAGATGCACAGCACCTTCCGTGTGGTTCTTCCCGGCAGACAACTTGTAGAGATAGATGGCTCCGTTATGGTTCTGGCTCCTGAAAGAAGGATCAACCTGCACGAAAAGAAGAGGATAACATAATGGCACAAAACATTGGATTAAACGTTCAGGCTCCCGGCGCGGAATGCAAGGACGTTAATTGTCCGTTCCACGGCACTTTACCGGTGCGCGGCCAGGTGATCACCGGCAAAGTCGTGAGCGATCGCATGATGGGAACGGTCGTAGTTGCACGGAATTACCTGCACTATATCCGCAAATACAAGCGGTACGAGAAGCGCAGTTCGAAACTCCATGCCCACAACCCCCCCTGTATCCAGGCAAAGGTTGGCGACATGGTCAAGATTGCTGAATGCAGGCCGCTCTCCAAGAGCACGACTTTTGTCGTAGTGGAGGTGCAGCAGCCATGAAGGCAAAGCAGTCCAAGACCCCGAGAGGTCTTGCGACCGGAACAAGGCTTCCGTGCGCCGACAACACTGGTGCGAGGACCGTACAAATCATCTCTGTCTTCGGCTACCATGGTGTCAGGCGCCGTCAGCCCAAGTTAGGTCTCGGTGATCTCTGCACGGCCAGCGTCCAGAAAGGTACCCCGGACATGCGCCGCAAGCTCGTGCGCGCGGTAGTCATCCGGGCAAAGAAGGAGATGCGCAGGCCAAGTGGCCTTCGGGTTTCTTTCGATGACAATGCGGTTGTCGTAGTCGATGAGAAGAACGAGCCCAAGGGAACCGAGATCAAGGGGCCGGTTGCGCGTGAAGTCGCAGAACGGTTCCCCAAACTCGGGTCCATGGCGACCATCATCGTATGAGGTGTGCAGTATGGTACGAATTGAAAGTTCACAACCGAGAAAACAGAGAAAGGCTCGCTATACCGCACCTTCCCACGCCAATACCAAGTTCCTCAACGCCCCGCTCTCAACGGAGCTTAAGGAACAATACAAAAAGAAGACCCTGCGTGTCGTCAAGGGAGATACCGTCAAGGTAACCCGTGGCGACTTCGCCGGAGACGAGGGTCTCGTTGATGCAGTTGATACGAGCAAGTCCAAGATCATTGTTCACGGTGTATCAAACACCAAGGTAGACGGAACGGAAGTTCCCCGGGCAGTCGATGCATCCAACGTCAAGATCACCAAGCTGAACCTCGCAGACAAGCGCCGCGTGGCAAAACTCGGGGAGGCTTAAATAATGTCAAATCACTTAAAGCGACTTAACGCCCCGGGCTCGTGGCACATTGCAAAAAAGACCACGACGTTCATCACGAAGACCGCACCCGGCCCGCACAATGCGAATGCGATGCCGATTGCAGTCTGGCTCCGCGACCACATGGATTTTGCGCGGAACATGAAGGAGATCAAGCAGGTCCTCCGCCAGAAAGATGTCATCGTCAACGGACGACCATGCCGTGACCCCAAAATGGGTGTTGGCATCTTCGACATCATCGCCCTGCCCAAGATTGGTAAATATTACCGTATTCTTCGTGGCAATGATGGCAGGCACGTCTCTATTGAGATCGACGCCGAGGCAGCCAAGACCCGGCTATGTAAGATCAAGAACAAGACCACTATTGCAGGTGGCAAGGTCCAGCTGAACATGAGGGACGGCTCCAACCTGCTTGCAGACAACACCTACAAGTCCGGGGATTCGATTATCCTCTCCCTTGAACCCGAATCACGGTTCAAGATTGTCGGGCACTTCCCATTCGCGGTCGGCAACATGGCCATGATCATTGGGGGTAAACACTCCGGCAAGGTTGCCCGCATCCTTGAGATCATCAAGGTGCCCGGCAGTGTTCCGAACAAGATCATCTTGGAGGATGAGACCGGCACCAAGTTCGACACAGTCTCGCCCTACATCTACATGGTCGGTACCAAGACCTCCGCAGTAGCAAAATGGGGGCATGAAGCGTGACCTCAATGCGTGATGTCTATATCGACAAGGTTGTCGTTCACATGGGTGTCGGCGAGGCCGGCGAAAAGCTTGTGAAAGCCGAGAACATCATGAAGGCGATCACGAAGCAGACACCGATCCGAAGTATTGCCAAGAAAACGCAGCCGGCATTCTCCGTCAGGAAAGGTATGCCTATCGGCTGCAAGGTTACTCTCCGTGGCAAACCCGCCCGCGATTTCATTGCAACCGCTCTCACGATCGTCCAGAAGACGATCTTCGAGAGCCAGTTTGACAAGAGTGGAAACTTTGCGTTCGGTATCGAAGAGCATACGGACTTCCCCGGGATGTCCTACGACCCGCAGATCGGTATCTACGGCATGGATGTCAATGTCGTCCTCGAGCGCAAAGGTATCCGGATCACCCGCAGGAAGATGGCACAGAAGAAACTCCCGGCAAAACAGCGCGTGAACAAGACGGATGCAATTGCATTCCTCAGGGAGAAGTACCAGGTCGAGGTGCGCTAATGGCAGGAGAAAGGAAGAAGATCTACGGTCGCGGTGCGAACGAGTGCAAGATGTGCGGGCGCAAACAGGGGCTCGTGCGCAGATACCATATCATGTTTTGCAGGCAGTGCTTCCGCGAATGGGCCCAGAGGATGGGCTTCAAGAAGATGAGCTAAGGTGATGGCACAATGACACGACTCAATACCATAGCAGACGGGATGTGCGCCCTGAAAAATGCAGGCGACACCGGCAAGTCCGTGTGCGTCATCGAACCCGCAAGCAAGCTCCTCGGTGCGATGCTTGGCATCATGCAGGACGCCGGTTATATCGGCAGCTTCGAGTTCATCGATGACGGAAGAGGCGGCCAGCTCAAGGTCAACCTCACGGGCAGGATCAACCGCTGCGGTGCTATCACCCCGCGGTTTTCAGTACAGCTCGATGAAATGGAGTACTGGGAGAAGCAGTACCTGCCCGGCAAGAACTTTGGGCTTCTTATGCTTTCGACCTCGCGTGGGGTAATTTCCCACGTGCAGGCCCGAAAAGAAGGCATCGGTGGCGAACTGCTCGGGTACGTTTACTAAAGAGGTGCAATAATGTCAGCAGTGAGAAAAGTCACAATTCCCAAGGGTATCACAGCCCAGCTTGACGGCATGCAGCTCCGTGTAAAGGGACCTAAGGGGCAGTTATCCCGCAACGTCCACTTTCCGCAGGTAGCCGTTACCTGTGATGAAAATGAGGTCACCATTGCAACTGAGTCCAAGAGAAAGGAGATCGTCGCGATGGTCGGCACGCTCGAAGCGCACACCAAGAATATGATCCGTGGCGTCACCGATGGATTCGAATACCGCATGAAAGTGGTGTACAGCCACTTCCCGATCCAGCTAAAACTCCAGGGCAACAAGCTCGAGATCGCGAATTTCCTTGGTGAGAAGAAGGCGCGGTTTGCACGTATCGAAACTGGTGTCACGGCAAAGGTAGCAAATGACGAGGTTGTGCTGACTGGTATCGACCGCGAACTGGTCGGGACCTCCGCAGCCAACATCGAACATGCGACCCACATCCGCGACCGCGACCCGCGCGTGTTCCAGGATGGCATCTACATGATTCAGAGGGGCTGAAGATAATGGCAACAGAAGTCAAAAGACTGATCCAGGTCCGCGTTGACAAGGGCGCAAGCTTCAAACGCGACGGATACGGTAAGAAACGCCAGCTCTCTGATTCGTGGAGAAAGCCCCGCGGACAGCACAACAAGCAGAGGGAGCAGAAGAAGGCAAAGGGAGCCCTCCCGAAGCCAGGTTACGGCAGCCCAATCGCAGTTCGTGGCATGCACCCGAGCGGCTTCTTCGAAGTTCTTGTTTCTACCATAAAGGAGCTCGAGGGACTCGATCCCAAGACGCAGGCAGTCCGGATTGCAGCAACTGTTGGCGACAAAAAACGTGTCGCACTTCAGGAAGCAGCACTTGGCAAGGGCCTCAAGGTCCTCAACGCCCGCACTGTGAAGGCAAAAGCCCCGGCAAAGAAACCTGCCGCAGAGAAGAAGCCTGCAGAGAAGAAGGCCCCGGCCAAGAAGGCAGCAGCCAAGCCCAAGGCAGAGACTGCAGGTAAGCCTGCAGAGAAGAAGGCCCCGGCCAAGAAGGCAGCAGCCAAGCCCAAGGCAGAGACTGCAGATAAGCCTGCAGAGAAGAAGGCCCCGGCCAAGAAGGCAGCAGCCAAGCCCAAGGCAGAGACTGCAGATAAGCCTGCAGAGAAGAAGGCCCCGGCCAAGAAGACCACCAAATCAGGGGTGAAGAAGAATGAGTGACGTCGCGAGCCAGAAACGCATCGCAGCCGCAATCTTAAAGTGCGGTGTTAACCGCGTCTGGTTTGACCCGGCCCGTATCTCCGATATCGAGAACGCGATCTCGCGCGAGGACTTACGGGGGCTTGTCACCGATGGCGCCATCAAGGCCCACCAGAAGAAAGGTGTCAGCCGTGGCAGAGCACGGGCACGTATTGCCCAGCGTTCGTATGGCCACCGCAGGGGTCCTGGAAAGAGGAAGGGTGCGGCAGGAGCCCGCAACCCGAGCAAGACCGCATGGGTCCAGAAGATCCGTGCAATACGAAAAGCCCTCGTTGAACTCCGCGATGTCGGAACTATTGACCGGCACCTGTACCGCATCATCTACCGGAAGGCGGCAGGCGGTCAGTTCAGGAGTGTTGCGCACATGAAGGCGCAGATGGAGATCCTCCAGGGGAGGATGAAGTAACATGGCGACAGGATCACGGTATTTTGTCCCCTTCCGCAGGCGGAGGGAAGGCAAGACCGATTACTACCAGCGGACCCGGCTCGTTGTAGCCGACGTACCGCGGATGGTTGTCAGAAAGACCAACCGTCACATCATCATCCAGCTCGTCACCGCAGAGATGGAAGGCGACAGGACACTCGTTGCAGCAAACTCTGCCGAGCTTGAGAAATACGGGTACAAGGGATCGACATCCAACACCCCCGCAGCATACCTCACCGGCATGCTCTTTGCCGCCAAGGCAAAGAAAGCCCAGTATGACAGCGCAATTCTGGATATCGGCCTGAACCGTGCAACCCCGGGAGCCCGGGTCTTTGCAGCGCTCAAGGGTGCTGTCGAAGCCGGCCTCGAGATCCCTCACGGCGAGGAGATCCTCCCATCCGATGAGCGGGTTAAGGGTGCACATATCGCGGCATACAACAAGGATGCTGGAGATATCGTCAGTGTTGTCGAACAGGTGGCAGCCGCCATCAAGAAGGAGCTGGTATAACATGGCATACGAAAAGCAGGAATGGCGCCCGGTCACCGGTCTCGGCAAACTCGTCGCCTCCGGCGATATCAAGAGCATTGACCAGATACTCGAGAGCGGCCGGCCCATCAAGGAACCTGAAATTGTCGATGCGTTCCTCCCGGAACTCGAAGATGAAGTCCTCGACATCGCCATGATGCAGCGGATGACCGACTCAGGCCGCCGTGTCCAATTCCGTGCCGTCGTTATTGTCGGTAACCGGAACGGGTACATTGGGTTTGGCCAGGGCAAGGATGTTCAGGTCGGCGACGCAATCAAGAAGGCGATCGTAAAGGCAAAGATGAACCTCGTCAAGGTAAAGCGTGGCTGTGGCAGCTGGGAATGCGGGTGCGATGTTGCACACTCAATCCCCATGCAGGTCACCGGCACGGCCGGCAGCGTCAAGGTCACCCTCAAGCCTGCACCGCAGGGGACAGGGCTTGTCACCGGTGACATCAGCAGGAAAGTTCTCGAACTTGCAGGTATCAAGGATTCCTGGACGTTCGCCCGCGGACAGACACGCACCACGATCAACTTTGCAAAGGCGACATTCAACGCCCTCAAGGCCACCAACATGATCCGGACCGGGGGGTTACAGTAAATGTACGCTGTTGTTCAGGTTCGTGGGGTTGTCAAGACCCGCCAGGATATCAAGGACACATTGAAGATGCTGCGCCTTCACCATATCAACCACTGCGTTCTCGTGGCAGACTCCCCCGAGAACCTCGGTATGATCCGCAAGGTGAAGGACTATGTGGCCTTCGGCGAAGTGGATGCACCTACGGTCGAGACCCTCCTGCAGACCCGCGGAAGGATTATCGGGGATGCACCGCTTACGGATGAGTACATCAAGTCCAACTCTACCTACGGCAGTATTGCAGAGTTTGCAAAAGCACTTGCCAGCGGCGAGACGAAGCTGCGCGACGTACCGGGCCTCAAGCCCGTACTCCGCCTTCACCCCCCGCGCAAGGGATACAAGACCACCAAGCGTACCTTCCCCCAGGGTGGAGCGCTCGGGTATTATGGCCAGGAGATTAACACTCTCCTCATTAAGATGAGGTGAAGAGAATGCCAACGAATAAGCGTTCAAAATACCGCGGATCGCGGACATGCGGTGGCGGTACCCACAAGAACCGGCGTGGTGCAGGAAACCGTGGCGGCAGGGGCCGGGCCGGTATCAACGCCCACCATTTTGTCAAGTGGTATAAGGAAATGGGCGGCCCCGTCTTCGGTAAGAACGGGTTCTACAACCAGACCACTACCGATATTGTTGCAATCGATGTCGGTGCACTGGATCAGATTATACCGTCGCTTCTTGCACAGGGAATCGCCAAGCAGGAAGGGGATACAGTTGCGATCAATGTCGCCGATATGGGGATCGAGAAGATCCTTGGCAGCGGCAAAGTCACAAAAAAGATAAACATCTCCGCCTCAAGCTTCTCTGAGATTGCGAAGGCAAAGATCGAGAAAATGGGTGGCAAAGCGCTCGTAGTATAGAGCGTGAATTCCCCCTTTAGTTATTTTTGGTGAAACAATGGGAAACCTGCTGGATCGAATGGAACCCCTGCTCGCGGCAATGCCCGCAGTCAAGAGCCCTGAGGGACATGTTCATTTTAAAAACAAACTCCTCTGGACTTTGGGCATATTAATCCTGTATTTTGTCCTGACGAATATCCCGCTGTTCGGCATTACCCAGTCATCCCAGGACCTTTTTGAGGCCTGGCGTGCACTTCTTGCCGGCGCCAGCGGTTCTATCGTTCATCTCGGTATCGGACCGATCGTTACCGCATCCATCGTACTCCAGCTCTTAAAAGGTGCAGATATCCTGCACATTGACACCAGTGAGACGCGCGGTCAGGTCATGTACATGGGGCTCCAGAAGATCCTCGTCATGGTCATGATCGTCATTGAAGCCGCCCCAAATCTTGTGGGGAGTTTCATACAACCCGATCCGGTGATTGCCAGCCAGTTCTTTGGCGGCAACCTGTTTGCAGTTTCCATTATCATCTTCCTGCAAATCTGTATTGGCGGTGTCCTCATTTTCTTCATGGACGAAGTCGTGACCAAGTGGGGTATCGGTTCCGGTGTCGGTCTCTTCATCATTGCAGGTATTTCGCAGGCACTCATTACCGGGTTCATCAACTGGGTGCCGGTCACCGACCAGTACCCGGTTGGTTTCTTCCCGCGATTGATTCAAATCGCTATTGATGGGGGTAATTTCCTCCAGTATTTCGGGACGGATCTCCTCGCATTTATTACTACAATAGCGATCTTCCTTGTTATCGTCTACGTGGAATCCACCCGGATTGAAATTCCGCTAGCTCACGCGCAGATACGCGGGGCACGGGCAAGATTCCCGGTCAAACTCATTTACGCCAGCGTTCTTCCGATGATCCTCGTGATGGTGCTTCTGGCAAATATCCAGATGCTCGGGATGTTCCTTTCGAATGTTGGGATTACCCTCTTCGGAACCTTTGACGGCTCCACTCCCCAGAATGGCCTCATGTACTTCCTTGCACCCGTGAATGGCCCATCCGACTGGATGTGGTGGCTGAGTGATCTCGGCCATGCGCCATGGGAGGTGCTTTTACGTCTGGGAATCAATATGACAATCATGGTGGTCGGAGGTGCGGTCTTCGCGCTCTTCTGGATCAAGACCGCCGGGCTCGACTCCAAGGATGTCGCCCGGCAGATCCAGATGTCCGGCATGTCCATCCCTGGCTACCGCAGAAACCCGCAGGTGCTCGAGAAGTACCTTGACCGGTATATCCCCCGTGTCACCATCATCGGTGGCGTCTTCATTGGTATTCTCAGTGTCGTCGCAAACCTCTTTGGTGTCGTTGGGTCCGTGAGTGGAACCGGTCTTCTCTTAACGGTCAGTATCACCTACCGTCTCTACGAGGAGATCGCAAGCCAGCAGATCATGGAAATGTACCCGTTCATGCGGACGTTCTTTGGTAAAGAGTAATTAGTTTAGGGAGAATGCGGATGGCAGGAAAAAAAGTCATCATCACCGGAGTACCGGGTGTCGGCAAGACGACGGTCATCAATGAGGCATTGAAGAAGCTCAGGGAATCGGGCATCGAGTACCAGTCGATCAATTTCGGCTCGTTCATGTTCGAGGTTGCAAAGAGCGAGAATATCGTTAAGGACCGGGACCAGATGCGAATGCTTGACCGGGTCGTGCAGAAAAAACTGCAGCAGAGCGCCGGTCAGGCCATTGCCAAGATATCAGGAAATGTCCTGATCGATACTCACGCTTCCGTGAAAACATCCAAAGGCTACTTGGCAGGACTCCCGGAGTGGGTACTCCGGGAGATCATGCCGGATATCATTGTCCTTGTCGAGACTGATGATGACCAGATCCTCATGCGCAGGCTTACTGATGATACGCGGGCACGTGATAAGGAAGGGTCCCGCGCTATTGCAGAACACCAGCAGTTCAACCGGTCCATTGCTGCAGCATATGCGATGATGACCGGCTGCACTATCAGGATAATAACAAACGCGGACTTCCTGCTCGAACGCTCAAGCACGGACCTTGCAGACGTCCTCCGGTGAATTCATGGATTTTTCAAAGATCTGGGACAAATACGGCATGTGGATTGCTATGGGCTTCATGATGCTCATGATGATCTCCTACAGTATCGAATGGCTGAGGCTTGGCGTTGGTCAGGGTATCGACACCGCCTTTGCGCCGATTGTCGATGGCTTTGGTATTCCCTTCTATATTCTTATCGTGATCCTCTCGGCCTTTACCGGTCTCTACTCATCGATCATTCAGAAGTATACCATCGATTACGACAAGATGACCGAATCGCAGGCGCGGATGAAGGAGTTCCAGACCGAGTACCGTGAAGCCCAGCTCTCGCAGGATGAAAAGAAGATCAAGAAACTGGATGCCAGAAGGGACCGGGTCATGAAGGAGCAGCTCGAACTTTCCCAGCAGCAGTTCAAACCCATGGCATATATCCTCATCTTAACTGTGCCTATCTTCTTCTGGCTCCTGTTCCGGCTTGCGGAAGCGACAAGTACCATCACGCTGCCCTATTTCGGCACGCTTGCCCTCAACGCCCCGGCCCTTTGGATTATCCCGGCTTGGATCCTCTGGTACATGGTATGTTCCATCACGCTCTCTCAGGTTATCCGGAAAGCCTTGAATATCGGGGGCCTCTGATGCGGGTCACCGTGAGTGGTCTGCCCGGCAGCGGGACAACCTCACTCTCACGGTACTTAGCGGAACACCACGGGTTTGATATGATCTCGGCAGGCGAGGTTTTCCGCCAGCTTGCCCGTGAGCATAATATGGAACTGGCCGCGTTCGGCCGTCTTGCCGAGGAAGATCCCTCGTATGACAAAATGATCGATGCCCGCCAGAAAGAGATTGCGGGAACTCAGGATAACATCATTGTCGAAGGCCGGCTCTCGGGTTGGATGGTTCCGCAGGCAGATTTGAAGATCTGGCTTCATGCCCCGATTGGCTGCCGGATCAAGCGTATCGCCACCCGTGACCTGGTGACTGATGAACGCACTGCCGAGGCGCTGACCCTTGAGCGAGAGGTATGCGAAGCAGGTCGATACCGCTCTTATTACAACATCGACATCAATGATCTCTTAATCTACCACCTTGTCATTGATTCCGAGCGCTGGAATATCGAGGGGCTTGGAAGTATCGTTGATACTGCGATCGCGCAGCTGAAAAGCCGGTAACGCACCGTTTGTTTCTGATTACGCATCTTGTGTTCCCATCTCTTCTTTTGGGTCTTTTGCACGATCCGCAAGGATATTTAGGATTGTCACGTGTAAACTTTATGCAGCAAGGTACCTGTCATGGGATCTGAAATTATCGTTCGGCTGGTCAGGTCATGGGACGAGCACGAGATTGTTGACCTGTATCGCGCCGGCGGCTGGTGGAAGGAGGAGTACGCCGAAGCAGAGATCCCAACCCTTATCCAGGGAAGTTTTCTCTTTGCTGTTGCCGTGCATGAGAAGAACGGCAAAGCGGTTGGCATGGGGCGTGTGCTCTCGGATGGCATCTCGGACGGGTATATTCAGGATCTCGTGGTACTTCCCGCCTGTCGCGGGACCGGCCTTGGGAAAATGATTGTCGGGACCCTGGTCGATGCGTGTAAAAAAGCCGGTCTCACCTGGATCGCTCTTATTGCTGAACCGGAGACTGAACCGTTCTACCAGCAGCTCGGCTTTGCCCCTATGGCCGGCTATGTGCCCCTGCTCTACCGGGGTGATCCCAGATGCTGACACAGGAGGATTTCCGGGCGGTGACCTTGGCGGACCGGGCCTTTTTCGAGAAACACTATGCGCTGTACCCGCAGGTGCACAGCGATAATACCTTCACCAACATGGTCTGCTGGAACCATTACGCTGCGTACCAGTATGCCTATGTTGAGAAGAATGTCATCCTCGCAAGCACGATTGACGGTATAACCCGCTTCCGTGCACCGATCGGCCCCCGCAATCCTGCCCTGCTCCGCTCCCTTATCCGCCTTGCCTCTGACGTTTGTGACCATGAACCCCTCGTCCTTATTGATACAGAGACTGCAGTATGGATGCGGGAATCATGCCCCGGGATAAATCTCCTTTCTGACCGTAACCACGCTGAATACGTGTACCGTGCTTCCGATCTTGCAACACTACCGGGAAAGAACTACCTGACCATCCGCCGTCAGGTGAACAAGTTCCGGAAGAACTGTGCCAGTGTTGTCGAGCCGATAACCCCTGCCAACCGCGAAGAGATCAAG
>JALOBP010000029.1 GCA_023228295.1 Methanoregula sp.
AACGGGCTTGCTGAAGGCAATCGAAAACGGATCCGCCAGTTGTTCGGTGCGTATTCTTATCCGTCATTGTCGTCGAAAAATTTTGCGATAAGTTAGCGCATATTCCCCCTCCCCCCCAGGTCCAGCCCGACGCATCACTTCTCAGTGCCAGTCTGACGTAAAACCGCAATAAATACACTCACCATACAACAGGAAAATGGAGAAAACCCCGGCCCGGGAAGGGGGGTCCACACCTACCCCCCCAGGCCATGGGTGGGGGGGTTCCCGCGATTTAAAGTCCGGGAGGCGGGGGGGTTGGCCGGCAACCCCCTCCCCCCAAAGGTGAGTGACGGACACGTCCCGGGCGGAGCTGCGTACATAGATCCAGACGAAACAAAGGGGTCCGCAGGGTTCCCGGATTTGAGTAGGCCGCGAGTTTTGCGGCCGGGCAAGGGGGGGTTCCCCGGCAACCCCCCCACCCCCCTGCCAGGGGGGTGGGAACCGACCGGGCCGGAAATGGGGGAGGGGGTAGGCGGGGAACCCCCCCGGGTGCGATGTCGCGCCTTCCGTTGAGGATATGGCAGCCGAGAATGCCGGTTGAAATATCCACTCATTATATTGAAGCGAAACAGAATTGAGAATACTGAGTCCGGACAAGGCAGGAGATACCGATTATCTGGATGAGCGTCAGATCATCCTCTGCCACCCGTTCGACCGGGGCATTCGATGCATGCATGCTCGCCCTCCAGCAGTTCACGTTCCGCGAGATTGAAGGGTTCGACAAGAACAGAGGAACGATTGTGGCTCGGGTCAGCAATCCAGACTCCGGGGGATCCGGTTTCTCAGGATTAACCGGGCCAGAGAGCCGGATTACCTTCGTTCTTAAAAAAATGAGTTCCTCGCGGGTGAAGGTTACCATCATAAGCCAGATAATCATCCTTCCGGATTTCGAATCAGTATTCCCAAAAACACACAATAACCCGTTTCGTGACAGGGAGAACCTGAAAATAATATCCTCGTTCTTACTGGCTGGGGAGTCACAACCTGCGCAGAAACCCGGATGGGAGTATTCTCTCATTGAACCCGGTACGCCAAAAGAGCAGTGGAACCTTGTCGACCCATCCGAGACAGCATTCATGTCCCTCATCTTACCGGGCATGGGCCAGAACTATGCAGGGAGATATGCAAGAGGGCTGTTGTTCGCGGTTCTGGTTGCAGCCGGGCTCATCTTCTACATCGTCCCGGGCGTCCTGCTCTGGATCGCCGCGGGTTATGATGCGTACCGCGTAGCCCGGCAGGTCAACCGGGGTTCGCTCCCGTTCGTGCCGGTAAATTTCGGGATGCTCATAGTCCAGGTGATTGTGGGAGGGGGGTTGATTTTCTGTACTTTACTTTATGGCTTTGCGGGATACTTCCCGTTCCACGGGTGAAACCAGAAAACAGATCTATTTTCTAACTTCGGAAAAAAGGTTCGGATCAGGGATTGATTGTAGTGATAATCGCCTGCGCCTTTGCAATCAGCTGAACCGCCTTGTCGTGCGGGATCTTTTTCCCGTCCTGCGCTCTTACGGTGCTGATGAACGAGTTCAGGTATATGACCGCGGTCCTGTCTTTTGCACTTTCAAGGCCGAATACCACTCCATCGAGCTGTAGCAACAGGCGCCGCTCTATAGACCGCTGGAGATTCAGGCTCTTTACATCCGCTGATAGCGAATTGGTCTGGTCGATCGCTGCCTGGTTCACAGTCAGGTCGATCGCCTCGATGATTGCATCGGCCGAGTTCTGCATGGTCGCAGCCTGTCCTGAAGTCAGCGGCCATCCCCTGATGTAGCTGACCGTGAGCTTGAATACCTTCATTCCCAGCACTGCATCGCCGGGACGGTTCTGGTTGAGGGAACGTTAGACATCGAAGAGTTCTCCGACCAGCAGCCGCTTGAATACTCTCGGTACATTGTTCTGGTTGTTGACATACACGATGAGCTGGTCGATGAGCGTGATCGGGTTGGCCGGATTGGCAACCGTGATGTAGTTCGCCAGCGTCTTTGTGTTGCTGCCTCCATCGATGGTTGCCGTCAGGTTCACGGTGTACGTGCCGGACACGTCATACTGGTGGACGGGGTTCTGCTCGGTCGAGACATAGCCGTCGCCGAAGTCTCATGCCCATGATGTGGGTCCTTCCGTTGAGAGATCCGTGAACTGCACGCTCAGCGGGGCATTGCCGGAAGTGGGACTGCCGGAGAAGTCGGCTATAGGTGCCAGGATAGGCAGGACGGTGATGTAGTCCACCCTTGTCTCGAAGACATCCGCGTCGTAGTTGGCAACTTCCAGCACAATCGTGTAGTTGCCAGGAGTGGTGTAGGTGTGCGTGACGTTCGGTCCTGCCGCATCGGCTCCGTCACCGAAGGTCCAGTACCAAAGCGTGGGCAGTCCACCGGTCGAGGTGTCGTTGAACACGACCGTCAGCGGGACCATGCCGCTCCGCGGGGTTGCCGTGAAGTTGGGGATCGGCGGGGTGAGCATCCCGGCTTTCACGCAATTTGTTTAACAATGGTGTCACTGCCGAGATCGTTCCATGCTCGTAACGAGACATTGTAGGTGCCTTCCGTTGCATAGACATGAGTCGGGTTCTGTTCGGTTGAGTTTGTGCCGTCACCGAAGTCCCAGTACCATTTCACTGGGAAGGCATCTGATGTGTCAGTGAAGGATACGGTCAGGGGCACGGCTCCTGAGGGGGGTGTTGAGGTAAAGTTTGTGAACTGACGGGCGTAGACCTTGAAAGACACGGCAGATTCTGATGTTTCACCGGAGAAGATCCAGACAGGTTCTACGATAATTTCCTGTTCTTCAAGGCCTTTAACATAGTAACCCAAGGTAATATTATGAATAGTGACATCTTCTCTGGAATCCAAGTATTGATTGATCGTGTCACCCTCTTCCAGTTTCCTAATCGCTTTCTCGACAGGAATGACCGGAACGTCACCGACGTAAGTATATGTTCTCCATTCTTTGTAAACCCATATCGGATTTCCATTATCTCCTAATAATACCCGGATAATATCCGTATCTCCCATGATATAGCGGCCGTTTAAATGTCTTTGCCAAAATACCATAGTATCCTCAGCATATCTTCTCTGTAATTCGTAGGTCGTACTGTTCAGTGATTCTGCATATGACGTCGAGGCACCCGTGAGAATCGCATCCGGGGGAAGTCCCCCATACGCATCAAGAACCTTAATCGCTATTCCAGGTGCATCCTTCTCGGATGGAACATTTATCCCATCGCCCATGGAGGGTCCTAAATCATCATCAATGAGATCCCCGGGACCAAGGACACCTTTGTATACGGGTAAAGACAGAGGGGATTCCGGCATAGGCGCGTTAAACGAAATATTTCCGAATGTCCCCAGATAAACGCTCACATGCTCTCCCGAAATAGTCCCTGACATAACCGGTTTAGCTGGTTGTTGAAATTCTATTGCGTGAGTGATAGAACTGGAAAAACACCGGAAATAATAATCCCGGCCCCGATAATCAGGAATAATGCAATGATAACCACTTTGTATCCTGTTTTCATTATTCTGCCCCTGTTGGGGTTTCGTCACTCGACCAACTTTTTTATAAATATTTCCGAAATTTACGCCAGAGTAAACACCGGTTTCAACACCGGGTAAATAATCATATTTTGCCTGATTTTTATCATTAAATATTACTGGAACATTTTCTTTTTAGGGTTTTTTCGGTATCATTTGGATTTTCTGGGACCCATGTGTCTTTCATTAAACCATACGTTGTTTTCTGTACGCGTCAAGTTGATCACAATTTTTCACTCTCGTAATATTTTATCACCACCCGTTAACTTATCAGAATTGATGCACCAGAAAAAAGTCTGTACGCACCCCGGGTATCCAAAACAAATCTGAATCCTACGCCGGTTTCAGCTCAACCAGCTTCAGCGACCGGCCCTTGTCGCAGATATCCGGTGCATTGCCCAGTACATCGGTGACGATATATTTTTCACCGTCAACCACCCCATCCGGGCGGCAAAGGGCGATACTCTTGCAGTCGGCCTTGTTGCAGGAGAGCTCGATCTTGACTTTCGAGTTGACGATTGCCATCTCCGGACTGATGAGTGCCGATATGGGTGCTTCCATCACCTCGACCGCCGTGGCCCCGTTCAGGTGCACCGGGCACTCATGGTGGGTAGTGCGGATGGTCATGATCCGGTACTTCCGCCCTTTCTGGAGGTTGTTGCAGGCTTTCTTCACCTTGCAGGTATCGCATTCCGCAACCTCACCTTCGTAGATGAACTCGACACCAGCCTTTGCGAGCACCGTCCCGACCAGGGTCACTTTTGTCTTTGTCTCTGCCATTTTCGTTCACCTTATTCCTTGTAGAGCATTGCAACGAGATTCACGGCAGAATCCCGTGTCAGCCCCATGTCAAATATGGTGAAGCGTTCCGGACGGATAGTCTTTGCCATCAGGAGTGCCTCGACCGCTGTTGCATCGTCAATCCCGACATCAGCCGGGGTAGTGGGGGCACCAATCATCTTCAGGGACGAGCGGATGCCGCGCCAGTCGCCGCCATGCAGGTACATCGAGATGATAGTGCCAATACCGCAACTCTCACCGTGCAGGGCTTTACCCGGTGCAAGCTTGTCCAGCACGTGGGAGAACTTGTGTTCTCCCCCGCTTGCCGGGCGGGAAGAGCCGGCGATGCTCATGGCAACGCCGCTCGATACCAGTGCCTTGATGACGAAACGGGCCGATTGCTCATCGTGCGGTTTTATGTCCGCGGCATTCTTCACCAGGATCTCGGCGGTCATCTTCGAGAGCGCGATCGCGTACTCGCTCACCGGCTCACCTTTCACACGGTGCGCGAGTTCCCAGTCGAGGATGGCGGTGTAGTTCGAGATCACATCCGCACAACCGGCCGCAAGGAGGCGGTGGGGAGCAGACGCGATGACCCCGGTATCGGCCACAATTGCCATCGGCGGCTGGGCTTCGAGAGACGAGTGCCCCCCTTCCACGGGAACCGATGCGCGGGCCGAGGCGATGCCGTCATGGGAAGCCGCGGTAGGGATGGAGATGAACGGAATGTCGAGATTGTAGGACACTATCTTGGCGGTGTCGATCACCCGGCCGCCCCCCACCCCGACAAGAAAATCTGCGCCCTGCGCTGCACTCTCCGCATCCTTTATGATCGTGGGGCTGATAGTCCCGGCCACGAATGACGTCACGGTGTTGTGCGCTGCCAGGATTGCCCGGACGCGCTCGCCGGCAAGCCCCATTGTATCCTTGCCCGAGATCAGGAGTGCAGAGGATCCGAGCTTCAGGTCAGCACAGACTGCGGGAATCTGCCCGTACACGTCGTGGCCAATCACCACGTCGCGGGGAAACTGCATCCACAAGGACTTGTCAAAACCCTTCTCCTTAAGTAATTTTATTGCATCTGCACTCATTCTAGATCATGGATGGTTAGTGATTTCATATACAAATATTACATCGATCCCATCACGCAGGGCCAGGCATACAATATCGTGGATACCCTCACCTACGCACTTATCCTCGTTGCAGCGGTGTATCTCCTCTATCTCTGGCTCTCGAAATCGACGTGGCTTGCGGATATCGGGTTCAAAATAGACCAGGGATTCATCCTTGCCACGGTCCCGTTTGTAATCCTTGGCGGGGTTATGCGGGTCATCGAAGATACCGGCATGATCACAGGCCCATTAAAATTCCTGCTGATCACGCCGCTCATCTACTTCGTGCTCTTCGCATTTACCGTCTGCATGATGTTCATATCCCTGTACCTTAAGAAACACGGGATGATTGGCAGTTTCAATAAGTTCTATGCCGGTACCGGGACATTTGCGCTCTTTGTCAGCAGTCTTGTCCTCGCAGCGTGGAGTACGACCCACCAGGGCGTCGACCTCTTCATCCTCGCCATCATCCCATTCATGGCATTATGCGCAACCACCATTGTCTGGGCGTTCATGCGCTACATCCTCTCGTGGAAATATGTTGCTGACCCGCTCTACATCACGCTCCTCTTCGGCCAGCTGCTGGACGCCAGCGCAACCAGTTACGGTATCGAACTTCACCCGTCAGTCCAGTACGTGGAGCAGCACGTGGTTGGATCAACCCTTATCGATGCCACGGGCACCGCGTTTGTCATGTTCCCGCTGAAACTTATCGTGCTCTTCCCTGCAATCTATGTCATGGAAATGTACAGGAAAGAAGCGAACACCGCATTCTGGCACCTGGTCCTGCTCGCGATGATTGTCGTCGGGTTTGCACCAGGTATCCGGGACATGGTGCGGATGGTCCTCTATGTCTAACTCCGCTCTGACAAATGCGATAATCATCACACTTCTCCTCTTTTTTACAACGCTCACGGTCGGCTGGGTCGGCTCAAGCCAGAACCCGGAGGTCGGAGATTCCCTCATGTCACTCTTTGAAAAGGAAGTCGCAGGCCAGATTGATGGCACGAACCCATATGATATGGTTATCAAGCTCTTTGCCAACAACCTCGAGGCCTGCCTTCTCCTCTTCCTTGGCGGGGCATCGTTTGGAATCCTGACGATCTTCATCATGAGCATCAACGGGATTGTCATAGGCGCGATCATGGAGATCGTCAGCAAGGAACATTCAGCACTCTTCGTTGCCGCAGCGCTCATCCCCCACGGGATCTTCGAGATTCCGGCATTCATCCTCTCGGGAGCGCTGGGGATCCTCCTCGCCCAGTCACTTATCGCGGAATGGTATGGCAGAGGGGATACCGCGGGGGCTGCACAGGCGTTTGCCCGGTTGTTCCTCATGTTCGTCCTTCCGCTTATTACAGCCGCGGCGTGCGTCGAGGCTTTTATTACGCCCATCGTCATACAATTAGTAGCTTAAAGAGGGTTTTTACAAAATGGATGAGGACACTGGCACCCTGCCGCCAAAATCAGACTTTTCCGGATGGTACAACGATATACTCTGGCGTGCCGAGATCATGGACGTCCGGTACCCGGTCAAGGGGCTCTATGTCTGGTACCCGTACGGGTTTGCAATCCGCAAATTCGTGTATAACCAGCTCCGCGATCTGCTCGACCGCGATCACCAGGAGACGCTCTTCCCGCTCCTGATCCCCGAACAGGAGTTCATGAAAGAGGCAGAGCACATCAAGGGCTTCGAGAACGAGGTCTACTGGGTTACCCATGGGGGAACGACCCCGCTCGATGTCAAACTCGCCCTCCGGCCTACGAGCGAGACCGCCATCTACCCGATGTACGCACTCTGGCTCCGCTCCCATGCTGACCTTCCGATGAAGTATTACCAGATCGTCAACACGTTCCGGTACGAGACAAAGCAGACCCGTCCCCTCATCCGCCTCCGGGAGATAACCTCGTTCATGGAGTCCCATACGGCCCATGCCACATGGGAGGAAGCGGAAGCACAGGTGGAATACGAGCTTGGCCTGACCAAAGAGTTCTACGACAGTTTCTGCATCCCGATTACCATCTCGAAGCGTCCCGACTGGGACAAGTTCCCCGGTGCAGATTACACCATTGCCGTGGATGCAATCATGCCTAATGGCAAGACCCTCCAGGTCGGCACCGTTCACCACCTCGGGACCCATTTCTCAAAGACATTCTCGATCACTTACGAGGACAAGGACGGAACACAGCAGCTTGCAAACCAGACCTGCTACGGCATCTCGGAGCGGTGCATTGCGGCCCTCCTCAGCATGCATGGCGATGATAAAGGTCTCATCCTCCCGCCGGCAGCAGCACCGGTCCAGGCAATCATCGTACCGATCACTATCGGGAAGCGGCATGACGATGTGCTCGCTGCTGCGCAGAAACTGGAAACTGACCTCAAGGCTGCCGGTTTCCGGGTAAAGATGGATACCCGCGACATGCGCCCCGGTGCAAAATACTACTGGTGGGAGATCCGGGGCGTCCCGCTCCGGCTTGAACTGGGCCCGAGAGATCTTGACGGGGGTAAAGTCATGGCGGTCAAACGGACGGGTGAGAAGGTTTCCCTCGACCTCCCGACCATAACGGAGGGAGTTACCCGCGTGCTTGGCGAGATCACGGAAGCAATACGGGCAAATGCCGAGGAGCACACGAAGTCCCACCTCGTCAGCGTCGATTCCATGGACGCCCTCAATACGGCTCTCAACGACGGGAAAGTCGCCGTGGTCCACTGGTGCCGCGAGCACGGTTGCGGGGAAGTCATCGAGGAGAAGGCAAACTCGAGCATCCTCGGGACAGAAGTCCGCTCACCCTATGTCTCCGCCACGGACGGGGCATGCATCGTATGCGGCAAGCCGGGCAAGGCTACGCTTGTCGGCCGGACGTATTGATAACAAAGGAATTATTTACAGATCATTTCTTCAGAGAGCACTTTTTTTTTGGATTTCAAAGCATGATCAGCAGGGGCAAATACACCGGGTTTCCCCGTTTTTTCCCGACGGTATTCCCCGCATTTTATAATCTTGTGCTCGACCACAAATCTGTTTACCCCCCTTCCCTAACCGGATTATGGAGATGTGCGTGATTGAAAACAAAAGCATCGGGCCGGTGTATCAGCCTTCTGGTATTCCTGTTCGGAATTGCATTACTCGTACCGGCATTATCAGCAATCGGAGATGATGAGAATTCCAGGTACCAGACTGTTATTACGAACCCGGAGATCCCAGCAATAAACCAGTCAGAACCCAATGAGACCGCACTGGAAAGTTACAAGAGAACGCCGGAACCGATCACGGTTTTCAAAGCCGAGGTGAATGAGACATCCATGCCTGGCCCAAGGTATATGGCCTTTGGTCCGAGCGTCATTGAACTATCGGTAAGCCCGGCCATTCTTATCGCTTTTGCCGTACTTGTCGTTCTCGGGATTGGTGCATGGTTTTTGTGGGCAAAGCGTCAACAGGATGACGAAGATAATACATGAACATCGAGATCCATATCCATTTCAACGCAGATGCATTTCCAGATCTGGGATCTGGTAATGTGAAGAAATCCCACGCATAATATCCACATTTTTTTAAATGCGTGCGGGAAATACCTGTACAGGATATCTGGTATGGCGGCAGATGAATACAATGACGAAAACGACGACTTTGACACTCCGCACCTGCCGGAGCGATACCACCAGATCGTCAGGGCAAAGAAGCGGCAACGGTTAAAAAAGCACATCCTGATGGCTGGTGTTGGGATTCTCATCATTGTCATTATGTATCTCCTGATGAGCTGGGCCGCAGGGGGTCTCATTTCTTCAATTCCGCCCCAGTCCACCACATCACCGGACATTCGTCCGGTTGATACCGTAGTGCCTTCACAGACTACCCAGCCAGCCCAGAATATCGACGTGAATACCACCCCCGCATTTGCGAGCGGGACCGATATCAACCGACCGACAGTCCCGGTTATTGATTCGGCCCGGGCGCAGAAGATTGCCGAGCAGTATATCATTGAGCAGAACTCGGGACAGCTGCCCCTGAAGATGAGCCGGTCTGAGTACGAGCAGATTGCCTTACCTTCAGGTACAGTGGCAGGGCAGTACATTATTGAGTACGAGCGTATTTACCAGGACTACCCGACCGATGTTGACGGATTCACGGTCATTGTCGATGCAGTGAGCGGGGAAGTTGTGGAGTACACTCACCAGTGGACCACGCAGGAATACGCATTCTCCACATATAGCCAGCTGGGGGTTACCCGGCTGGAAGCCACCTTTGCCGTGATGCAGAAAGCAAAAGAGCAGTATCCTGACGATATTGACACACTCCAGATCCGCTCAGCAGACATCCGGTGGAAGAACAATGTCCCGGACGGTACCGTACCCCGGCCGGGTTCCATCCCGCTGGCGTGGAAAGTGGTCTTCGATGACGATACCATCCGGACCAGTGCATCTGCCAAACCCGGGGTTGCATGGGTGGATGTGCAGACCGGCGAGTTCATCGCATTCGATTACCAGCACTGATGTGAAAAACTGGCACATCCTTTTTTAGAGAAGAACGAGTCCCAGCAGGAACGATGCTGCGTTCATGAACAATGAACATGCCAGGGCACGCTTCAGGTCCAGACCCAGCAACCGGTAGAGAATAGCAGCCTCTGCGAGGAATACCAGAGCCTCCCCGGCCTGGATGTAGTAGGCCCCATCCACGAATGGGGGCAGGACGAACCAAAGATAGGGGAGGGTGAGGGCGGTGCAGAGCAGCCCGACACCGATGATTTTGAGTATTGGTATCGTCCTGTCCCTGAAGGCGAAACGGATGAGTACTATGAGGACGGGGATCTCGATTATCCAGGTTGTAACGAGGGCGAGGAGGAAGTACGTCTCGTAGAGCATGTCAGCACCGGGCTCCGAAGAGGGATAGGAGGGAGCAGTAGATGGACTCAACCGGACTGGCATACCGGACTGGATCCAGGGTTAATTCGAGGGCGGGGGAAATGGCAGGATCTGGATTATCCGTGGGTATTGTAAACCGCAGCTCACATGCCCGCATGGAGGGTAACTCATTTCCATCACGAGTGTCTTTCCACATCACCAGTGTTGCAGGATCAACCGGCTGAAGCAACTCCTTGCAGTCCTCCCGTTTTTCATCAGTCCGGTTGACACAGGAACGAAACGCGGATGTTTCTTTGAAATTATTCCCATTCATGACATAGCCATGGCATTCCGTATCCGTGCGGGAATCGCAGACAGTCAGGTAATCATTGCAGACTTGCCGCTCCAGGCGGGTAGTATTGATACAGGCATCGTACTTGGGAGTGTAATTCCAGTACCTGCCCCTGCCGCCACTCATCTGGAACGGATTAAGATCCGTACAGTTTTTTGGCAGCGGGGACTGGGAGAAATTCAGGATACTGAAATGCTCGCCTTTCGTTACACCCTCAAGATTGCAATAGTCCGTATAACCCCGCCCCGCATGGTAATACGGCTCATAGATCCTGCTCCCGTAGGTGGCTGCAGTTGCATGGTAAGAGTAGTATAGTTCCGGTGAATAATTCCCGTTCTGTGCAAGACGATCTTCCGGATCAAGATGACAGTCCCACGATTTGCAGCCATACCCGTAACAGTTCACGGTAAACTGCACTGATTCGTTATACGGGAGTCCGTCCTTTTCAAAGAAGATGTCGGTGGTTGTCGGCCAGAGCTCGTCCGCCGATACCGGGGCAGGAACAAACAGCAGTCCAGCAAAACAAAGGACGACGATGACATGCCCCGGTTTCACCATATTCAACACTCCATTCCCAGCAGGTTCATGACCCGGCACCAGATCGACCCGGTATCCTTTTCCATCTCGATATGCGCTACCTGCATGGGAGGAACGTAAGCCTGCCCGGATTCATTGTCGGAAGGAATTGAGAAATGCAGTTCACAGGATCGCATTGCAGGCAATTCCCGCCCATTGCGATCTTTCCACATCACCATTGTCGATGGATCGACCTTTTCAAGATAGGTATGGCATGCACGCAGCTGCTGATGTGCGTTGTCACGGCATGCGGTAGATTGCGGAGAATTTTTCACATAGTTATCATCAATCATCCAGTTGCCGCATTCCTCATCTTCAACCGGGCTGCAGGGAATCACGTAGTCATTGCAGAGTTCAGCTGCTGCATAGCTCTTGTTTTCACACTGACTGAATTCCGAAGTGACACGGTAATACTCGTCATACCCTTTACCGATATCGAACTGATGGATATCGGTGCACTCCGGTGGCAGGGGGGTATTGGCAAAGTTTTGCAGGATAAACGAATTATTTCCTATCTTCCCATCAAGATCGCAGGAGTCGATTTCCCGGTAATTCAGGTAAAATGGTTCATAGATGATGCACCCGTAATCCGGGCAGGTGGGAATAGACGACCTCCCGGGGAGATGATGCATTCAGTGGAAGCGTTGTTGCCGGAGTCATTCCGGGATACACAAGATGACCATAACAATTCACAGTAAAGTGAATGTTTTCGGTAAAGGGAACACCACCTTTTTCGAAGTAAACAGTAGTAATTGTAGGATTGGTTGTATCAGCCAGAACAGGGCAGATGAGAGCAGCAGCCAGAATAATAATAAGAAAAGACCTGTACCTGCCATATCGCATAGAGAGAGTATAATTATAAACAATATATTAGTTACCATCTGAGTTTTATAAAAAAAGGAAATGTCTGTCAGCACCTGCTGCACACGTACTCGGTGACAAGCGCAGTCCGGCGCATGTCGCCCGAGATCTGCTTCTTTCCGCCACGGAAGAACCAGTGGTTGCACCGGGTGCAGCGCTTGGGCATTATCCGGTCGAGGAGGTTCATCGGGATCTCGAGGGTGAACTCGGTCCGGATCCACTCCTCGGGCGGCTTCTCCGCGTTCTGCTCATAGATGTTGACGAACTCCATGATCTGGTGGGGGGGCACGCCCAGGTCCACGAATTTCTTGAAGACGAAGTAGTTGAAGATGAGCCACGAGAGGTCCGAGCGGTCGAGGATCCCTTCGTACTCCCCAAATGCCTCGTCGAAATCCTCGAGCGTGCAGCCGCACAGCGGGCATTTGCCGCCGACGAGCTCGTCAAGGAATACCTCTTCCTGGCACCCCGGACAGGTTGTGTGCGGGGATTGCATGCGTGATGTCATTGTTGCTCCGGTATTGACAGGTTTATTTTGTATTCATATCTGCGATGGCTGAAACGGTTTGTGGTATTGAAATGATTGTTCCTAGTATTGATCGGGACGGCTGATAAGCATATCAGTGCCCGCAATCATCCCCGATAAAAGCATTGTGGAAAAGGGGAAGGGTGT
Source organism: Methanoregula sp. (assembly GCA_023228295.1). Classification (GTDB taxonomy): domain Archaea; phylum Halobacteriota; class Methanomicrobia; order Methanomicrobiales; family Methanospirillaceae; genus Methanoregula. Next base: position 12,761 of record JALOBP010000029.1, read on the forward strand.
CAGTCCGCAGCAGGTTCGGCCTGCTCCATCACAAGCGAGCCAAAGACTACTTTCTCAAGCACCTGTGCAACGTACTTGATGTGCATTGCTTTCTCAAGGTCCTCGTTCCGGTGGATGTCGGCCCAGAGCTGGATGCGCATTAAAGAAAAGCGGAAACGGTCGAGCGATTCGTCGTCCATGTTCATTGCTTCGCGGTAGATCGGCTCGAGCATGTCGGGGAACGCAAGCGGGGACTCAAGAGCAGCAACGACCCCCTTATAAATCGGGAGGGGTTTCTCCCTGCCTGTAAGAATCCGCTCGTAGTCCATCTCGTTATCCCTCAACAACCCTGATGAGTTCTTCCATTACCTTGTCCACGCATTTCCACGTGGGGCTGTCACCGCGCCGGATGATGAACGGCCGGCCCTCGTCGCCGGCCTTGCGCATCTCGATGTCGAGCGGAATCTCGCCAAGGAAGGGGACCTTGAGCTCTTCTGCGATCTTCTTTCCGCCGCCTTTCCCAAAGACCTCGAGCACCTCGCCGCAGTGGGGGCAGACCATGCCGCTCATGTTCTCAACAATGCCGATGACCGGCAGGCTGAGCTTCTCGATGAACTTTGCGGATTTCATAGCATCGAGCGTTGCCACGTCCTGCGGAGTGGTGACGATAACCGCTCCGCGGACATTGGGGGCAAGCTGTGCGATGGTCAGCGCCTCGTCGCCGGTTCCCGGGGGAAGGTCAACGACAAGATAATCGAGCGAACCCCAGTTCACTTCAGCAAGGAACTGCTGGATCGCCGCCATCTTCATCGGCCCGCGCCAGATGATGGGGGTGCTTGTGTCCGGCAGCAGGAATGCCATCGAGATGACCGAGAGGTTCCCGGTGACATGGACGGGTTCGATATGATCGTCCATAACGCCGAGTTTGTGGTCTTCGATCCCCAGCATCTTGGGCACGTTGGGGCCGTGCATATCGAGATCGAGGAGCCCGACCTTTTTGCCGTGGGCCGCGAGGGCATAGGCAAGGTTGACGGAGACGGTGGACTTGCCCACGCCGCCTTTCCCGGACAGGACCATGATGACATGTTTCACGTCAATGTCTGCCTTGGGTGGCAGGCCGGCCTGTCCCTTCTTTGCCGATGAGCAGCTGGATGCAGTTGCGCAACTGGAGCAGTTGCTGTTGCATTCTTCTTCTGCGTTTTTGGACTGGGTATTGGTTTGTGCCATGTTATCCCTTTGATACGTGCTGGTCGTGTACTCGTACCAGTTGTCCTCACAAGACATTAAAGATGTGGAAATTACCACGTCTCCATGCGACGTATAGGGTGCCCAAGGGCATCACTTTATTATTCTCCCATCACAAGGGAGGTTGGATGGAAAATCTCATCGTCTCACTGGATTTCCTCGAGTTTACGCCCGCCCATACATGTGACGGTGAAAACATATCCCCGCGTATCCGGTTCAAAGGACTCAGCGCCACGTCCGTCGCGGTGATGGTATTCAACCCGTTCGAGAAATCCTGCTGTTCATTCACCCCATGGATCTGCTGGAACCTCCCCCCCTTACCGGTTATTCCGGCCGGCATCCCCAAAGAGCCGACCACGACATTACCGGTCATGGCGGTCCAGGGGATCACGGACTACGGGACGATCGGGTATACCGGACCCTGCCCGCCCCCGGGCGAGATGATACGGTACCAGTTCAGGGTATACGGGCTGGATACCATGTTGGATCTTGCCCCGGGATCTGACAAACATGAACTGATCCGGGCCATGAAAAACCATGTCATCCAGTATGGTGAGACGGTCGCGATCTGCTCGCGCTAAGGAACCCTGAACGGGCACAGGTTTTAAGGATGGGATACAGTATCCCGGTCTTAAGGAGGGCCCTGCATGAACAACCCTGAAGTGAGTGTCGACTTTCTGGTTTTTCCCCCGGCCCATACCTGCGACAGGGAGACCTGGGCAATTGCAGAACACAAGGTTGCCCGAAACAATCTGAACCAGTAAATATCGGGAGATGGGATGCTGCAGGTGGCAACCCTGCTTCAGATGGCCAAAGGAACAATTTTCCCGACGATTTTCAGATTGCACAAGAGCATGAGATTCGATGTAATACCAGAGGTCAGGACAAAAGAAAAAGATTGCACTTTGGATCCGCAGTCAGGAGGGTTGTAAGCCGGTTCCATCACGCTTAATAGCCAATGAAGACAGAATCACCGGTACGATGCCCCGTTCCCGTAAGATCCGGCGCCCGCTCAGCCCCGGGATCGACTCTGCCATCCGGGCTATGACCGCAAAGCGCGAAGCACTCCTCTCCCCGCTTGCCACCATCAGTGCCGATGCAGTCCGCCGTCATAACCGGACGCTGGATGACATCCGCACCCCGTACTCCCGTGACGCGGACCGGATCATCCATACCCGCGCCTACACCCGGTATATCGACAAGACGCAGGTTTTCTATCTCGTGGAGAACGACCATATTACCCACCGTGTCATCCATGTCCAGCTCGTCTCGAAGATCGCGCGTACCATCGGGAGGTGCCTCCGTCTCAACGAGGACCTGATCGAGGCGATTGCGCTCGGGCACGACATCGGCCACATCCCCTACGGCCATTTCGGGGAGACCTGCCTCTCGGATCTCTGCGAAAAGCAGGAGATCGGGATGTTCTTCCACAATGTCCAGAGCGTGCGGTTCCTCGACCAGATCGAAGACTGCGATCTCACCATGCAGGTACTTGATGGTGTCCTCTGCCATAACGGTGAGGCAGACGATGTAAAGATCTCCCCCCGGCCCTGCTCATCATGGGCGGCATTTGACAAGAAGGTGCAGGATGCTACGGATGGCCGGGGTTCTGGATCACCCATGACGCTCGAGGGCTGCGTAGTCAAGTTCGCCGATACCATTGCCTATATCGGCAGGGACCTGCAGGACGCCCGGGAGGTCGGGCTGATTGCGGAGGATACGAAGATCCCGGCTGTATGCCGGGAGGTTCTCGGAGAGAATAACCGGGAGATCATCAATACCCTCATCTTCGACCTTCTCGAGAACAGCGACACGGAGGAGAGGGGATACATCTCCTACAGCAGTAAGGTGGAAAAAGCCCTCATTGCCCTGCGATCATTCTCGCGCCGGCATATCTACGATAACCCTGCCCTCTGTTCCGAACGGGAGAAGGTCCGGGCAATGTACGCCACCCTGTTCCGGGCATGCCTCGAAGACCTTGCAGTTGAGCGGCGGCAGGCACGGATCTATACCGATTTTGTCGAATCCGGCCATATCAGTCCGGCATATCTTGAGTCCGCAACCCCTGCTGAACTCACGCGGGACTTTATCGCCGGCATGACCGACCGGTACTTTGCCCGGCGCTTTGAAGATTACGTCATACCGCGGCGGATCGAAGGAAAATTCCGGTAAGACCCGGTCAGTCGTACTTGGTCTTCGGGTGCGTCCAGCCGGTGAACCCGCAGTAGAAACAGCCTACTCCCTCGCAATGGCGGCAGGGGGTTTTGGGGGCTTTTACCTCGACCGTGCCGGTCCTGCTACAATAAGAGCACCCATACCCTTCGCAGTGTCCGCAGGGTGCCGGTTCCCAGGTAATTTTCTCTTCAGTCATGTATCCATCTCCTTACAAATTCCGGGACGAAGGTACACTCATCCCATACAGGTAACAGGTTATCATTCATCATCCTCGTCAAGGTACCCGATCAGGGCATCATGGAGTTCAGCAGCGGACTGGTAACGGTTTGCCGGGTTCTTCTCCAGGCATTTGAGGATAATCTTCTCAACAGCCAGTGCATCGGGGTTGTATTCCGACGGCGGGGTGGGGCTTTCCCGCAGGATAGCATTCCCCACCTCGACGATGCTCTCGCCTCCGAAGGGGATCGAGCCGGTCACCAGTTCATAGAAGACAACACCGAGCTGGTAGATGTCCGTACGCTCATCCGTCCGGCCGAACTCCGATGGCGAGACCTGCTCGGGTGCTGCATAGGAAAGCGAGAAGCCCGCAACGCTTGACTTTTTCACTTCAGCGGCAAGCACCTTGCTCATCCCCCAGTCCGTGATTTTCGGCACAACATCATCAGTCAGGAGAATGTTGTGCGGCTTGAGGTCCCGGTGGATGAACCCGTGCTCGTGGGCATACCGCAGGCCGTCAACCACGAGAGTGATGAGATGGACTGCCTTCCAGACCGGCAGGGGCTTATCGAGCGCCTCGAGCGAACCCGGTACGAACTCCATCTCCACGTACGGAACCGGAAGGATATTTACTGCGGTCACTTCGACAATATTTTCATGGCGCAGGGTCTCCCATGCGGCAATCTCGTTGAGGAAACACTTGCCCGTGATCTCATCGAAACTGATTGGGATCTTAACAGCAACTTTTATGCCATCAGTCTTGCGGATTGCGGAGAAGACCCACGCTATGCCCCCGCGCCCGACAAAGGTAATCTCCGTGTACTTGTTCTCCAGTTCCCGCGGGAAGTAGTTCTTCTGGTCGGTAACGGAAGGCTTCGGTTCGGAATCCTGCGTATCGGAAAGCACGGTCCTCAGACTGGGGATGGTCATAAGCGACCGGGTCTTCTCAACCGCATTTTTCAGTGCCGATGCCGCTTTGGTTACGACATGCGGGCCGGGTTCAGGACCGCCAGCTGTGCCGGGGGCCGGTTCGGCCGGGGGTACTGGAGCCATACGCCGCTTCCGGAGATAATATGCCCCACCGGCAACAGCCAATACCGCCACGAGAAGAAGGAGACCGAGAGTCAGCGGGGATACCGCGGGCAGGTTAAACGGGAGGGAAACCGGGGATGTTGCACCCGGTGCTGGAAGGGGGCTTTGGGTCGGTTTCACGGAGGGTGTGGGACCCGACACCGTGGGCGTGAGTGGCGGGTTGACGGTCCATGAGGGAGAGACCGGGACAACAGGTGCCGGCGTTACTTTGGAATAGTACTCTTTTGGATCCATTAAGGGGAACGCATCCACGCTGTTCTGGTCGGATTCACGGATCGCTTTCGGGTTCGTGCCGATGCTGACCGAATACGGGGAATCCCCGATACCATCCCCGTTCGCATCGATGCCCCGGTAATCACTCCAGTAATTGCCCATCCGGCTCTTCAGGTTCTCCCCAAGATGGGTAAACGTGAAAGGTAGGGGTGAACTCCAAATCGATGTCGCACTGCGGGAGAGCACATTCTGGGTATTCTGGAAATTGTTCTGAACAATCGTATTGGAGAGGGAATATTCGTCCAGGGTGATCCCAAGGGTGTTTTTTGCAATAATATTATTCTCAACCAGGTTGCCGGTCGATCGTTCCAGGACCAGACCTGTATCATCGCTCTCGGTGATCTCATTCCCCCGGATAGTGTTCTTTGCTGACGAGACCAGGATGATTCCGACCCCGTTCCTGCGGATACTGTTCTTCTCAATCGTGTTGTTGCCGGACGTGATACGGACCCCGCTTGAGAGGGCGCTGCCCTGGATCGAGAAACCCTCGACCGTGCACCCGTCTGCAAGGACTACAATTGCGGGATCCTTGTTACTGGGACTGATCACCGGTACTCCTGCCCCGGTATCAACGCCAATCAGGGTGATCTTCTTCGTGAGCCGGACATTCTCAAGGTAGATCCCGCTCTGGACAACAATCGTCTCGCCTGATATGGACCAGTCGATCGCGTCCTGGATGCTGACAAATTCGGCTCCGGAGGGAGCCACGATACGCTCCGCTCCTTCTGCCACAGGAGAGAGCAGGCAGATGACACAGATGATGGCGATCCATATACAGGAACTGCGGAACGAAGACTTCATGGTGATTGTCTGGTTATTCCCGGGTTTGTTCTCCTGAATACAATATCTGGTTAATAGACACGAAGAATTCAGCTCGTTGCAGGAATTACAATGAGAAGTTTTATCCCGGAGACCCCTTTTGCCAGCTCGATGAGATCGCCATCATGCAGAGCAACCTGAACACCTTTCTCGATCTTCTTGTTATTGACCTGAGTCCCACCTGTACTCCCGCAATCCTCGATAAACCAGCCATCGTTCTTGTGAATGAACCGCCCGTGAGGCCGTGATATGCGGGTGACCGCGGTGTAGCCTTCGGAAAATACCACATCCGATTCCGGATGGAGTGCTGCCATGTTCTCGGGATCGCGCCTGCCAATGCTGATCAGATCCCCGCGGAGCAAAAATACACGGGTGTCATCCGGGCCGCCAAGAACAATGAGTGCCGGCACATTGCCCAGTACCTCTTTGGAAATAGTCCCCTTTACAGCATCGAGCCTTTGCGAGATCTCGCTTCCGACAACACTGACCCGGGTGTTGGAGAAGAGACTGAGATTCCGGATAATTGCCTCAAACCCGCCCGGTACAAGAGAATACTGCCAGACCGGATGAATTCCCTTGGAGGTCGGTGCACCAAGACCTGCCTCTTTTTTAATTACCCCGATGCTCAGCAGTTTGTCGAGGTGTTTTTTCGTGTTTTCATAACTGGTCTCGATCTCTTTTGAGATCGCCCGGGCATCGCGCGGCTTCTTTTCAAGGAATTTCAGGATCCGTAGCCGTGCGCTGCTCGAAAGGACATCGAGATAATCCGACAATTCCTCGAGGGAATCGGATTCTTCGGGAACAATCAGTGTGGGAGACTTATCGTGAGGGTCCATAGGGCTCCACCAGGGCAGGTGCTTTTGGTATATGCCAGTTAAGCTTTAGTCACTGGAAGATAAGGGCATGACGGTTTATATTTCCTCCTCATAGGGTCACCCCGGAGGTTCTCCTGTTGAACCCCGGGGTTACACGTTATAACTCCCGTGATTTGGGATATTTATCAATCCTCAAAAAAGACTAGGTAATCAAGGTGATACACGAGTATGATTCGGCGTGTCACCGACCCATGAAAGAACCGTACGAGGAGCATGTTACATGAACACCGGAAAAATCATGATCGGTTTCTCACTGGTCCTGCTCTCCATAGCCATGATGGTAACCCCATCAGGGGCAGCCGGGATGCAGGATCCAGGCGAGACCGGATGCGGGATTACCCTGCTTCTGGATGATACCGCATATACGACCGGCACCCATCCCGGTCCGATTGTTCCGGTTACATCCAACCTGCCCCGTACCAATGCCACATACCCGTACGAATGATGAACATCCACGCACATCCCCGGTCGTTTCCGCACAGGATATCAATGCAGACACAAAATCACTGCACTATCGCCATGTTAGTAAACCCTGAAGGAAACGACCCATCCACTCTCACTCCAGAGATCAGGAGGAGCCTCACAACCTCCTGGAATCATACATAAAAGCCACAATCCATACTTTTTTCAGCATTGATCATTTTAAAAGGGCGGGATCGGGCACGGGTATGCCGGACCTGCCATGGCCAGGATAAAAAAACGAAGGGTTATTCCCTGCGTTTCAGGCCGAAGAACCCGAGGCAGAGCCCCACGAGGGAAAACGCCGCAATGGGAAGGATAACAGAGGATGGTGATTGCTGGGTGGTTTCTGCATATTCTGTTGGCACAGTGCCAATGGGATTGGCAGTGGTCGGTATTGGCGTTGGCCGGGTGGTAATCGTAGTCTTCTGGACTGTTGCGGTTGGGGTTGCCACGGTCGATACGGGGACCGTCAGACGGACATTATCGATATACCCTTTTGCATAGATCCCCATCATACCGTAATCACCCTTGGAACCAAGGAAGATGCGATCCATCCCGTGAAGATCTTCTGCAGCATTGACAAAGTAGCTCCAGACATCACTCCCGCTCGTCTTCTCGTTCACCTTCATGGACAGGAGCGCATTCTCCTCATCATAGTTGACCGTGACGTGGTAGGTCTTGTTAATCTCGTACTTGACCGTGGGACCTTCATAGGCGTTCGCGCCGCTCGAAAGGGAGTCGCTGTTCTGGCTGTTCACTTCAACCATCTTGTTGCTGTTGGTCACGAGACGGAGCCACATGATCTGGCCGAACTTGGCATTGGTGAACTGCGTGAGTACCATGGGACCTTTGGTCGGCTCCATATCTTGACCGGAGAACCCAAGACGGAATGTTGCACCTTCATCAACCTGGTTGAAAATGACATCGTATTCGAGCTTGAAAGGGCCCCGCTCGTAGTCAACCGGGATGTAGGCGTAATTGCCGGTGCTTGGTTCGATACCGAAGTGGTACATACCGAGGTTTGAATCCCAGTAGTCTGATGACGGATTGTTCGTCACCCAGCGGGGATCGGTCGAGAACGTGGTCTGGTAGATCACAGTCGGGGACTGCGTGTCTTCCGCTGCGGCAGTGGGTACCAGCGCCAGCAGGAAGGTTGCGATTATCAGGTAACAGATGACAGATCGACGGTTCATACGGATACTCCTTTTCGGATGTTCCGGGGGGGATGGACGGATAAACCCGTTCCAACTTTCCCGGGTGGAATCCCAAAACGCCGCGCATACACGGCAGGTTCCTGTACATACTTAGTCCCGGTGCGCTTAAAAAGATCGACATTAATAAAAAAACCGTGCGTTTTTCTCCCCCCGGGGACCGGATTCAGACGGGTTTTAAGATTTTTTTCCGGATCACGGGATTGGGAATCCGGCGGCAATGAACAATGGACGGGATTCCGAATTAGGGCGGGGAGCACTAGGTTTATCTAAAATTCACGCAAAATAAGAGAGCAGACAGAAGTGTCCTTGCGATAATAGTCTAGCGGTAGGACAGGAGCTTCCCAAGCTTCTAACCCGGGTTCGATCCCCGGTTATCGCATCTGGTATATGGAACAAGAACCCGAACGCTCGGCAATCAGGATCATCGCAGAGAACCGCCGGGGTGCCCTGCGGGACATCGCCACTGTAGTTGCGGATCATGATGCCAACATCGTGATGATCAGCCAGGAAGTGTTCGACTCCGGGCCTTACCTGGGCCTTGCGGAACTCTATTTTGAGTACGACTGCGACGAGGTCAAAGATCACAAGAGACTTGTCAGCGATCTTGAGAATATCCCCTCCGTCCGCGAAGTGAAGTGTTACCAGCCGTTCGGCCATATCTTCGGCTCCCGTGTTATCATCATCGGGGGCGGGGCGCAGGTTGCGCAGGTCGCACTCGGTGCCGTGAACGAGGCGGACCGGCACAATATCCGGGGTGAACGGATCTCGGTGGATACCATCCCGCTCGTAGGAGAACGAAGTCTTGCCCTTGCCGTGGATGCGGTCGCCCGTCTGCCCCGTGCCTCAATTCTGGTACTGGCCGGTTCGATCATGGGTGGCGAGATCTCAAAGGCCGTGGACCGGGTCAGGGATGCAGGTATCCCGGTCATAGCCCTGAGAATGGCAGGCACCGTTCCGGAGCATGCCGATCTTGTAGTAACGGATCCCATCCAGGCCGGGGTCTTTGCCGTGATGCATATCAGCAGCAAGGCAGTTTTCGATATCAACCGGGTCCGCGGGCGTGATTTTTAACTATGGATGTTATTGAAAAAGCGGTCTCCATCCTGATGCATGACGGTCTCGTCATCTACCCGACCGAGACACTTTATGGTCTTGGTGCCGATGCATTTTCCGATGAGGCAATCATTCGGGTGTACGAAGCCAAGAAGCGCCCGCTTGGCATGCCCATGTCCATTGCAGTCTCTGATTTTGATATGCTTGCCGCAGTCGCCCGTGTCAGGCCGGATATGGAAGGGTTCATCCAGACATTCCTCCCTGGGCCGGTCACGGTCATCATCCCTGCCCGGAACACCGTGCCGGAGATCCTGACCGGGGGGACCGGGATGATCGGCATCCGTATGCCTGCCAACGAGATGGCAAGAAGGCTCATCAACACGTTCGATTCCCCCATTACGGCAACAAGCGCAAACCTCCATGGCGCAAAAGACCCGCAGACACCGGATGAGTGCACCGTGCCCCACGAGTTCTTAATCGATGGCGGGCGACTCCCCGGCACACCAAGCACGGTTGTCGATCTCGTGGCAAAGACAGTCCTCCGCCCTGGTGCAGAGATAGACAAGGTAGGGCAGTTCCTCAAAGGACTCCAGTAGGACTTGTTGTATGCTGCCCGTACGCCTGCGCGATTTTATCGGGGATGCCGATGGCTGGATCTACGCAGTATCCACGTACGATAACGTTGATACGATCGGAGGGGTGCTCCGGTATGTGCCGCAACCGGACGGTACCCGCATCCACCCCTCCGGGCGCCGGTATACCAAGTATGATTTCGATGATGCCTATGCGTTCATTGCCCGGCACAAGCCGCAGTATGCCGGCCTCCTCCACCGTATCCCGTACGCGGATGTAACAAAAATCTACAAGCCCGACCAGGAGATCGGCCGCATCGCTGCCACCCACCCCCGGGTGAAGAAACTCGTAGACCTCTTCTCCCTGCCAGCCGGCACCATCGGCTGCACCGGCTCACTTCTCTGCCAGCTGGACGATACCACATCGGATATCGACATGGTCGTATACGGTAAGTACTGGTTCACCGCACAGGGGCTTGTACAACAGGGTATCCGGGACGGGAAGATAGAGGGGCTCTCGGCAGACATGTGGCGGAAAGTGTACGAGAAGCGTAAGCCCGAGATCACCTATGACCAGTTCGTGCTCCACGAGATGCGGAAATTCAACCGCGGACAGATCGAGGGAACATATTTCGATATCCTCTATACCCGCTCGTACGACGAGATCCGGTCTGCCCCGGCAGGCAAGGGTGACGTGATCGGGAAGATGACCATTGAGGCACGGATCACCGATGCATCGCTTGCCTTTGACAACCCGGCGGTGTATCTCGTCGAACATGAATCGATCAGTAAAGTCCTGTCGTTTACCCATACCTACAGCGGGCAGGCACTTGACGGTGAGACAATCGAGGCATGCGGGATCTGCGAGCAGCACGGGAACGAGCGCTGGCTCATTGTCGGAACCACCCGCGAAGCCCGGGGCGAGTACATCATTTCGAAGACCCTGCTGGAACAGGATCCTTTAACTGAGGCCGGGGATAGTTAAACCCCGGCAGATTCCTGCCATGATGCAGGCGTATCAGGGTGCATTCCCGGCATGTGCCAGACCTCGACCTTATCCTCGTACTGGTCCGGGAAAAATTCCCGGGACGGTTCGAACCGGAATTTTGTCAGGATATGCTGCATGATCGGCCGGGGCATCACAACGCGGACATCGTATCCCCGTTCAAGCCATGAGCGGATCAGTGCCTGGGTATTCCCCTCGTTCTTCTCCCGCGAGATAATATAATGGAGATAGAGACGGTTGTTTTCAGCCAGTTCCAGCCACCCGGAGAAGAGGCGTTCGGTAAATCCCAGTGCGTCACCCTCGGGAGTCCCGGTCTCGATACGGTATGCGGTTATGGTTGTCACTTCCTTTCGTAAGCGATCCGGACTGTTTTTCAAAAAATGCATAAAAGGCAGGGGCCCGGGCAGGGTGAAAGTGACAGGACTCCGCAGATGCCCCCTGCTTTGGAATCCACAGGTTTTAGCAGGAGAAAGATTAATTCTCATGAATGGCAGCGAAAAACCCGTTCAAAACCATCCTGATTGCCCCGTGCGGTATGGACTGTGCCATCTGCATGGCATTTCTCCGGGAGAAGAACCGGTGCGGCGGATGTCATGCGCCGGACCGGAAGTGCAGCAAAAACTGCACTATCTTTGCCTGCGAACAGGTTCAGGGCAGGTACCATCATACCTGTGATAAGTATCCCTGCTCCCGGCTGAAACAACTGGACAAACGGTACCGGACAAAGTATGGCATGAGCATGATCGATAATCTTGAAGCAATCAGGAAAGACGGGATACGCGAGTTTGTCAGGACCGAGCGGGAACGCTGGACATGCACTGCCTGCGGGGGGACTATTGATGTTCACCACGGAAAATGCAGTGACTGTGGCAGGGTTCGCTGAACCGGGAAGTGAGCAGATCAACCGCGGTCCGCAGGTTTTTTCCGGTTTTTCCAAAAAAGGGGGTCAGTGGGGGCGGGACAGATCCTGCCAGCCGTTTTCAGCTCATCCATACAGGTGCCCGGAAACTACCGTTTCCATTGGAGATGCTTGTCGAAGAATCCCGGTTGCTGGATCAACAGAAACGGGAATTGTGCAGATCCTCTAGCCGGTCAAAACAATATTTTTCCCCCACTGACCCCCCCTTCATCATTGCAGGTTTTTTTTAGAATTATTGCATTTTCCTGAAGTGATTTTTCTTGAAAATCAGGGTTTTTTATCCATACCTGGGATAGGGGGTCAGTGGGGGAAAAATGAATGCCCGGGGAACTGGCACCTGATCCACATTTCCTGTGGATTTTTTTTATGAAACAGGGAACATGATTTGGCGGGTAAGAATGGATAAAAAAATGGTTGTCATGGAAATTGTATAAACAGTTATCGGGATAAAAAAGATGACGGGCAGATCGGCCGGATTCCTTCACAGCAGTTCGGAGAGACGATGCCCGACACTGCTCTCGCACTTCTCTTTGTATTTGCACCGGTTGCAGGGGGCATTGAGCGGGGGCTCGGGGAACTGGCCGTCCACGATGGATTTGTACTTGTGCAACAGGGCGATCACCTGCCGACGGTCGCGGGGCTGGACGGCATGATATCGCGAGACCCCGTCGGGAATATACTCCACGTAACCACCTTCAACCTCGTTTCCCGTCATCTCCTCAAGGCAGAGCGCAATGGCAGCGATCCGCAGCCGGTCGGCAGCATACGTCCCCATCGGCATGGCACCGGCAGCCCGTATTATCGAGAAGGCGCCGTCATCGGTAATGCGGTCGATCATACCCGCAAGCCCGTACTTGTTGGAGAAGACCCGGACATCAGTCTCTTTTGACGGCTTCCATTCCTGCTTGTTACAGGAGGTAATACTAATACCGAGATATTCCTTCAGCGCGGGATCGATTTTTTGGCGGACCGTGACAATTTCGTTCCAGATAGCATCCTCTTCGAGCGGTTTCCCGAGGTGATACGAGAGCTGTTTGCAGACTGCATACCGGTCGGACTCGGTGACCGCGTTATTGCGTTCATAATAAAACCGGACCGGGCATGCATGCACCCGGACAAGGTCAGAGATCACGATATGCCCGTTCTGATCCGCCAGAATAACTCCTCCTCTAAACGTTGGAAATAAAACAGATTATAGTTATCGCGGGATATGGAGGAATTCCAAGGGACAAATGGAAGGAAAAGACGGATAATGTATCAGGAGCAACACTCTGGGTATGACAGGCCAGGAAATATCCGTTAATATTCCGCCCACGCTCGATCCCGTATACAGCAATATGATCCAGATCGCCTACAAGGACGACGAGTTCACGTTCATGTTCCTCCACCAGCTCCCGCAGGTGAACCAGGCGAGGGCAAAAGCCATTGTGTCAATCACGCCGGCCCATGCCAAGAACCTCCTCGGCGTGCTCACCAAGACCGTAGCCGATTACGAGTCCAAATTCGGCACCATCGCCCCCAAGGAGCAGCAGGGGCCCCAGACCGTCACCTCCCTGTCCGGCTATTCCTGATCCGGGTTTATACATATTTTTATTAACGCACAAAACCGATAGTATGAGGTATTGCGCCGCCGTGGCTTAGCGGCATAGCGGCTGATTCGTAATCAGCAGGTCGGGGGTTCAATTCCCCCCGGCGGCTTGCAACACTGTTTTTTCAGAACATTTACCCTGCCGTTTTCTCAAAAGGATATCCGGAACATCAGCGTTGGTTTTTGGTTTTTCTACACCTGCGGGCAACACATCAATCAACAATAATTATAAGCGCATTCAGCTATGCGCTATTATGGACCTGATGATCATACAGAATTCAGTCACATCGTTCATGATTATCTGTGTGATCATCGTCTTTGCATTTGTCTTCATGCGAAGCCGGTTTTTCAATGAAGTATTCGAGCATCACCCTGCATGGTCCACACAGGTTTTACTCATCATCTTTTTTGGCATACTCTCAATTTTCGGGACGCTCACCAGGATCTCGATTTATGGCGCTGTGGTGAATGTAAGGGATCTCGGCCCAATGGCTGCCGGACTAATCTGTGGCCCGGTTATCGGAATAGGTTCAGGGATTATCGGCGGACTGTTCCGCTTTGCCCAGGGGGGGCCGTACATGTGGACCGGATTATCCGCCCCCATCCTCTCGGGAATTCTTGGCGGAATTTTATACCTTGCCAACAAGCGCCAGTTTGTACCTACGTGGGTTGCCGTGCTCTACATCGGGCTTTCCGAGACACTAATCTCCTGTTATACCCTTATCCTTGTGACCAGGCCGGACCAGTTTATTACCGTTGTTACTGATGTTGCAATCCCCATGGTGACTTTTAATGTCATTGGAATGTTCATTTTTGCATCCGTTGTCCACTTTACCCTCAAAGAACGGCAGACGCAAAAAGAGATGCAGCTGCTGGAACTCGAGCTGGAGTCCAAGAGGAACCTCTCAACCATCATCGATACTATCGGCTACCCGGTCTACGTCCTTGATCGCGATCACCGGTTTGTTCTCGTGAACGACCGGTTATGCCAGTTTGTCGGCAGGAGAAGGGAAGAAATTCTTGGCGTTACGGCCTGGGATCTTTTCGGCAAGGAGCAAGCTGCGGCCCATTGGGACATGACCGAGGACGTGTTCCGGACAAAAACTACCCGGGAGAATGAAACAACGCAGGTTATGCTGGACGGGCAGCAGCGTACCCTCATCTCAACATCGACCCTGTATACCGATACAACCGGACACGCGTTCATGGTTGGGATCATCCAGGATATCACAGAACGCAAGAAGATGCAGGTGGCCCTTGCGGAAAACGAGGCCTGGTATCGCAGTCTCTTCGAACATACCGGTGCCGCCACCATCATTATCAACGATGACGGGAAGATCGACCAGGCCAACTCGGAGTTTATCCAGCTGACCGGCATTTCCCGCAGGGAAATCGAGGGGAAGGTAAGCTGGACCCGGTTCGCACATCCGGATGAACTCGATATGGTGAAACAGTACCATCATAAACGACGGGTGGATCCCACTTCAGTTCCTACCACATATACAGTCCGGCTGATTGACAGTCAGGGCATAACCAGGACCATGCATGCCGTGGTTGCCATGATACCGGGGACAATGAAATCTATTGCATCCTATGTAGATATCAGCGAGCAGAAGAGGTCCGAAGAGGCCTTAACGCAGGTAAACCGGAAACTCAACCTGCTCTCTTCCATTACCCGTCACGACATCATCAACCAGCTCATGGTCCTCAAAGGATACCTCGTGCTTCTCAGACAGAAGACAGAAAATCCGACGCTTCTTGATTATATTGGGCGGAGCGAGAAGGCGGCCGGAAGCATCGAGCACCAGATCACCTTCACCCGCGATTACCAGGACCTGGGGGTGAAAGCTCCGGTATGGCAGAACGTGAAAAAATCTATTATCAATGCCAAAGGGGCGTTGCCTATGGGCAGCGTGACAGTCGATGTTGACCGGTCGGATCTTGAGATACTGGCAGATCCCCTTTTTGAGAAAGTATTCTATAACCTGATCGAAAATTCGCTCCGGTATGGAGGAGAGGGATTGCGCACAATCCGGGTGAGGTCGCAGGAAACAGATAACCGCCTTATCCTCATCTACGAGGATGACGGAATAGGGATCGCGGACGGGGACCGGCCCCATCTTTTTGAGAGGGGATTTGGGAAACATTCAGGATTCGGCCTTTTTCTCTCCCGCGAGATGCTCGCGATAACCGGTATCCCCATTGAAGAGAACGGAACGTTTGGCAGCGGGGCACGGTTCACACTCCGGGTGCCTTTTGGTATGTACCGGTTCGGAAATGATGACGGATCCCGGACCTGATACACAGACATCGGGGGTACCGCAGTACCTCATATGACCAGCGGCGGATAATGCTCACTCCGCAAATGGTGCCAGAGGGAACTGACGGTTTCGCCCGGGTGACGGGAAATGAATAGTCTGATTGGGGGGGTATTATGACCATTCAGGACAATTGGCTGTAGAGTAGACGTATGGAGAAAACAAAATCCCGTTCAGTCTGGATACAGGTCGTACAGATCGCCGTATTTTTCTCAGGAGGGATCCTTGCCATCCCGCTTGCTCTTGGCATCTTATCAGGGTGCCTGCCCCACGCAGTCCTTGGTTTTGTCGGGGCGATCCTGATTCTCCAGCCGGTGGCGGTTGCTGTCGGGATCGCTCTCGGCATCCCGCCCGTTACCGTCCTGCTCATTATGCTCTCGGTGGGGGTCTCGGTCATCTTCATATTCTTTGGCATCTGCGACCTCTTTGCGGAAAAGTCTCTGTGGCTCCGGAATCACATGGATAAGGTGGATGCAATCGCAAAACGATCTGCCCTGTTCCAGAAATACGGGATCGTCACCATCATCCCGTTCATCTGGGTACCGGGCGTGGGGCTGTACGGGTGCGTGCTGCTCGCATGGCTTTTCCGCTGGCGGGGTGTCAAAGGGATTGGCATCATCCTTGCCGGCTGGATGCTGGCAACCCTCCTCGTGCTGGGGGCAACGCTGGGCGCAATGAAACTGATAAATTAGATACGCCAACACCAATTGGTATCTTCGAAAAGAGAGGGGATCATTCCTTCGCCTTCATGACCAGCCATTCATTCTCTCCCGCTTTTTTGAACCGGACAAGGACGTACTTCCCGCTGAACCGGGTACCGTTGAGGATAACCTCGATCCGGTCGTCCCCCCATGCAAGCAGGTCATACGAGCCGGTATCGGCAATGGCGACGGTGCCGGCCCCGTACTCGCCTTCCGGGATCGTACCGGTAAAACCAATATACCCGATCTCATGATCTTCAACGGCGATAGCGAGCCGGCGTTCTCCCGGGACTTCCGGCAATCCTTTGGGAACCGCCCAGCTCTTCAGTACTCCGTCCTTTTCCAGCCGGAGATCGAAATGATGGTGCTTTGCCGTATGGTCGTGAAGCACGAACCGGGCACTCCCCTCGCCATTCATTTCCGCATCTCCTGTTTTGCCCGCCCAATCAGGGAGCGCATTTCCTGTGCCGCACGGGTTATATCGGGTGCGGAGACCACCGCAGATATAACCGCAACGCCATCAGCCCCGGCCCGGATTACATCCCGGACATTTCCGGGGCCGATACCGCCAATGGCAATGACCGGGATCGTAACCGCATTGCGTATCTCTGCCAAGAGGACCAGCCCGTGGCCGGGTCCCGCGTTACTCTTCGAACCGGTGGCAAACGTTGGGCTGAGTACCACATAGTCCGCCCCCTCTGTTTCTACCTGCAGGGCTTCCCCTGCGTTACCAACCGAGACACCGATAACGAACCCGGGCGGGGCAAGCTGGCGGGCAACGCCCGGCCCGATATCACCCTGCCCGAGATGGACACCGCCCGCCCCACAGGCAATCGCTACGTCCAGGCGGTCATTGACAATAAAAAGTGCCCCGGCGGGTTTCGTGATCGCATGGATCTCCCGTCCGATCCTGACAAGTTCCCGGCAGTCGAGGGCTTTATCCCGGAGCTGGATCACATCCGCCCCGCCAGCAACGGCGCGTCGGGCGATCTCCACATGCGGGAGCCCTCCCGCGAGCGTTTCGTCTGTGATTACGTAGAGATCGTAGGGCATAAAATAATTATTCAGGCCTTGCGGATCTTTGCTCCCTTTGCAAGCGCTGCCGGGGTAAGTCCTGCCAGTTCATCGAAGAGTGCGATCTTGAAGGTGAAGGGACCTTTTGCACTCACCGCTGCAAGTTGTCCGGCGATACCGAACGCAGCAAGGGCAGCAGCAGACGCTTTCACCATATCGTCGGATACCGCACAAAATGCGCCAGTGACGGATGCTGCCATGCAGCCGGTACCGGAGATACTTCCCATGAGGGGGTGGCCGTTTTCCACGAGAAACGCGCGTTTGCCGTCCGTGACGATATCCGTTGCTCCGCTGACCGCGACAACGAACCGGCCGGACTTTGCATAGTCCTTTGCAATACTCACGACGTCCCCGGCAAGGCCGTGGGAATCAACCCCGCGTACCTTCCCGCCGGCACCGGCAAGAACGCCAATTTCGCCTTCATTACCCTTGAGAACGCTGATTTTCAACTCGTCCAGGAGGCGCTGCACGGTCTCGGTCCGGAAACGGGTTGCCCCGGCACCAACAGGATCGAGAATGATGGGGATCTGCCGGTCGTTTGCCATCCCGCCGGCAAGGATCATGGACTCGACCTGTGCGGCATTGAGGGTCCCGATATTCAGGACGAGGGCCCCGGCAAAACCGGTCATTTCCGCTACCTCTTCCGGCGCATCTGCCATGACCGGCGCTCCGCCGGCACATATCGTGATATTGGCGCAGTCGTTGACTGTGACATAGTTCGTGATGTGATGTACGAGCGGGCGCTTCTCCCGCACGCATGTAAAAAAGTCCAAGAGTTCTTTTTGTCGCATACCAGGTCCTGCCATTTCCAGCGAAAATCTACGATTGCCGGAATAGTATCTCAATTATTGGACGCCGGCCTTTAAAAAAACTGATAATTATGGCAGGACCGGCACGGGAGGCGGTTTTACCGTGTCAGTTCCTCAACCGTTGCAAGGAACAGGTCCGCTTCTTCGACGGTGTTATACGGTCCGATGCTGACTCTCGCCGTCCCGTAAGGGAGACCCAGTCGCTCCATCAGCGGCATGCAGCAGTGGTGGCCGGACCGGATCATGATATCGGTCGTCTCGTCAAGGCGCTGGGCGATCTCGTGGGGGTGGAGCCCGTTCACGGTAAACGAGATCACACCGACACGACCCTCCGGCTTCTCCGGAGCATACACCCGTACACCCCGGAGTCCGCACAGGCCGCTGATGATCCTGTCAGTGAGAAGAGACTCGTGGCGCCGGATATTATCCATGCCCATCTTCTGGAGATAGTCCACCGCAACACCAAGGCCGATCCCGCCGGCAATATTGCCGGTCCCGGCCTCGTACTTCTGGTAGCCATCGGACAGGGTGAATTCAGGTCCGGTGACAGATTCAACCGCACCACCGCCAAGCAGCAGGGGTTCGATTACCTCATCCTTCATCCACAGGACACCGGTTCCCGTGGGGCCAAGCATCTTGTGGCCCGAGAACGCAGCAAAGTCGCACCCCAGCCGGTCGATATCGACGGGCATGTGGGGAACGGTCTGGGCCATGTCAACGAGCAGGAGCGCACCCTTGTCATGGCAGATCTTCGCGATCTTCTCAACAGGTGTGATCACGCCCAGCACATTGGACGCGTGGGTGACTGCCACAAGCCGGGTCTTTTCCGTGATTGCAGCATCCAGCGCCGCAAGATCGAGGGTATAATCATCCCTGATCCCGACTATGTCAACCACCACACCGCGTTTCCGGAGAGAGTACCAGGGCAGGAGGTTCGAGTGGTGTTCGAGGATGGTGGTGACAATACGGTCGCCGGCTTTGAAGGGATAGCCCTGCGCCACCATGTTGATGGACTCGGTGGTGTTCTTTGTAAAAACGGTAAC
Source organism: Methanoregula sp. (assembly GCA_023228295.1). Lineage (GTDB taxonomy): Archaea > Halobacteriota > Methanomicrobia > Methanomicrobiales > Methanospirillaceae > Methanoregula. The sequence goes on from JALOBP010000029.1 coordinate 32,194, forward strand.
CCCACCCTTTGCCCCAATGAACCCGGCCACCTTCTCATGGGCATGCCAGTACCGCTGGCTGGCGATCTGGGTGAGCCGGTGAACGCCCCGGCCTACATTTGCACGGTAGTTGTGCTCGAACTCGACCATGGAGCTGATGACGGGTTCCGGGGAGAGGCTTGTTGCGGCATTGTCGAAGTAGATGATCTCGGACAGGAGCGGGAAATCCTTCCGTATCTCATGAACATCGTATCCAGATACCACGACATTTTCCATAGATGCTTCCATTTTTGGCACTTCCCGTTTATCAACCATTTCCTGCACATCCTGCCGTTTGACCGGGGTTCCCGTCACTTTCAGCGTAAAGTCCGGGTTGAACGCAACCCCCTTTGCGGTGCAGAGCTCCCGCATCTTCGGGGGGAGGGCACGCCAGCGCCAGAGCCCCCAACGGCTGTAAGCATCGGGAAGCCCTTTGCGTTCTGCCCAGCGTTCCACGAACTCGTCCCATTTTCTGGCATATTCCGGGTGGGTCCGCCGGATCATCTCGTACTCGCTCTCGAGCATTGCAGGGCAGAGATAACAGCCGATCCGCACGATGCCGGCC
>JALOBP010000117.1 GCA_023228295.1 Methanoregula sp.
CATCGTCCCCGGCTGTGTCGTTTTCAATTGCCCCGACCATGGCCCGCGAACCGTCAGAAGACAGCGCAACGGAAGAGCCGAGCTGGTCCGCGATATTGCCGCCGGTGAAGGTAGCGTTTGCGGCCGATGCGGAAGTGGTCCCGCTCCATCCCCCGGTCGGTTCGACAAAGAGATATGCGGCCCCGGCATCGACCCCGGCTGTGTCGTCGTAACATGCCCCGACCATGGCCCGCGAACCGTCAGAAGACAGCTCAACGGAATAGCCGAACCAGTTATCGGCCGCGCCGCCGGTGAAGGTAGCGTTTGCGGCCGATGCGGAAGTGGTCCCGCTCCATCCCCCGGTCGGCTCGACAAAGAGATACGCGGCCCCGACATTGCCCCCGGCAGTGTCGTTGTAAATTGCCCCGACCATGGCCCGCGAACCGTCAGAAGACAGCGCAACGGAATTGCCGAAATGGTCCCCGACATTGCCGCCGGTCATTGCGGCATCGGCCGATGAGGTCGGGACAATGACCGGGTCGAACGTGACCGGGTAGGCGGCACCAGAATCGTCAGCGATCCAAAAAAGCGTTGCCCCGTCGGTTGCAAGCGATGCCGCGAGCTCCCGGCCGGTCGCGTCAGTAACGTGCAGGCCGGTGTACGTGAAGAGGGCGCTGCCTGCCGCGTCGGTGACCGCGAGCGACTGGCCGGACCCGGGAACGAAGACGGCATTACCGGAGATCGCGAACCGGACCGTTACCGGCCCGGAACCGTCCGGCCGGCCTGCGAGGGTGAGGCCCTGCTCAACACCGCCGTCACCGTTCAGGTACCATTCAGTAACGCCTGGCCGGATGATGTCCAGCTGCCGGCCGTCAGCCTCTGCGATCCCTCCTGTCGCAGGAATGAACGCGTCCTCCCGCCCGACACCGTCCAGAGTAAGTCCGAATGAACCCGCCGTGCGCGAGAATTCAGCCGTGCCATTCTCCGACCAGAAGAAGACGGTTCCCGTCCCTGCGTTGCGGGCGAACCATCTACCGTCCGCCTCGTTGTACGAGAACGCATACAGTGTGTTACGGATCCGGGCCCTGAGCGCCGCTGCATCCGCGGGATCGAGTTTCTCATCGATCTCTGCAAACGAATCGGTCGTGCCGGTGTCCGGCCGTGCATACCCCGTGCCCGGCACATCGGAGGCAACAGCCGGAACGCTGCTGCCGGGAGCGGAGAAGAACCCGGCAACCCCGCCAGCTGTCAGGTTCTCGATTGTCAGTACCGCTGCCGATGCCGGCACAGCGCATGCGGCCAGTGCAATGAGCAGCATGCAACAATACAGTTGCCTAAATGGAATAGCTACAGTAATGGTATCGCCCTCGTGAAGTTTCCTAATCCTAGAATGTGGCACACTTTTTACAGGATACCCGCGTTTTTACCCATCCTGTCGTATTCATGGAACAAAAATCTGCCCGCACAGTTCCAGACTGAATTAATAAAATGTTAATTTTGCATTACATAAATCTGCTTAAATTGTTTTACTTTAAGTTCCTGCTCATTAAATCCGGTATACCACGACTGTATGGTGCCGGGCGCATTTTTTATGTGAAACCTGCAGTCAGCCGGTATTACCCCGGGGTTGGTCGGATCGTTGCTCTTTTGTCCATTGTGCGGAGTGCAAATGATGGTGCGGGTTTTGGATGAGCGGGCAGATAAACGGATTCTGACGTCCACAGGGTGAACCGGGGGTGGATGGCTTACGAATCATTCTGAATGAAAAAATCCAGAAATGGATCCGAAAATTTTTCCTGATTTTTTCCGGAATATTTGATAATCTGTTGAATCCCATTCCGGACCCTCTTCATCCTATACTCTCCACAACCCGCAGCACGGTTGCAATGCATTATTCAGCCAGGTGACGACCTTTGCCATGTGGGGCGGGGTTACGGCGCTGAAGGGCGACCAGTCCTGCGTTGATGAGATGCGGCAGGAGTTCGACAGGCGGCGCAAGTACGTCATCGGCGAGCTCAGGGCAATGGGCTACGAGACCGCACCGGCAGACGGTGCGTTCTATGCGTTCGTGAAGGTTGCCGGTGATGATATGGAAGTCGCGTCACGGTGGCTCGACAAGGGCCATGTGGCAGCAACCCCGGGCAGTGCGTTTTATGCGCCGGGGTGGATCCGGCTTTCGTACGCGGCTTCGATGGAGAAGCTCCGCGAGGCGATGGGGCGGATTAGATGGGTTGGGTAAAGAAAGATTTTTCTCTGAAAAAAAATGCGTACAGATCGGTATCCCAATCCAGCTGAATTTTTCAATCGCGATAAAACGTTGTTAATTAGTGAACCTATTGTAGGATATTTATCCTACAATTCGGGTGTACAACCTACTATTTTTCCCACTCTCCGGCATGAGTTGCCCGGCCGATCAATCGGATCGCGATTGAAAAATTTCAGGCAGGGCCGGAGGGTCGATTGAAATTTTTTAACAGGGTCTGACCGGAAAGAAAAAAGATTGAGCCGGGCCTGCCCGGATTGCGATCGGTTTTCCATCGCGATCCCATGGGTGAAAAAGTTCTCACAGCATCCACGGTTATGTTTGATGCAGAACCGGATCCCGCCCTGCACTCACACCCCGCTCATCGCTTTTTCTTCCACCGGATATGCGCAAGCGTAGAATCCCCGGCAATAACCACCTCATCCCCCTCCCGGCGGATCTTCGGTGAAATATACTCATCCACGATCCTCTCCTGCTCCGGTGTCTTTGCCCCAAACCGCTTCCGGAAGAACGCGAGCATCTCGTCCCGGTTCCCGAACCGGTACTCCTTTGCCATCGGCAACATCGTCACATCCGGGTAGATCCCCATCTGGTACAGGACGCCGAACAGGCAGTCAGCCTTGGGCCCCGGGTGGTATGGCCGGCCGTGCAGTTGCTCCCAGAGGTCGGCATCCATCCGCTCCCAGAATGCCATGTCTGCGAACCAGAAGAGGTGGACGGATCCCGACGACACCGTGTCCATCTTCTGTAACGCCTCGCGGATGTCATGCATGGTTAAGGAGAGCGAGGCGACAACGATATCGTACGGGCCGGCAAGGTCGCGTTCAAGATCAACGTCCTCCCACATTTTCTGCACGCAGGTGATGTTTTTGATCCCTTCGCGTTCCGCATGTTTCCTGAGGACCCCGACCATCCCGGCACCAGGTTCCACGGCAGTAACCTCGCGGACTAGGGGGGCGAGGGGAAGGGCAAGAGTTCCCGGCCCGGCCCCGATGTCCAGCACCCGGGATTCCGGCGTTATATCGAGTGCTGCGATGGTCATCCTCACCCGGTCATCGTACTGGCTCTTTGCGTTTTTGTCATAGCGCTCCGCATTCTCTTTCTTATCCCAGTTATGGGTGGAGTCGTCGGTGACCTTTGAGGACTCGTGCAGCTCCTGCCGCCGCTTCCAGATCGCGTTCCAGTCGGGATGGGGAACAGGTGCCTGGCTCATAGCATACGGTATGGGCGTGACCGGTAAAAAAGGTTCACAAAAAGGAGGGGATCATTCGTGCCTTAGCGCGTCGATAGGATTCATGTTCGCCGCCTTCCACGCCGGGTAGATCCCGCAGGCAAGGCAGACCACGATTCCAAATGTGACACCTTCCGCAATGGAGATTGCATTCGGGATGGTGAACAGGTAATTGGTCGAATTGAACATGTAGATGTTGATAACATATCCCCCAAGAAGGCTCATGACGCCCCCGATGGCGCTTCCGATAACGCCGATGATGACAGCTTCGTACACGAACATGCTCATCACCTCCTTTTTCTGGGTCCCGATACTCCTCATGATACCGATCTCCTTGATCCGCTCGCTGACCGACATCATCATGATATTGAAGATCGAGAACCCGGCGACGATCATCGATATCCCGCCGATAGCGACAACAAATGTCGTAACCTGGCCTACCATATCGTTGATTGCGCCAAGGACCACCTTGCTGTCCATTGCCATGACAACCTTGTCTCTCTTGTTCATCTGCTTCTCGATGAGGGACGTAAGCGCCGCGCTGTCCTGGCCCTGTTTCACCTTGACGACGACATTGTCGTAGTCATTCCGGTCGTAGGTATTTTCAAACCAGCTCTGGGTGACAACAACGGCATTGTCCGTGCTGATATCAAAGCTCATCCCGCGCTGTTTGATGATGCCGGTGACGCGGAGTGTCCCCCGCGAGCCGTCAGAACCGATGGAAATCCGGGACCCGACCTTGATGTTGTTATCCTTGGCAAATGTCGATCCCACCATACACCCGGAATTGGCATTGTTGTTGCTGCCGGATTCCAGTTCGAAGTGGAGGTCCGGGATATATTGCGGGTCGACACCGTAAACGGAGGCGATGATATCGTCGCCACCCACGCCGATTTTCATGCGCTCCGATGTCGATTGTACCGGAATTGCCACGTTGGGAGCGACGACACGTTTGATCTGCTGGAACTGCTGGTCCGTGATCTTGAGGTTCGCGGTACTTCCCCCGCCCATTCCCGTGCTCCCGAAATACGGGTATACGACGACGCTGTCCCCGACAGATGAGATGGTCTCGGAAACCATGGCTACCATGGCGTTGCCGAGAATACCCATCGATACGATTGCAACGACCCCGATCACGATGCCGAGCATGGCGAGGGCTGAGCGCAGGAAGTGAACCCTGATATTGCGCTTAGCGATCTCCCAGAAGATCATGATACAATCCTCCCGTCAGCAATCCGGATTGTTCTCTGCGAGTACTCCGCGATATGGGGGTCATGGGTGACCATGATGATGGTCGTTCCTTTCCGGTTGAGATCAGTCATCAGGTCCATGATACCGGCGCCGGTTTTTGAATCGAGATTTCCGGTCGGCTCATCGCAGAGAAGAATATCAGGATTATTGATGAGCGCCCGGGCAACGGCCACCCGCTGCTGCTGGCCTCCGGAGAGTTCCGTTGGCGTGTGGGTGAAGAGTTTATCATCCAGCTGGACCGCTCTGAGTACCTCTTTTCCCCGCTCGGGATCCACGCCTTTGCCGGTCTTGAGCATCAGGGGAAACGTGACGTTCTCGATGATGTTCAGGAGCGGGAAGAGGTTGAAGTACTGGAAGATGAACCCGATCCGGTCCCTCCGCAGACTCGTGAGTTCGGTGTCGGACATTTCGTTGATGTGGATCCCGCCGATCGAGATATCCCCGGATGTCGGCATGTCAAGGCATCCCATCAGGTTCAGGAGCGTTGATTTCCCTGATCCTGAGGGTCCCATCACCGAGATGAACTCCCCCCGGTCAACCTGGAACGAGACGCCGTCCAGTGCTGTGACGTCGCCAGCAGGAAGCGGGTAGACCTTGACCACGTCGCGGAAGAGCATTACCGGCTGGTCATCCATAGATGGCGTCACTTCCTGTTCTTCCTGATATAGAAATACCATCCGCCGACAAATAATGCGACTATAATCAGCCCGGCGATGATCGGGACAAGCGGTGAGCCGTTGCTGGTCGTGGTGGCGAGCCTGCCGTCAGGAACGGTCACGTCCTGGACTGAGGTATAGATGTTGCCATCGCTGTCCTTGAAGGAGATCTGGACCGGGACGCTGGAACTTTTCCCATCTGTGGTGAACGTGATCTCAAATTGCCCGAAATCATCCGGTTTGAGTGCCCCGACAACATAGGTCTTGTAGGGATCTGCGGGGACAGCCGGTGAAAGTGACGTTACGGTCACGGTATTGGCCGTTTCCAGCCCGGCATTGTTCACGTCACCGGTTACATGGTACGTGGTCCCTACGGAGGTCACCAGAAGATTACTCATGACAGGTTCTGCCTGCTTCTTGTCAATCCCGAAGGTGATCGGGATATCCAAGGTAGTTGTGTGCGGGTTGTTGCCATTGTCGTAGGTAAGGAGCAGCGAAACGGTTGTCTCCTGATCCGGTGTTACGGAAAAGTTCACCGGAATCTTTGCCCCGGATGCGAGGTCTCCAATGAATGTTCTTGAGGGTGTAGTGGTTATTCCCGCTCCGGAGACTTCAAGAATAACATTCCTCACATTGTTTTTCCTTGGATTGGCAACCTGTATGTAGATAGCCTTCTTCTTACCCTGGGAGAAGGCATCCGGCTTGTCGACAACGGTCAGTTCGAGGGGGGTGTTATCGATCTGAACCATAGCCCGCTGGTACAAGCCGTTTGCATCCCTGAAACTCAGGGAGAATGTCGGATAATATGTCCCATCCAGAGCATCGGCAGCAACAGAAAAGACGAATTTCTGGGTCTGGAGAGGGCCAATATTGGTCGTGCTGTCATAGGGCCTGCTAATAAGCCGGAGATCGTTATCCCCGAAGGAAGCGTGGTTGACGACAGAACTCTGGTTGCCGTTACCGTTTGTGACAGAGACGGTGACTGTCCCGATATCCCCGGTAAAGAACGACCCGGGATCATACGTAACATCCGAGATATAGACCCTGCTTGCAGCTACGATCGATTCCGGTGTTGAGAATGCATTCACAACACCGCACATGATACCAATAGACAGACAGAGTAAAATTATGGTTAAAAAACCGTTAAACTTCATTTACATTGCTCCTAGGTTATAGATCATGAAAATGACATAGGCCACAACCGGCAGTCCCACACAGATGGCGGCATCGCGGGGCGAGAGACCACGTGCATGTTTCATCCCGAATATCCAGATATTGGCACTCCACAGCATGAAGACAATTGCGACCAGTGTTGTGATCTGTGTAAGTTCCAGCATAGCCGGGTCATGCATGAAGGCGCTCATTGCCTGTTCCATCACAGCCGGGTTATCAAGTGCCGCCTTTGTCAGTACCGGGACCGTAATCTTCGGGAGGTATTCGAATGCGGCAACCAGGGTGATGAGCGATCCCAGGATCTGGGGGAGATACCCATAACCGGTAAATTCCATCACCCGCGTAAAGGATCCCTGCCCTTTGAAAAAATACGAGAAGAGGAAGAACACTCCACCTGCGATAAGCCAGAAGATGAATGCACCAACCAGTGCGCCGATCATGGCAGACAGGTAAATCACGGTATCCATGCCGGGCAGGACTCCCGCCATCATCCTGGCACTCAGGCCACCCATGAGATAGCCGTATATCGCAGCAACGATGCCACCGGCAAGGACGATGAGAATGGGGGCATTCAGGTTCTCTTTTTCAGTAACTGCATTACTAAAAAATGCATCCGGCCGGATTAAAATATCAATAATGGATTTGCTCATTGTTATTCACCGAATTGTTGATGTACCGGTAGCATGGCTTGCCGGACGTTCTGTCAACATGTATGTGTTGACAGTATAAATGGTTTCCAATGGTTCAGACATCATCAGTCAGACCGGAACAACTCAATCCATGCGGTCTGTTAATGGGATAACACATAGTGCTGATTTCGATCTGGCCATTATCATTGTACAAGTTCAACAGAGGGATGATAAATGTATCCAGTTTTGAAAATAAGAACCCAAGTTTGCCAGTCTGATCCATAACGGCAGAAGATGTAAACTATCGCTATCAAATTTTTTGTCAGGAAAACTAATTTGACAGTTCAGTGTTTTATCGCATCTCACCTCTTGAAAAACCCAAGT
>JALOBP010000118.1 GCA_023228295.1 Methanoregula sp.
GGCATGAGGATATCGCAATCCGGACTTTTACCGGCAGATCTTTTCCAAAGAACCGCTTATCGATCTCCTGTGCAAGTCCTACGCTGTCGATGATCCCGAACTTGCAGTTGCGGGTACCGAGGCAGGCAGTGACATTGACAACCTCCTGCCGCTCGGCACCCAGAGGGGTACCGTTCTTCTCAAGTTCGCCAAGGAGCCCTTCGAGTCGTGACGGGTCCACATGCGGGAACTCCATGGTCTGGCGGGTAGTGAGATGGATATTCTCAATCCCATACCGGGCGGCAATCTCCCCTACTTCCTTCATCTGGGCCGGCGTGATCATCCCGGCCGGCATCCGGAGGCGGACGATGCAGAAGTCGGGGTCGCGTTCGGTGATTATCCCGCCTTTGGAAAACAGGTCCTGGTTTATCGGTCTGCGCTGGCGTGCCATAGCATCAATCTATGGGAAGTGTTAACGGATAGATATTATCTCTGTGCTAAGCATTATACAATTCACTTACCAATACTGTACGTAATGACGCAGAAGTCCGAGTACATGGAGGCCTTCTTCGGGGTGGAACTCAACATAAAGTTCGAGGACATCATCACCGAACTGAAAAATACCGAGGCTGACCTCAAAGAACTCTCCCAGGAGATAGGGAAACTGGATAAAGACCAGTTGTCAGCTGAACAAAAAACAACCCTGATCAAAGAGTGCCGGGCCATTGCCTACGAGAATGCCCAGACTATCAAGGATTCCCGGACGTTTCTTGAATTTTACCTCAAATCAGACAAGAACTCCACCCACATCATCCTCGAACGGGATGCCTACATGAAAATTTATCAGGTTTTCAAATGGGACGGTGCAGATGTACGGGACCTGAAGCGCTGGATCAAAGAGCTCAAAGAGATCTGCGAGAAGATCGGTCTCAACATCCGGGACCTGCTCAATTTCAGGGCCCTTACCGCCCAACCCGTACCGGAAGAACTTGCAAAGTTTCCCGTTTATGCCCTTGACAAGCAGGGCTATTGCCTCACCGGACCTGCGTTCGACATGGTCATGCATATCGATGAAGTGCGGGAAGAGATTGCAGAAAACTCAACCTGATTACTTGTTCATCCACCCCAATCTGACCATTTTTTTAAACCTTTTTTCTGCCGGGTCTCTGACCTGTTTTTACTATTTCGGAAAGATATGATCTGCGTGCAGGTCATCCTATTTGAAAAAGAAGAGCGAGCATATTAATAATTTAACCTTAACATTCAAATTTGTTTCAGTAAATTTATTTACCATCATCCAAAATGTATGATCATGGAAAAAATTCGGGTAAAAACCGAAGAGAACGCGTTGTGCATAGACACCCTTGCACGGAACCCGCTGTATGTCGGGCTCGCGATCGGTATCCTTGCAGCAATTGTACAGCTTTTACTGATCAGTGCCGGAGGGCCGGAGGCGTACGGCTTCTGCGTTGCCTGCCACACCCGGGACCTTGTTAATATCGGGGTGAACGATGTTACCGGCATGAAACTTGCCGCTGCCCCCATATCGCAGAATGCCATCCTGCCGGTACTCACAGTACTCGGTGTCCTGATCGGGGCGTTCGTCTCGGCACGCTATTACCAGGAGTTCAAGACAAAATCAGGTAATGCACTTTCCTATATCTGGTACCTGCTGGGCGGGCTCCTCTTCATGATCTTTGCCCTCTTCATGGGCGGCTGCCCGTATCGCATGGGACTCCGGATCGGGTATGGCGATGTCGTAGCACTGATCGGTGTCATCGCGATCATCATCGGCGTCCTTGCCGGAATAAAAATTGCCACAGCAATTGCGGAACGTGAGGGATAACCATGGCACTTACAGGATTATTATCAAAAGACGTTGCAGTCATTGCCGTCCCCATCGTGACGCTCGTCCTCGGCCTCATCATCGGGTGGCTTGGTCAGCGGAGCGGGTTCTGCTCGATCGGCGGGTTCCGGGACTTCATCATGTTCAAACATACCCGGCTCCTGTTCGGGTTCCTCGCCCTGATCGGAGGGGCATTCATCGGGTATCTCGTCTTCAAACTGATCTTCCCTGCTGCCTTTGAAGGATTCTTCTGGGTTCTCGGGAAGGGACTCATGCCCGTTCCCGGTGCACCGGCGAGCCTGACGGTCACTGCATACATCGTACTTGCGATTGTCGGTGGGATTGCGGTTGGCCTTATCGGAGTACTTCTTGGAGGGTGTCCTCTCCGTCAGCTGGTCATGACATCTGAAGGAAATATCAAGTCGCTCTTCTTCGTGGTCGGGATGGCGATTGGATCTGTGGTTTACACAGCATGGGCATCTGGCCTGGCTGTCGCACTCCTGAAAGCAATGGGGATAGCATAAGGAAACTGGTGGAAAAATGACAACAAAAAAAATTGACATAACAGGAAAAGTCTGTCCGTACTGCGTTCTTGCGGTGCAAAAAGAGTTACCGGCGATGAGAACATCCGATGAACTTGTGGTCATCTGTGATCACCCCTCGGCTGCAACAACCTCCATTCCCCAGTTCGCGGAAGAAAACGGCATGGCGGTATCCAGCCGGAAGATCGAGTCCGGGTTATGGGAGATAGTACTCACAAAAAAGTAACCCTGATTGATTAACATACTGGATTTATTACAACATCTTTCAAATCTATACCAAGGAAAGACGGCATGAGCTCCCATTTTTTTCTCCTTGAAGACACAATAAGCCCCGAGCGACTCAGCTGGATTGAAGAATGCCTCAAGTTCTTCTTTGTCAAACTCAACCCGGAGAACCTGTTACATTCCACAAAGAACCGGGATACCATCTTCTCCCTATTTCTCACCGGGGATTCCCTTTACAGCCTCCAGAATCCCGAGACCCAGCAGATCTGGGAGATTATCCTCTCGATGCCATCGGTAAAACTCGTTTGCGACAGCCAGGAACTTGCCCTCAGGGGCATATCGGTTGAACGCTTGCGAATGAAGAATCCCGACCAGGTTATCATCCACAACAGCATTGCGCTTAATGGCCAGCCTTCATTCTGGAAGGATGTCATGAAGCAGGCCCGGCAGCATGAGCAGCCGGTGCCGAGCCTGGTCGGTTACCTCCACCTCACCTCCCCATACATGCATCGCTCCTCCAATGCTATGCTTGACTGCCTCCATGCCGTGCTGGAATGCCACGCATCGATTGACCTTTACTGTTATCTGGATGGCGTCCATGTGGGGCACCTTGGCCAGAAACCCTCAGAGTTCGATAATATTGGCGAGGGATTGACCGAACTCTCTGAGAAAGCGGCAAAACGGGGCCTGCAGTGCCAGATGCTTGCCTGTGGACGGTGTGCGGCTGCGAGGGGATACAGCACATGGGACGACGGAAAGGGGGTTGTGGTTTCGACCTGTGCGATCAAGCCGCTCCGTATCCGCAATCTCAATGAAACGATCGACCAGTTCCGGCGCAATCATATCATACTTGCCGGTAACTGCGCATCGATCCAGCTCAAGAAAGACGGAATGCGGGCAACCTTCAGTGTCCTTGATAACGAACGCTCTCCCCCGCTCACCATACTTATCACCAGTCATCCCTATGGAACAGAATCAGCCTTTGGGGGGATCTCGCTTGCAATCGCAGCAGCGTCACAGGGGATCCTGACCCGGGTCATCTTTATCGAGGACGGGGTCTTTTCACTGACGGGAAACCACCGGCTCGATAAACCGTCGCCGCTCTTCAACATGCAGGAAGTGATCGATGCCGTATCCGGTTCCGAGAACCTCCAGATCTTCTGTTTCACACCATCTCTGCAAAAACGGGGACTTACCAAAAATGCAAAGCTCAATGGAGTGCTTGACATCGGGATTGCGGATTTTGGGAATCTCCTCTTCTATTCTCCCAACGGGGTTGCAGCCAACCACCAGAGGGTGCTCTTCTTCTGATGCGGTGAGCGAACATGTCTGTCGATACCAGCACAATACCGGATTTTTCCGACCTGACCTGCACGAACCTGATGATACGCCTGAAGATGCTTCTCAAAAAAGTCCCTGATGGAACACCGGTGGAATGCATTGTCCGCCGGGACCAGCGGGACACGATTGATGTGCCGTTCTCACGCACAGGATATGAGGTGAAGATCCGCAAGGTCGACACGAACCGGTTCCGTGTTACCCTGAAGAAGAAAACGCAGAACCTGAACGACTGATACGGCTGTAATATTCTCAGTCCGTTCGCCGGATAGTAATCCACAATGACCGGATATTCTCCTTATCTTCGGTTACGGGAGGAGTTTTGGAGTTCCCGATTAATTCCCTGCGTTGCGGCCCTCGCACCCGCTCATGGCAGTATGGTTTTTCTCGCTCGCCTTTGGAGGCGGGGGTAAAAATGGGATCTCTGCATTGAGGATTGACTAGAACTTTGTTGTGGCAGGAAGTGTTGCGGTGTAAGACAGGAGTCTCATTGCGGGAAACAATACCAGTGATGAAACAAACACGATACTGTGCACACCCAACAAGAAACGGGGGAATGGGGCGCCGGATCGAGTTTTTCCAGTGCAACAAAAAGGATAGTGGCAGTTCCAGAAGTTCTCTAAAATCATTTTCAATCGCGATCGACCGGTCGATTCGATCGTGTCCCCTGCCCGACCCCCCTCGGGTTCCTGTGGAGGGAAAAACTGGAAAATCTCCGTCGGAGTTTCCATAGGAAATTATGGTATTTTTTGCTGGTGTGAAAAGGGGGGTCGGGCAGGGGACGTTATGAATTTTTTTGCCGGACTCCTGTATCCACGCAAGGAAAAATTTTGGATCCGGTTCTGGCTTTGGACATCATTTCTATTGGGAAAGGCAGTAGTAATGCGGCGTAGTGTCGCGGCTTTCGCGGGCGTAAGCAGAGGTGCTGCATTCGTACAATTCCCCTGGAGTCTTTTTCACCATCGCGGCCCCCATAAACCTGCCGGCCCCTGTCTGACCCCCCAAAAACCGTGAAGAACTGAGTTCAATAGTCTGTTACCAGGACCCGCGGCCATCCTCGCCGGTCTCACGCAGGATGATCTTCGCGGTTTCTTCAGCCACTTCGCCGGTTAAGGCAATGCACTGCCGAAGGTGTTCGGGAGATTGTAAAACCATCCCATGAGTAAGGGTTCGGCAACAGACGCAACCGTGCCTGCGGGTGAAGAGTGTATGCAGTTCACGTGAAAGTGCAAGGCACCGGTCAATGCAGGGATCGCCGGGCTTTGCCCGTCCAAAGACCATCCCGAGCGCCATAACCCCGCCCGTCACGGCACCGCATGCACACCCTGCACTGCCGATACCGATCGGAAATCCTGATGCCAGCCGGACAACGTCATTGGGATAACCAAGCCCGAACGCATCGTTGATGGTCCTGACAATGGCTTCCGAGCAGTAGTACTGGCCGGAACGGTAATACTCCTCTGCAGTCTTCCGGATCTGCGTCACATCGATTGGTCCGCCGGGTCCCTGCACTCAAATCACCTCTGGATTACCGGTTACTACCGGAGCCGGACATCCGCCTTCAGCACAATGGCGTGTTTGATTGTAAACATCCCCATGCATTTCCCAAGAGCATACTCTTTGAGATCCTGAACCTGAATATCAGTTACATCACCACTGACATCCATGATGACCCGGTATTCTGTAATGAGCGGGCATTCACCAAGGTCAAACTGTGCGGTATAATCAAGGTCTGCTTCGACTCTGGTCTTCACCGATGTGAGCCGGAGGTTCCGCATGGCAGCCTCGGTCACAAACGTGCTGGAGTAACACGCGGCAAACCAGAAAAGGCCGAATGCCATCGGGCCTGGCCGGACACCGGGACCGGCAAAGTTCGGGTGGCTCGCTTCCATGGTGTAGGTGCCATCTTTTACTTTTACCGTTGAACGGAACTGAGATCCTCCATCTTCAAAGAGCCAGTCTCCTTCGATCTTTGCCGTGAACTTTGCTTCTGCGGGTTTTGCCCGGATCTCTTCTTTATACGCGATAACCTGAGCGGTATCGATGTTATTCAGAGTCATGAGTAAACACTGTTTAGTTGTTTATAGTCAGAGTAAAAATAATTTATTAAAAAGTTGTGGCTCTGGTTCAGAGTGAGTTAACAGCGCAATGGTGAGGATCGTCTGACGAAACGTTTAATGATGACGTGACACCATCGCGCCGACATTTTCCCCTGTCTTTTTCACACAAGTTCCATGAATTAACGCCGGTGTTCAACACATATCCATATTTTTTTTACTACGAACCTATTTAACAAATTCATTGAACTTCGATCAAACATTCCAAATGTTTATTAATTTAAGTGAACAACTGATCGCTATCCAAACAAACAAATTAACTTTCTATTGTGTGATGTGCATGGCGTTTTCAGTACATGTAAACATGAACCGCTGTACCGGTTGCGGGAACTGTGTGGTTTCCTGCCCGGTCAACGCGCTCGAGCTCTATACGCTCGACCCGGTAACGAAAGAGAAGATCTACCATGTCAAGGATGGCAAGTCCATCAGCATGGATGTGAAGATGGAACTCTGTGCCGGCTGCGGCGTCTGTGTTGGCGCCTGCCCGTATGGTGTGATTACCCTCTCCGGCAAGGGAGAGACCGGGATGCTCGGGATGAGCTAAAACCTGGAGGAGAAGAATGCCGAAAATTTCCCTGAATATGATCACGCAGCGTTCCATTGAGGAAGGCGCTGCCATGGAGAAGGGCAAGACCAACCCGGACTACTTCGATGCCTGCTCTATCTGCGAGATGCACCCGGACGACATGAAGAAAGCCGGTATCTGGAAGAACACCAATGTCCTTGTCACGAGCGAATGTGGCAGCGTCATTGTGAAGGCAATCACCGCAACCCAGTACGTCCCCCCGGGCCTTGCCCACATCCGGCAGGGTGTCTGGGCAAACCAGGTAGTCCCGCCCCGGACCCAATCGACCGGCACCCCGCAGTACAGCGGGTTTCCGGTAACTATCGAACCAGCCCCGGATGAGAAACTGAAAACCGCCCTCCAGCTTGTGCAGGGCTCGGTCGGACTCTGGAAAGGAGGCCAGTAATTATGCCAAAACTGATCAAAGGTGTCGGATGCCCGTACTGCGGGTCATCCTGCGACGATATTGAAGTACTGGTCTCGGATGACGAGACCAGGATCCTTGAGGTGCACAATGCCTGCATCATCGGGACGAACCTGTTCCACCACGCAAACGACCCAACCCGCCCGCGGCTCCCGCGCCAGCGCCAGCCGGACGGCTCGGTGAAGGAGATCCCGTACGAGGAGGCGATCGATTATTTCGCAAAGACGCTCCTTGCAGCCAAAAAACCCCTCATTTACGGTTTCGGATCCACCAACTGCGAGGGTATGAGCGCGGTCGGCCGGATTGCAGAGAAGGCAGGCGCAGTGCTCGACAACTGTGCAACCATCTGTCACGGGCCTTCATTCCTTGCCATGTTCGACAACGGGTACCCGAGCTGTACACTCGGTGAAGCCAAGAACCGTGCCGATGTCGTGGTCTTCTGGGGAT
>JALOBP010000119.1 GCA_023228295.1 Methanoregula sp.
ATTTGGAATTAAGAAAAAAAGAAAGCGATCAGGTTTTTTCCGCAGCCTTCAGCCGGTCCTTCTCCCGGTACCCGTCCAGCAGTACCGAAACGACATGCTTCACCGGCTTATCCGTGTGGCCCATGATGTGGAACTCGCAAAACGGGCAGGAGGTGATGACGACTTCCGCGCCGGTCTTTTTGATCTCCGTACCCCGGCGCTTGCCGAGCGCTGCTGCCTCCTCAGGATTTCCGGACCGGACGCCGCCGCCCGATCCGCAGCAGATGGCCGGCATCTCCACGAGATCAACAACCTGCCGGATTAATTCCCGGGGCTGGTCGCGGACACCCTGGCCCCTCATCAGGTGACAGGGGTCGTGGTACGTGGCTTTCAGATTGAGCTTCGCAGGCTGTTCGATGCCGTACTGTGTCAGGAGCTCGTTGATGTCGATGACCTTGAACGGCTTCTCCGCCGGGTAATCGTTCTTGAGCGTTGAGCCGCAGCCGGCACACATCGTGAGCACCGTGTCGATGCCCCGGGACTTGTAGGTCTCGATGTTGCGCCGCTTGAGTTCGTCCACGTAATCGAGCTGCCCTGTCCGGATGAGCGGCGAGCCGCAGCAGACCTGCTCTTTGGGGATGATGACGCGGATGCCGTTTCTCTTCAGCACTTCCATCGCATCAAGTGCCGACTGCTGTTGCCGGAGGTTGTACATGCAGCCGACAAAGAACCCGACCGTTGCCTTCACGGGACCGTACGGCTCGATGACTTCTGGGACCTGTTCGAGGAACGACTCCGCAGTCCGGGGGACGCTTCTGCCCGTCTCTTTGACGAGAGCCGCGACCTCGAGGTGCCGCGGGAGCGTGAAGCCCCGCTTGTTGGCAAGGGCCCGGAGTTTCTCGATCGCTTTTCCGGGCGTCTCGATCTCTTTTGGGCAGACCTTCCAGCAGGCCTGGCAGCTTGTGCAGGTGAAGAGGCCGTCCCGGACCGCGTCCGATACCCGGTCGCCATTGTCTCTGGGGTCGAGGGCGAGGCGCATCTCCTGCCGCATCGCGGTAGGCCCGATGAACTTTGTCACGTCCATGGCCGGGCAGACCGAGACGCAGCAGAGACATTCGATGCAGTCCCGGAGGGGCTTGATGGCATCGATGTCGGCTTTCTTCGGGAGGACAATATCCTTTTTCGGGAAAAAGGACGCGACCTGCTCAAGGGTCGGGAGGAGATCGGCCACGAGATCTTTTTTCACCGCAAGATTGATCGGCCCGATGGTGCTCTTGTCCTTCGCCTCTTCCATGCAGGCAAGGACCGGCTCGCCGTTCACCCGCACCGCACAGGAGCCGCACTGGCCCGATGCACAGGAGTACCGGTACGAGAGCGTGGGGTCGAGCGTGTCGTGAATGGCGTGGAGCACGTTGAGGACCCGGGCGCCTTCGTTCACTTTCACCGTGTACGTCTGGAAATACGGTCTCCTGTCCTTGTCGGGATCGAACCGCTTGATCGTTACCGTCATGTCTTTCATTACGGCACCCCGCGTTTCTCGATCCCCTGCCCTTTCTTGGAGATGAACGTGTGGCCGAACGGGGAGTTCTGGGCATCCCAGGTCTGCGGGATATCCTTCCTGACATGGGCACCCCGCGACTCTTCGCGAATGAGGGCCGAGCGGCAGATGAGCGATGCGACAAGGCACATGTTCTCGACAATGCAGCACTCCGCGAGGTTGCGGGGCGTTTTTGCCTTAATCGGCTTGTCGGCAAGGACTCCGGCCGCTGCAAGGGCAGTCTTCAGGTCGATCGCGTTACGGAAGATATTTGCCCCCTCCCACATGGCCTGCTGGAGGAGCATCCTGACCTGCGAGGGGCTCTTCGTGCCGTTCATGAACCGGTCGAGCCGCTCCTGCTGGAGTGTGACCTGGGCCTCATCAACCCTCTTCTGCCGCTTCTCCGCTTTGCCTGCCGCTTCTCCGGCACGCTTGCCAAAGACCTGCGTCTCGGCAAGGGCATTGCCTCCCAGCCGGTTTGCGCCATGAACGCCGCCGGAAACTTCCCCGCACGCGAATAATCCCGGCAGGGTGGTCCGGCATTCGGGTGTAATCCGGAGCCCTCCCATGATGTGGTGTGCCGTGGGGGCGACTTCCATGGGGGTGGTGCGGATATCCACGCCGAACTTGAGGAACTGTTCGAGCATTACCGGCAGCCGGCTCTCGATCTGTTCGCGGGACAGGTGCGTGACATCGAGGTACACCCCGCCATTCGGGCTCCCCCGGCCCTGCTGGATCTCGGTTGCGATCGCCCGGGCAACAACGTCCCGGGTCGAGAGTTCCATCCGCTGGGGGTCGTAGTCCTTCATGAACCGCTCCCCTCTGTTGTTGAGGAGCACGCCGCCCTCCCCGCGGACGGCTTCGGTCACGAGCCTTCCCCGGGCATCGTATGGGACGATAGCACCGGTCGGGTGGAACTGGACCATCTCCATATCGATGAGTTCCGCACCGGCACGATAGCCCATGGCAAACCCGTCGCCGGTCCCGCTCGAGGAGTTGGTGGAGATATCGTAGACTCTCGTCCCGCCGCCCGTGGCAAGGACCGTGCTGTCAGCCTTGAGGAGGACGAGGCTCCCTTTCTCGTCAAGTGCCATCGCCCCGATGATCCGGTCGCCGTCTTTTAACAGGTCGATGACCGTATATTCCTGCAGGGTGGTGACACGGGTCGAATCCAGGTGCTCCACGAGCGTTACCATCATCTCGTGGCCGGTCCGGTCGCCGGCATAGCAGGTTCGGGGGAACCGCTGGCCGCCGAACGGCCGCTGGGCAATCTCGTCGGCGTCCGTGAAATCGAAGACCGCCCCCCACTTCACCAGGTCGCCCATCCGCAGGGGTGCATCACGCGAAAGGATGTTGACAAGATTCGGGTCATTGAGGAATGCACCGCCTTTCATGGTGTCCTCGTAATGGATCCCGCAGGAGTCCTCGCCCCGCAGGACCGCGTTGAACCCGCCTTCTGCCATCGTGGTGCAACCGCCTTTTCCCACGATGGTCTTGGAGATGAGCACAACGTCGCCGTACTGCGAAGCTTCGATCGCAGCACGGACACCGGCTCCCCCGCTTCCGATCACCAGCACATGGCAATCCACAACCTCGTCCGCAAGCATCTTATTACTCTGTGGATCGTATAGTTACATAAATAAATGGCACATCCAGAGTGAGACGAGAAATGAGACTCCTGATGAAATTTGGCGGGACATCAGTTGCCGATGCCCATTGTATCAAACGCGTTGTCGACATCCTCGAAGAGCACCACAAGAACGGCGATGAAGTCGCGGTTGTCGTCTCGGCCCAGCGTGGCGTTACCGACCAGCTCATCGAGGTCGCCCAGGCCCTCCCTACAGCTAAGGATAGTTCTGCCATTGCACCCCTGATCCAGTCGCTCTCGAAGCGACACATGACTACCCTCGAGGGTGCAGCTCCTGACTATATTCCGGAAGTAGGGGCGGACCTTGAGGACAAACTCATCAATCTCCAGAACATCCTCCTTGCTATCTACAACCTGCGGGAACTCACTCCCCGCTCAAGGGACCATATCGTCTCGTATGGCGAACGGCTCCTCGCCCCCATCCTCGGGGCAGCCCTCCGCCAGCGGGGCATTGCCACGACCGTTATGGACGGCTGCGAGGCCGGCATCCTCACCACTCCCCAGCACGGGGAGTCAACGTCCCTGCCCGAGAGCGATGAACGGATCCAGCGCCGGGTCGGGCTCCTCTTGAAAAAGGAGATCCCGGTCATCATGGGGTTCATGGGATGCACCCGCGAGGGCGTCCTCACCACCCTTGGCCGGAGCGGCTCGGATTATTCCGCCTCCATCATCGGGGCCGGCATCGATGCCGACGAGATCTGGATCTGGACCGATGTCGACGGGATCATGACCTGCGACCCCAGAGTTATCAGGGATGCCCGCGTCATCCCCTCGCTCTCGTACCTTGAAGTGATGGAGCTCTCGTACTTCGGAGCCAAGGTTATGCACCCCCGTTCCATCGAGCCGGCGATGAGGAAGAACATCCTTGTCCGGGTCAAGAACACCTTCAATCCTACCCACCCCGGCACCATGATCGTCCGGAACGGCCAGCGGCACCACCGCGTGGTTAAAGCCCTCACCTACATCGACAGGGTCGCGGCCATCAACATCAACGGCGCCCAGATGATCGGCAGACCCGGTGTGGCAAAGGCCATCTTCACCATCCTTGCGGATCACGATGTGAACGTGATGATGATCTCGCAGGGTTCAAGCGAGGCCAACATCTCGCTCATCGTGGACGAGGCACATCTCCCCCCCGCGGTGACGGCCCTCTCCGAGCTCATGAAGAAGGGGATCGTCCGCGAGGTTTCGCACAACCACGATGTCTGTGCCGTTGCTGTTGTCGGGGCCGGCATGGCCGGTGCCCCGGGGACCGGCGGGCGCATCTTCACCTCCCTTGGGAAGGAAGGCGTCAACGTGATGATGATCTCCCAGGGTTCAAGCGAAGCCAACATCTCGTTCGTGGTCAGCCAGGGTGACGGCCCGCGTGCCGTGCGGGTGCTCCACGATGAGTTCCGGCTCTCGGAGGAAGATGATGAGTAAGACTGCAAAGAGCGCAAACGTTACAAAGCCTGTAAAACCAGCAAAGACTTCCCGGGCTGCGAGGCCTGCCGCCAGTCCCAAAAAAGCGGCAGCACCTGCAAAGAGTGCATATGCACAGGCCGGTGTGGACATTGACCTCGAGGCAACCGCGATCAAGGCGCTCATAAAGAATCTGAAATACAAGCGAAAAGGCAGCTACAGGATGATGGGCACTGTCGGCCATTTCGCCGGGCTCATCGACTTCGGCCCCCTTGCCCTTGCCCTGACAACGGATGGCGTGGGCACCAAGATGCTCGTCGCCGACCAGCAGGAAGACTGGAGCACTGTCGGGATCGACTGCATCGCGATGAACGTGAACGATCTCTACGTGATGAACATGGAACCCATCGCGTTTGTGGACTACATCGCAACGGACAAGCTCTCGATGGAGAAGATGGCCCAGATTGGCAAAGGCCTCAACGAAGGCGCGAGGCAGGCGAACATCGATATCGTTGGCGGGGAGACCGCCTCGCTCCGCGGCCTTGTTCACGGCCTCGACCTCGCAGGGGCATGCCTCGGTGTCCAGAAGAAGGACAAGATCATCACGGGCGAGAAGATCAAGCCCGGCAACAAGATCGTCGGCATCCCCTCAACAGGCGTCCACAGCAACGGGCTCTCGCTTGCCCGTCGTATTGTCGAGAAGTACGGGGACTACGATAAGAAACTCAAAAACAAGAAGACGCTCGGGGCAGAACTCCTCACCCCCACGAGGATCTACAGCGAGGTCCTGAAGGTCACGGCGAAATGCACGGTACACGGGATGTGCCACGTCACGGGCGGCGGGCTCCTGAACTTTAAGCGCCTGAGCGAGTACGGCTTTGTCATCGACAACCCGATCAAGCCCCCCGAGATATTCCGCTGGATGCAGAAGGCCGGCGACATCTCGGTTGAGGAGATGTACCGCACCTTCAACATGGGCATGGGCTACGCGTTTATCGTGCCGGAGAAGAGCGTGGCGTGTGTTACCCGGATGGTACCGGGGGCGCAGGTTGTGGGTACTGTAGTGGAGGAGCCGGGGGCGTGGCTCGGGGAGATGGAGATAAGGTAGAAAGAAAAACTCCGGGTTTCCGAAAATATTCAGAATGAACGGAACTGGTCACGAGGCCAGTTTTCCTGTCGACAGGATTATTGAACTCCCTTCTTTCCTTAGACTTTCCCGCGATTACCAGACGGCTGCGCATTACGATGTTGGAATATAGGAAAAATCGGCGAATTATTTCATTTTTGTATTTCGTTATGATTCAGTTGGAAGCGGAGCCATCGGATAAACCAGAACAGTCCATCCCTGAATTACGATCTTTTCCAGTTTCTGGTTTTCCGGAGTTGACTTATACACCCACACTTCAGCATAATTTCCCGGTGGATCTCCGAAAGCGTCGGTCACCATGGAAATGCGAGCAATCTGATAGTCCGGGTTTTTCTGGAGTTGGGTTAAATACGCAGTGACTTTGGATCCAGTACTTCACTAAATTTTCCTCCATGAACTATGGATAGTCATCAACCCTAACCAACCTCCGATCAACCGAGAGATCGAAGAACCGAAACAACCGTAACAAATTTGAGTTTTTTCCGGAGCCCTTCCCAGACAAAGAGCCTGAAGAGATCAAAACGGAACAAATCTTCATCGATGGTTCTCGGCCCACGCTGAACCTTTGAAAAGAACATCCATTGAAGCGATACCCAGATATTTTTGAGAAGGAACGAGATTATCGTCAAAAGGTACCGGAGCACAACGTTTCTGGTAGAAGTTCTGGCTTTCACGATATTCCGCATACGGTACGAGGACTCGATAGCGAACCGGTTCTTGTAGACCCGGTAGACCCTTCGCGGCTTCCAGTCAATACCATATACGACGTAACCAAGATTCACATTCCCGAATTTTTTATTCCTTCCCAGAAGATACTGGACATCAATTGCAAGAGTAAGATCAAGAGGTTTGCCGGTTCCCCGCATCGTGTACTGGGCATACCGGGAATGATTACCCCGGAGAATTTCTTTGAGTTCCTGACCGTGTTTTCTCACCGGAACAATGTGCGGGATATTCTCCTCTTGGAGAAATGAGAACACATCGTTTGAGTAAAAACCCCGATCAAGACAGAGTACCTCAATATTCACTTTTGCATCGTTGATGATAGCCAGGAATTTCCGGATGTACTCGACCTTCGATACACTTTTCTTAACCGGGAAAACTGCAAGGGTCTGCCGTTGGCCTTTTGTCGTGATGTAGAGCGAAATGTACGAGTAAAATGTTGTTGTGGAATCCTTCATTTTGCTCTTGATGACGTAATCTTTATTCGCTTCA
This sequence comes from Methanoregula sp., assembly GCA_023228295.1. Classification (GTDB taxonomy): domain Archaea; phylum Halobacteriota; class Methanomicrobia; order Methanomicrobiales; family Methanospirillaceae; genus Methanoregula. The sequence continues at coordinate 6,928 of JALOBP010000119.1, forward strand.
ACAATCTCGCCATAATAAGGATCATCAGTGAAATCTATGGCAAAATGATACGATTTCCCGGGAACAAGGATCTGATCGTTTGAATAAGTGAGGATCTTTGATTCTAATTCCAGAAGTGAGTCCAGGTCCATCTTGGACAAATGGTATCTGACCGACGTTTCACACGGGACTTTTTCTACGGCTTTATTGATGGAATGCACTGAAAGTTTGTTCGCTGACATGCCGATGAGTGACCGAATTAGCGTCTTTTGGTTGAGTTTCCCGTTGATGGAAATGGTCAGGTGCCGGTTGATTGCTTCAACTGCAAGTTCGGAACAATCTTCTGCTCGCAATACGTTCTTTGTTTGGCGGGCAATTTGCCGTCTATTGGACATATTCGGCGCCCGCTGCCTATTTAGATCTTACTATTCTCTTCAGCCCAAGCTAAAAATTAGTGAAGTACTG
>JALOBP010000120.1 GCA_023228295.1 Methanoregula sp.
TCTCGGGCAGCGGGAAGTCGACGCTCGTGTACGAGACCCTGTACAAGGGCATGATGCAGATCATCAACAAGTCCCGCGACCAGGCCGGCAAGCACGAGAAGATCGTCTTCGATGCCGAGATCGACAAGGTCATCGTCATCGACCAGTCCCCGATCGGCAAGACCCCGCGGAGCAATCCCGCGACCTACACGAAAGTTTTCGATGAGATCCGCACGGTCTTTGCCGGGACCAAGGAGGCCAAGATGCGGGGCTTTGCACCGGGCCGGTTCTCCTTCAACATCCGGGGCGGCCGGTGCGAGGCGTGCGAAGGCGACGGCCTCATCAAGATCGAGATGAACTTCCTCCCCGACGTGTACATCGAGTGTGAAGAGTGTAAGGGCAAGCGGTACAACCGCGAGACGCTGGAAGTCCTGTACAAGGGCAAGTCAATCGCCGACGTCCTCGACATGAGCGTGGAAGAGGCGATGAAGCACTTCGAGAATATCCCGTCCATCCGGTCAAAACTCGAGACCCTCTCCCGGGTCGGCCTCGATTACATCAAGCTCGGCCAGAGCTCGACCACGCTCTCGGGCGGCGAGGCGCAGCGGATCAAGCTCACCCGCGAGCTCGCCAAGCGGGCAACCGGCCGGACCCTCTACCTGCTGGACGAACCCACGACCGGGCTCCACTTTGATGATACGAAAAAACTGATCAAGGTGCTGGACGATCTCGTGGAGAAGGGCAACACCGTGATCGTGATCGAGCACAACCTCGACGTGGTCAAGTCAGCCGACCACCTCATCGATATCGGCCCGGAAGGCGGGAATGCCGGTGGGGAGATTGTTGCGACCGGGACACCCGAGAAGGTGGCCGGGACGAAAGGGAGCTACACGGGCGAGTTCCTCAGGGAAATCCTTGGCATTACCTGATCACGGACCTGATCCATGCTTTTTCCCATCGGACGATAGAAGATCATCCCTTTTTTTGAGGATCTCCGCAGAGTCCGGATTGATATGGATCGCCCGGTCATACATGGCAACCGCCTCATCAAACCTGCCAAGATGGGCAAAACAGTTCCCCATCTCAAAAATCGCTTTCGTATACTTCGGCGCAATGATGAGCGCCTGTCGGAAATACCGCAGGGCTGTTGTATCCTTGCCCTGTCCTTCCATCTCCAGAGCTTTCCGGTACAGGTATTGAGCCTCTATCGGAATTCCCTTTGAATAGAGCCATTCCATTGAGACCATCCCACTGCTGCAGATTGCTCCGAATAAAATCTCAGCAAGCTATCCTGATAATACGTATGGACATATAAAAGTTCTCCAATAACCCCATCATTCCCCGGGTATTCCCTGCAATTGCTACAAAAAAGATCATTCACTTCAATACCAGTGTTAAAAAAATCAAATTCATTATCTTCGTCCCGGCCCGGATCGCGCAGCAATGAGGATCACGATGATGAGACAAAGCAGAATGTTCAGGACAGGCACCGGTGATTTTTGTGATGTGACCGGAACGACCGTGGGTCCGGGTTGTGACTGGGGGGTCTCCGGAAGAGGCCTTGTGTCTGGTAATGGTTGTATTCCGGTATCGAAATACCGGATCTCCTGCCCGGACCCGATTACCAGTGCGTTTCCGCTGCCGGACAGGCACATATCGCTAACCCATGACCCGCTTTCAAATTCCTTCACTCGTTTCCCCTCATTATTGAAGAGCAGAGTCCGGTTATCCCGTGTTGTCGCAACAACATACTCCCCGTTATCGGTCATTGCAACATTTGAGAAATATGCACCCGACCGGATCGGGATGACCGGGTCTTCGTACTGCCAGAGAATTGTACCGCTCCTGTTGAAGTACCGGAGAAAAAACTGCGACCCGACAGCCACATATTCCCCCCTGTATGAGATGGCGATGCTCACGATCTCCGGACTGCTGTTGTAGTTCCAGGCCCGGGTCCCGTTGTGCTGGAAAAAACGGAGATAGCCGATATCCGAGCCGGCAAGGTAATCGCCGTTGCCGGAGACCGAGACCGTACGGAGCCTGTGCCGTGTTGTGGAGTACCATTCAACCGTACCGTTATTGTCTATCACATACAGGTTCCCGGAAAAGTCACGAAGCGAGACCCCGGCGACAGCATATGATCCGTCACCAGGCAGTGCCATTGACCAGATCATTCCTTCCAGTACTTTTGTTCCGGTGAGGTTTCCCGACCGGTTATAGAAACTGATCCGGTCTCTGTCGGTAACCGCAACCACACTGCCATCATCCGAGATCCCGGCAGAGCCAAACGGGCCCTCAAGGGTCTTCTGCCAGATGAGCCCGCCACTCCCATTCAGGTACAGGACCTTTCCGCTGTGTTCCTGCAGAGGATCACTGAGGATTGCGACCACCCGGCTGCCATCCCGGGAGATCCCGACAGACCATACCGTATAATATTCCTGTTGTGACTGCCACCTCCCTTTGAGATCTCCCTCACGGTTGCGAATCTCAATGATCCCTGATCCCGGCCCGACAACTACCTGTTCCCCGTCATATGAACAGGATACTTTCCCGGCATTTTCATTATACATGCCGGAACCTGCCGCAGGGATTGACCAGAGCAGGTCCGGCCCCTGCGTTGCAGGTTCCGCCGGTATGCCTTCTGCACCAGGGACGGCCACCACAAATAACAATACCAGAAAAATACCCAAAAACCATCTGTATCGGGATCGGTTGTTCATCGTGTTGCTCCGGAATACATCTTGTCCAGCATTAAAATATTATTTATAAATAAATACTTCAAAACAATAAAATATTCTGGTTTTCATTTCATGTTTCCTGTCACATCCCCATTCCTTATGCCTTCCCAATCAGATTCTAGTACCAGCTATGATCGATCTTGCCACCGTTCCCCACAATCCCGGCTGCTACCTTTACTATGATGAGGCCGGGACGATCATCTATGTCGGGAAGGCAAAGGATCTCAAAAAGCGGGTGACGAGTTACTTCACTAAAAAAGATCACGACCCGAAGACCCGGAACCTCGTATCTGCCATCGTTTCCATGGATGTGATGGTGACCAACACCGAGACCGAAGCGCTCCTCCTGGAAAATAATCTCATCAAAAAGCACCAGCCCAAGTACAACATCGACCTCAAGGATGCGAAAAGGTACGCCTATATCGAGCTGACGAAAGAACCATTTCCCCGGATCGGGATTGCGCGGAGAACGGGAAACAATGATGCCACCTATTTTGGCCCGTTCGTCTCCGCTGCCGGCCGTGATGATGTGATACGGGTGATCAAGCGGATCTTTCTTCTGCGCTCCTGCAAAAAGCTCCCGAAACGTGCCTGCCTCCGTTACCACATGCAGACCTGCAGCGCTCCCTGTGTCGGGGCAGTCAGCCAGGAAGAATACCAGAAATCTGTTGAGAAATCGGTTGCCCTTCTCAAAGGAAAACGCAGTGAACTGGTTGCCGCTTTGAAAACCGAGATGGCCGAACAATCCGGCCGGCAGGAATATGAAAAAGCACTGGCGCTCCGCAACCAGATCGCGGCAATCGAACGTCTTGCCGAAAGGCAGCATGTCGAGCGCCCGCGGGAGACTGACCAGGATGTGATCGCGTATACAATCTCCGGCACAACGATCTACCTGCTGGTCTTCTCGGTCGAGAAGGGGCTTCTTGCAAACAAGCAGGAGTACTCCTTTGAAAGCCGCGAGGATTTCTTTGATGAATTCCTCGTCCTTTACTATGCGGACCGCACCCCCCCTTCAGAACTGATCGTCCCGCACGAGGTGGATGAAGCCATGGCCGGGTACCTGTCGGAGCAGAAAGGCAGGGCAGTTCAGATCACGGTCCCGAAGATCGGCGAGAAGAAGAAACTCCTCGAACTGGTCGAGAAGAATATCGAGCACGCTTTCCTGAAACAGGATCTGAAAGTGAAAGACCTTCAGGCCGCCCTTGACCTGCCCGATCCGCCGCTCGTCATCGAATGCTTCGATATCTCCCACCTTGCCGGTACCGCCATGGTCGGTTCAATGGTACGGTTCTCTGCCGGTCTTGCAGACAAGAAAAATTACCGGCGGTTCAAGATCAAGACCGTTGAGGGAATTGACGATTTTGCGTCCATCGCCGAGATTGTCCGGCGGCGGTACCAGCGGCTGATAACAGAAAATGCGGAGTTGCCTGACCTCATCATCATCGATGGCGGTAAAGGGCAGCTGAGCGCGGCGCTCGGCGCCCTGCAGGCCCTTGACTGTGCAGTCCCGGTGATCGCAATTGCCAAACGCGAAGAAGAGGTGTACATGCCCGGTGAAAGTCTCCCGCGCCGTCTCGATGAGAAAGGCATGGCTCTCCGGTACATCCAGGAGATCCGCAACGAGGCGCATCGCTTTGCCATTACGTACAACCGGCTCCTGCGAAAAAAGAAACTGGTCGGGTAATTTTTTTCACCAACCGTCTGACGATAAAATGTTCTGCGATTATTTAAAAAAATGATCAGATGGTTGTATCGAGCACGGTTGTCCGCGAGCCATCGATCATGTGGGCGATAACAACGACGTGGTCTTTTCCTGAAAAGTCACCGGAGATGGTATTGGTGCCCTTGATCGGGATGGGTGTTGTTGCAAGGCGGGACCCGGCGGATTTGGTCTGGCTTTTACCAGAACTGTCGGTGATGGTGGTCTCGAGTTCGATGATCTTCTCCATGTTGGTCCCGCCCTGGTACGTGATGACAATGTGGGTGGCGTCGGGCTGCGATGCCGTGACTTCCTTAAACATTTTCTGATCGGTGGACTGCGCTGCCTGCTGGGTGCACCCGCAGGAAAGGGCAAAGAGAATAAGAGCCGCGAGCAGGAAGAGGGAGGGCAGGGCCTTTTTGTATCCGTGGTTTTTTCGTTCCATACAAGAAGTATCTGGTCTTGTTTTAATTAACATTCGCAAAGAGATCCCCCTGCCGGAACACTTTTCTCATTATTTCTGGGGATAATTCCCTGATACCACCAGCGTGTGCAACAGGTTTTATGAATACTGGCAGTGATGCTTCAGTATGGAATTGCATGCTCCGGCATTGTTGTTGATCTGTATCGTGGCGGGCATGATTGCCGGCTGCACGTCCGGGATATCGCCGGCCGCCCCTGCCGTACCGGTACCGGTTGTTTCGATGGGGGAGACCCCGGCCACTATTGCGCCGACTCCGATGAATGCCATGAGTTGTTCGGCCTATACCGATTGTTTGCCGGCGCAGTGCTGCCACCCGACAGGCTGCATCAACAGGGTTGCCCGGCAGCCCTGTAACGGGATGGCATGTACGGAGAACTGCGAGGGCCCGCTTGACTGCGGTGCCGGTTCCTGCGGTTGTGTCCGGGGAACGTGCAGCATTGTTGCGGCCCCATCGCCAGTACCAGCAGTGACGAATTCCCCGGCAGTCCGGCTCGAAGCCTCGCCCCAGCGTTACTCCCCGATCATGTCCTCAACGCCCGGAATTGCGCTGACGGTGAATACGACCGGGACAGGCACGGCAGGAACTACCTTTGTATGGACAGCAAGTTACGGGCATTTCCTGTCGTGGAACCCGTCGGATTATACCGTGAACGTGCTGGATGCGACCGTCACAAACCATGGGGAACGACTCTACTGGTCGTTCATCAAGAGACCCTCAAGCACCACGTCACCGGTTGTTGTGACGGTGGTTGCCCGGGATTCATCCGGTTCTGAACTCGGGCGCTCGGTCGTGACGCTGGCCTGGGAGGGGGACTATGCGGTGACCGTGCAGGATATTCGGTGATCCAGTCCTCTTTTTTTAAGAGGAATATCCGGGTTTTTTGGAATTTTTGCTCTGGTGGAAACATCCATGGATCGATTTTACCGGAAGAACCGGGATCCGAATGCAAACGAAAAATCGATGACTGATTTTTCCGGAACAGTTTTCGATCGCGGTCGTGATCGCGATTGCCGTTTTGAAATCGGGATCCGATTGCGAAATGATGTTCTTTTGAAATTATTCCTCACAAGGGCAGGACACTTGAGGATGATTCAGGACCGTCAACCCAGGGCTGGGCGCAAAGGGATCGATCATTTCTTACCATGTTTTCTCCAGAGCAATTTTTTCCCGTTGGGAATCTCCGAGAGAGAACCCACTCCCCGCCACAATACCCCTGTTCATCCTGTCTTCGGTTTCCCGATCCAAACAGCTCTAAACAGGCCGGTCTTTCTCCCGCCAGAATCTTCCATTCGCCCGGTACAGGCTAAAATGACCTTGACTGCAATAATACCCCGTAAAACCCCCCATTCAGGCCGGTTGCAGGTTCCCGGAAATGAATATTCCGGAGTTGTTTTGACCCCGTATTGGAAAAACAGGGGATCAGGGTAGTGCATCTCCTCCCGGGGGGCTGAAGGATCCTCCATCCGTCGGAGAGGGAGCACCGGATCCCATTTTAATGATTAAAGGGGGGTCACTTTGCAGAATACAACCCGGTTTTTGCCGAGGCTCCCGATGAATGGGGAGGCCGGAGCCCGGTATGGGTTTAACCCAGCCGCCGGTCACTACGCTGAAATATCTGACCGGAAAAAATCAGGAATGCGTCATCTGGAAATACCGGCACGCGCCCTTCACCACGCACTTCTCACACAGAGGTTTCCGTGCATCACAGGTTGACCGGCCGTGCGCAATGAGAACATCCGTGAGGTCCCCCCACGTATCCTGCGGGAAGAGCGCCATGAGATCGCGTTCGATAATTGCCACGTTATCTGTATCCGAAAACCCGATCCGCTGCGCCAGCCTGCGGACATGGGTGTCCACCGCGATCCCTTCGTTCCGGCCCAGCGCATGGTAAAGCACGATGTTCGCAGTCTTCCGGCCAACCCCCGGGATCGTCAGGAGCTCATCCATGGTCCCGGGCACTTTACCGCCAAATGAATCGATGAGCGACTGCGAGGCTGCGATGATGTTGCCTGCTTTTGCATGGTAATAGCCAAGACTGTGGATGATCGTCTCTACGTCCGCGACATTTGCTTTCGCCAGTTTTTCCGGTGACGGGTATTTTGAGAAGAGGGGTTCCTTTACTTTCAGGACCGCCTTGTCCGTAGTCTGTGCGGAGAGGATAGTCAGGACAAGGACTTCAAATGGTGTTCCCCGGGCAACGGTCTCGGGAGCTTCCTTTGCATCAGGATACCTTCTGAGAAGAGCGGCATAGATCCGTATGGCATCCGGTTTTTTCATGGTCCTATGGGGTAGGGCGGATTCGAACCGCCGTCAAAGCGTCCCAAACGCTCTAGGATGGACCAGGCTACCCTACTACCCCGCGCCATCATAGTTGGGGTGGGATGATAAAAATAGGTGATGGTGACCTGTTGCGCAGGACCCGGTAACCA
>JALOBP010000121.1 GCA_023228295.1 Methanoregula sp.
GGTGGCTGCTCCTCATCGTTTCAGCAGCGCTCGGATTTTTAATCTTCTCACCCGTAGCGCCATACCAGCTCCAGCAGCTCGCACTGCGGGATGTGCAGGGCCTCGGTGCCCCCCTCATTGTCGGGGCAGCCGGACTTACCCTTGTCCTCATGCTGACAGTTGCCTTCGGGAGGTTCTTCTGCGGCTATGCCTGCCCGGTCGGGGCTGTGCAGGAGATCGCGTACCTTGCACCAGCACCCAAGCTTCGCCCGCGGCAGAAGGTTGCGTTCATGATTGTGCGCGGGGTGTTTTTTGTAATCTTCCTCATCATGGCGGTTGTCTTCTCTGCTTCCCTTCTGGCATTCTTCGGCATCCATGACTTCTTCAATCTTGCACTGAGCGCCGGGTCGGTAGTGTTCCTGATCATGCTGCTGGTCTCGCTGGTCTTCTATCGCCCGTTCTGCCGGCTGGTCTGCCCGTACGGTCTCGTCCTTTCGCTTGGAGCGGCGAAGAGCCTCTTCCGGCTCCGCCGCACCGATGCCTGTATCGAGTGCGGGAAATGTGAGAAGGCATGCCCGACTGACGAAGCAAAACGGGAGGATGGGAAGGCAGAGTGCTACCTCTGCGGGCGGTGCACGGATGTCTGCCCGAAAGATGCACTTGTCTATGCAAAGGACCGGCCACCAGGGAAGATTCAGGAGAAATAACAAGAGGTTATCGCATGGAGTATAAACCCGAGACAATCGCAAAAACAGAGAGAACGGACAAGAAGCGTGAGGAACTCAAGGGAAAAGTGCTGTCCCTGAAGGATCTCGTGGACTACCAGGACGGGTCCGTTGCCAGCAGGATGATCATCAACCGGAAGGCGGGCAGCATCACCCTCTTCACGTTCGACGAGAACGAAGGTTTGTCGGAACACACGGCACCGTATGATGCGACCGTCACCATCCTTGAAGGTGAGTGCGAGGTCTGGGTCGCGGGGCAGACGCTGCAGATGAAGGCCGGGGATACGATCATCTTCCCGGCAAACGCCCCCCACGCCCTCTCCGCGATCACCCGCTTCAAGATGAGCCTCACGATGATACGGGAGTGATGTATGGGCGGCGACGCGAAGGACGGGTACTACTGCACCATCTGCGGCGGGATTCCGCCGGACCAGGTCAAGATCAAGAAGATCGTGATTGACAGAAAGGAGACCGGGATCGACCGGCTGGACTGGATCCTCCTTGACGTGTACCGCAGGAACTTCGGAAACGATGAGACCATAACTGACGAACTTACCAAAAGGGTCCGGCAGTTCAATTACATCCCGACCAGGAAGGAGGCGGAGTACCGGGCGGCTCTTCTGCGGGAGTATAAAATGCTCAGGCCGGACGACATCCGGCTCCTGGAACAGCAGATGGAGAAGGAGGAGCCCCGTGCTTGACCACTGCCCCGACGCTTCGAACCTATGGACCCCGACCCTCTCGATCAAGAAATGCCCGCAGTGCGGGAACGAGGTGGAGGTCTTCTCCAATGATCTCAAGGTGACCTGTGACAACTGCGGGTTCGTGATCTACAACGATATCATCTCCTGTGTCCAGTGGTGCAAGTACGCAAAGGAGTGCGTCGGGGAGGAGATGTACCGGAAACTGACCGGAAAGCAGGAGGGATAAAGGGATGGTTATCACGGGATCCCGTTTCCTGATTCCCATGATAAGCGGAAAGGTAAAGATACCAGAATGTGAGGATGAAGTATGCCACCCCATTGCGATACCAGGGACGGCCCGGTTGTCAAGGCAGCGAAAAAATCGCTGGAGACCGGGAATCTCAACTACGTGTTGATCTGGATTCCGAAGGAGTCCGAGAAGGAACTGAAAGACGTGTTTGCACGCACCCAGCGTGCGAGAAAAGCCGGCAAGGATGCGCAGGACGTTGCCGATGACTGGTTCTTCGAGACTGCGATCCGGCTCCACCGGGCCGGGGAAGGAGCGCCCTACACGGGCTTGAAGCCGGCCGGACTGAGCGAAGGACCGGTTGTTCCGAAGGCGGAGAAGGCGATCGAGACCGGCGACCCGAAGGAAACAATTGGCTTTATCCTGAAGACCGTCGAGGAGGATCTGACGCACCGCTTCCATCACGTCATGGAGAAGAAGAAATACGATGTGGACGATGTTGCCGCCGGCAGGGAATTCATCGAGGCGTTCATCGGCTGGGTTGTATATTCCCATCACCTGTACATGAACGTGAATGGTGGGGAAGGACACGGGAAACCTCCTGCCGGGGGCGGCGGGGGTCACCACCACTGAACTTTTTTTGCCTGATCGGTATACGTAAGTAGCGATCTTCTGACCGGCAGGTGATGGGGATCGTACCGGTTCAATCCCTGATGTATTGATGACAACACTCACCGGTAAATTACAGATCATTTTCCTATTCCTCCAGAGAAGTTATTTAAGTTCAAAAAACCGGACTAACTTTGCCGTTGGACACAGACCTTCGGGAAGACCGTGGATCGTTATGAAGAAAACCACGAAAAAGAAGGGAGAACATAACGAAAAGAAGTCTGTTGTCATCCAACAGAAAAACCCGATCGAGAACGGGGGGTCTTTGTCGAACGGTCAATCCTGAAACAGGTAGCCGCTGGCGCCGGAGTATCACGACAAGCCGGGGGGCGTCATCCTACCAACAGGACACTCCGGAAAACAGGGAGGTGATGTGAAGCGAGCCGGAGCCTCAGCGAGGACGAACGAACATGACCGAGCGTCTGCACCATCTTCGTCGTTACTGCCATCCTGAGGTACCATGTGTGTCCGGAAATTGAATTATTCATTTTCATAATCTTTAATGCTCATAAAATTGCAGAATTGTTCCATGGCTCTGATTGCGACTCCGTTTACCCAGGAACAATTCCTCAATGTCTTCTCACAATACAACAACACGGTATTTCCTCTGCAGATTTTCTTTGTTATTCTTGGTATTGCTGCACTCGGGCTCGCAATAAAAAAATCACAATTATCGGATCGCATCATATTTCTTATTCTTAGCTTTTTCTGGTTCTGGATAGGAATCGTCTATCATATCATTTTCTTCTCCTCGATCAATCCTCTTGCGTACGTATTCGGGGTTTTATTCACTGTCGAGGCCGTTTTTCTCCTCTATTTTGGTGTGATAAAAAAACAGGTTGAATTTCGCCTGGCTCAGAACGTTTACGCTATTATCGGCTTGCTTTTGATTATATACTCCCTGATAATCTACCCACTCATTGGGACATATCTCGGACATGGATATCCCCGGTTACCCACCTTCGGTTTGCCATGCCCAACGACGATATTCACGTTTGGTATTTTTTTAATGGCCGATAAAAAATTTCCCCTGTTATTACTCGTAATACCATTAATCTGGAGTATAATCGGTTTCTTTGCGGCATTATCGTTTGGAATTACTGAAGATTATATGCTCCTTGTAACAGGTGTGACCGGAACAGCACTCATCATTATGAAGAACAGGAAAATTGTGGAAATCTAATATTAGCAGCGACGAACACGATGCGGAGCATGGTGTAGGAGCGTGCCATAGTAGCCGCTGGCGCCGGAGCATCGCGACAAGCCAGGGGCGTCATCCTATCAACAGGAAACTCCGGAAAACAGCGAGGTGATGTGAGCGGAACGGGCGCGAGCCCGTGGAGACGAACATGACCGAGTGTCTGCGTGCCGGCCACAAACCTTATTTTGGATCGGTTCAAAAATGAACCATGTGGAACAAAATCTGACCAATGAGATCGTAGCGCTTCTTCTCAAGGAAGATCTCCATACCCGGGCAATTGCCGAGCGTCTTGCCAGCAACCACGCCACGGTCCTGCGGAAACTCCGCGATCTTACCGAAGACAATATTGTTGATTTCCGGATGGAAGGAAAAAACAAAGTCTTCACCATCAAGAGGACCATTGAGGGCAGGAATGCTGCGATAATCGCCGAGATGTATAAGCAATCGATGGTCGTGAGCCGGTACCCGGTCCTGCGGGGCATCATCCGGGCCGTACAGGACATGCCGGAGATCCCGCTTGCCCTCCTGTATGGGAGCTATGCAAAAGAGCTTGCAAAAAAAGACAGCGATATCGACCTCTTCATCGAAACGCTGAATACCTCCTCAAAGAAACAGCTCGAACAGCGGAATTCTTCGCTGAGCGTCAAACTCGGGGACTTCGATACCAAGAACCTGCTCATCCGGGAGATCATCAAGGACCACATCATCATCAAGGGCGTGGAGGTGTACTTTGACAAAACAGGGTTTTTTGAAAAAACTGCATAAAGACAAGGCGCTTCAACTGGTCGCGCCCAGTGACGAAATTAAAACGGCCTATGTCCGGAAGTCGGAGAGCTTCCTTGCATCTGCCAGACTGCTGCTGGACAATGACCGGTTCGAAGAATCTGTCTCAATGGCCTATTACAGCATGTATTATTCCGTCCTGGCACTCTTCTTTGCAACCGGTATCAAGTGCGAGAATCATACGGCGGCAATCATCCTGCTCGATGATGTCTTTGGCATCGACAGCTCAGCGATTGAATCTGCCAAGACCGAGCGTATCGACAAGCAGTATTATGTTACGTCCGCCCCGGTCCGTGACGAGGTTGTTGACCTCATTAAGGCAGCGGAGTCATTCGATGCTGATCTCCTCGATGTCATTGATCGGCTGACGACTGAAAAGAGAGAAGCCTTCCGGAAGAAGCTGAACGCCCTGTTCTGATATCTCTCGTCGCTACCTGCGACAAATTTTTCCGATTTTTCCCTATTCGACCAGAATGCATTTAATGTTATAATATTCACATGAATGAAACAACTCAAAGAATCCTTCGGGATTCGACAGCTCGAAAAAGGAGTGACCAATGATACAGAAAACCATTCAGTTGTTCACTGACAAAGAGGAGGAATTTGTAAACCTCCTTATCGAGATTGGCACGAAGAAGACCATTGCAAAGGCACTGGTGTTTCTCGTAAATACCAAGGAGGCAACCTCCCGGGACATCGAACGCGGGACAGACCTGCGCCAGCCTGAAGTGAGCATGGCAATCAAATACCTGGCTGACCAGGGCTGGATCAAAAGCAATGAAATCCCCTCCGATAAGAAAGGCCGTCCGGTCAAGAACTATGCACTTGCCAAACCGGTCCCGGAGATCATGACTGGTATCGAGAAACAGAAAAAAGCCGAAGCAAACAATCAGCTTACTCTCATCAGGAAGATGCGGAGTTACGTCTAATCCGACCTGCAGGAAATACCCTGTTTCCTGCTAATTTACCCCTTTCCCTATTTTTGAAAATCTCCGTCGGAGAAAAAGACCTTCATATTCGCATTCCGGCTGCCTTTTTAGTGCCCGGATGGGGTAAAATACGTGGCAAAAACCGGCACGGTTTAAGGGCCTTTGGTGGCGTTTATACGAGGTGCAATCCTGCCTTATTTTGGCAAATGGGGCGAATATAGGGCATATTCTCCACTGGAACGGAAAAGGACGATTTTTCCGGGTTTTCCGATATCGGTCCGGACAAAGGAAGGGGAAAAGGAGCCCGTATAGGGCTTATTTTCCCTGATGTGATTTACCCCTATTTTGGGAGATCTTCGACGGGAAAAAATGAGGTTATCCCCCCATCCCTGTAATAATCCCGACAATCTGCTGAGCTGTTGCCGGGTCCAGGACCTCAGCCAGGACAAGCCCGGCCATCGAGATGAACAGGGTCCAGAAGACTTTTTTGACCTGCTCGTTCTTCCCGAACGCTTCGATCGCTGCATCCGTATCCGCCTTCATCGCCTGCTGAATCAGTTTCGGCAGGAACACGAAGAGCGGCAAGAACAGGACCGCAGCACCGATGAACGCAAGGGAGATATCGGTCCGGCCTGCCATGAAGATCCCGAGCGGGACCGCAAACACGCCGGCCAGTATCGCGGCCATCCCGACCTCGCCGAACCAGAAGTAATGCCTCTTCTCGGCATAGGTCAGCCGTTCGATATCTGTCAGCTCAGGCAGTTTGAAGATGCCGAGTGTATTCAGCATCCCGTACCAGACTGCGTGTGTTTCTTCCGGGTCCGCAACAATCCCCAGGAAAAGGATGATGACCGGCACAATCAGCAGCAGAAGGGGAAGCTGGGCCAGCAGCAGGACCAGCCCGAGCAGGATCCCGGTCCCGCAGATGGCGCACCGGGTCTGCATCTCGTTCTCAAACATCGCCGTCCTCCGCAATCCGGATCTCGAAGACCGGGCTCGTGTATCCGCCATTCGCCGGGCTGAAATCCCGGACCCGGCCCATCTGCGCAAACTTGCGCCGGCCCGTGCGGATCCGGACCGTGTGAATACCCGGGGCCCGGGGATACACCCGCCGCCCGTCCACATCACGCATTGCCGCATATGGGGGGATGTCAAACCAGTCCGGCCAGAACCGGATCCCTCGCGGGATATCCGTTCCCCGGTACAGGTCCTGCAGGCGCAGGGGTGACATGTTGTCGTAGATTACATCGATGATCAGGTTCTCATCATCCTGCTCCGGGTGCAGGTCCAGCTCATAGAAGATTGGGTTGCGCCGCACTTCGTCGCGGGTGAGCGGCGTATCAACTGTCAGCGGCTCAAGGCCGCCGAACTTTCCGCGATACAAACCGGTCACCGTAGCGACCGGCTGCACGTTCTCAGAAACCATGATAGTCCTCCTTACATTGTTCGTGCTCGTCCCGGAGTTTCTTGAACTCCTCGACGATCTCATCATACTTGCCGATCTTCTGATAGATGGCAAACAGCATGGGATAGAGCGGAAGCACGGTTGCAAGCACTATCCCGAGAATTTCCGTTTCCATAACGGTCCTCCGAAATGACGAGAGAACCAAAAGAGAGGGTGACCGGGGGGTCGCCTTCCCCTCCGGCTCTTTTCGTCGAACGGTTCTAGGCGAGAGCTGCCACGGTGTCCGCCCAGGTCTCGATCCTGGTCCGGATTGCTTCATCCGAGTAGGAGGTGATGGTGACCCGGTCACGGGAGAGATTCACCATGTAGAGCTCGCCGTTTGCATCATGGCACCGCAGAGATGCGGAGAATGCATCACTGTCAATGTCGCGGACAACGGTACCTCCATGTGCCGTTGTGATCGCAGTCGCAGCGGTTACCGCTGTTACGCCGGAGTTGAACTTTGCCAGCGTGTCGAACTTGTGGCTGGCGGTCCCAACGGTCTTTGCCATGGCGTCCTGATAGACGAACTTCGCGGTGTATGCCTCCTTGGTCTTCTCGACCGGCGGGTGGCTCTCGCCGGCAGTCATATACGCTACACATGCAAACGGGTTGTCGGT
>JALOBP010000030.1 GCA_023228295.1 Methanoregula sp.
GTCCCGCATCGACGGTATCGCCCCGAATGATGAGGATGTAATAGCCAAAGGTATGGACATGGAGACGTTTCAAGTCAAGAACACGGCAGAGTTCCAGGGCACCATGCATAACCTGCAAGGGAGTAAAGGAACCCGTTTCACTACTCTCTGAATGTGATTCCCTGATACGGAGCTGCCCAAGAATGAAACGGAGCTCGTTCTCGTTGAGCCCGAGACTGTCAGCACAGGGCAGGATATGTCGTGTGTACCGCTCCAGTACCTCATTATCCCTGATAGATACCCATTCAATATGGACCCGCAATGAGGGGTTCCGGTTTTTCATCCGGCCGATCTGGCCCGCTGCCCCGGAAAAATCCGTCTCGGAAATGAGGTACTGGAACCCGGACAGGAATGCCCGCTCGCACGATGCAATATCGGAAAGGAACCGGGCCATGCATCTTTCCGGCACCAAGGCGGATGATGATTTGTGTACAGGGGATACGATTAACCGGTTGTTCCGTGGCGTTACTCCCTCTGCGAGCGGGACAAGGCCCGGGGGGTATTCGAAAACAAGGTGCTCATGATCGGCAGCATTGTCCGGTAGGGCATCAAATTCCGGGACAATGATTCCCTGGTTCTTCAGGATCGCGGCCGATTCCCGTCCGTGATGAGGAGCCGCACAGACAACACGTTTCACGCCAATTTTTGAGAGGTGAATGGCAGCAATACCTGCCTGTCCCCCGATGGTACGACTGCCCGCCTGTCGGAAATAACGGGTGATGCGATGATAATATTCGGGATCGGCGATATGCCACTCTTCAGCAGTACAATACTGCATCAGTCTCATGAGACGCTCCCGGAGATTGGACAGGTCCGGGTGATGGAAGAGCGATGATGCAAGCAGCTCTCCGGTGACCGGAATGATCCGGTCAAGATTAATATTGAATCCCGTAATGGTATCCTTCAGCCGGGGTTTCCGGATATTCCGGTACAGTGTCTCCCATTGTTCAAGACTCATCTTTCCTGACCTTCTTGCGGTTCCTGGATACTTGTGTCATGGTGCTCCTGCAATAAAAAAAGGTACTGGATATCCGTATCCCCCAACCTGCCCGCCATAGTCACGATCCTTGCGTACCAGTCAGTACTGCCCGGGAGCCCATACTTTTAAGAGATGCCGTAACTACAACACAACTACAGGGGAATACCGTGACACCCGATGTGATCAAGAGTAAGTTTCCGCAGGTTCCAGACCGGATTTCAGGTCTTATCGATCTTGCCTATAACCTCTGGTGGAGCTGGAACCCGGCCGTAAAAATGGTCTTCAAACAGCTGAATCACCAGGCATGGATAGATAGCATCCATAACCCGGTGAAGATGCTTCATGCCCTGCCGGAGGAGACCCTGGTGGCGGCATCAAAAAATCCCGCATACCTGCGGCATTACGACATTGTAATAGCGCAGTTCCAATATGAAATGATGCACCGTCATCACTGGTATGCTGAAAATTATCCTGCCAGCAACGGTCTCAGCATTGCCTATTTTTCGGCAGAATACGGGATCCACCATTCACTCCCGTTCTACGCTGGCGGGCTTGGATTTCTTGCCGGCGATCATCTCAAGGAGTCCAGCGACCTTGGCCTGCCACTCGTTGCCGTGGGCTTCATGTATTCCGAAGGATATCTTCACCAGCATATCGGACCTGATGGGTGGCAGCAGGACATCAAGGAGATCCTGGACCGTGATGCAGCCCCTATCAACCGGGTTCTTTACAACCATGAGAACCAGCTTGTGGTCCGGGTCCCGTTCATTGACCCTCCGATCTTTGTTGCGGTCTGGAAAGTGGATGTCGGCAATATCCCGCTCTATCTCCTGGATACGGACATTGTGGAGAATGATCCAGCCAACCGTTCCATCACCTATCGCCTCTATACCGGGGATAACGAACAGCGGTTAAAACAGGAGATCGTGCTCGGGATTGGTGGCAGTTACGTATTGGATGTCCTGGGCATCCGGCCTTCCGTGATACACCTGAATGAAGGGCATCCGGCTTTTGCCCTGCTCGAAAGGATCCGGGAGAATATTCTCGATAAATATAGTTATACCGAGGCTTCACAGAGGGTACAGGATACCACCATCTTCACCACCCACACACCGGTTCCTGCCGGGCATGACGCCTTTCCGTATCCCCTTATGGACAAGTATTTCAAGGACTATTACCCTCTGCTCGGGATCAGCAGGGAGACCTTCCTCTCTCTCGGGCATTCCCCGGGAGATTCACGGAACCTGTTTAACATGACCGCATTTGCCCTGAAGATGAGCACGTTTAAAAATGGCGTAAGCAGGAGACACGGAGAAGTGGCCCGGAGTATGTGGAGACCCCTCTTTCCGGAAGTTCCGGAAGACGAGATCCCTATCCACCATATCACCAATGGCATCCATGTCCCCACTTGGCTGGACCCAAAAATGCAACTCCTGCTGAACAGGTACTTCTCCCCGAGTTGTCCACAATGGCTCGAAAAACACGACAATCAGGTTCTGTGGGAGATGATAAGTGAGATCCCGGACGATGAACTCTGGGCGGTTCACCTGCAGCTCAAACGAAAACTGGTCAACAGGATACGGGAACACAAGCGCCGGAGATGGGTCGGGGAGAACGCCGATCCCCTCAATGTCATCTCCGGCGGAGCCCTGCTCGACCCGTATGCCCTGACCATCGGCTTTGCCCGGAGATTTTCTACATATAAACGGGCTGATCTCATATTCCATGATATCGAACGGCTCAAAAAAATTGTCAATAACCCCTGGAAACCGATACAGATCATCTTTGCCGGGAAAGCCCACCCGGCAGATGATGAGGGCAAACGCATAATTCAGAACGTGTATAAGTATGCCCTCCAGCAGGATTTTGGCGGACGGATTGCGTTTGTGGAAGATTATGGCGAGCAGATGGCCCAGTATCTCGTACATGGCGTAGACGTGTGGCTGAATAATCCCCTGCCTCCTCTCGAAGCCTGCGGAACAAGCGGCATGAAAGCTTCCCTGAATGGTGTCCTGCATATGAGCGTGCTTGACGGGTGGTGGCCGGAAGCATACAACGGGAAGAATGGATGGGTTTTCGGCGAGGTGGCAACGGATCGGAACCATGACCGGCAGGACGCCGAACAGTTATACGAGCTGCTCGAACGCGATGTTGCCCCGCTCTATTACATGCACTCTGATGACGGGGTTCCGCACATGTGGGTGAAGATGATGAAAGAAGCAATAAAATGTACTGCACCACGGTTTTCAGCCAAGCGGATGGTGAAGGAGTATGTCCGTAATGGATATATCCCCACACTGAATAATGCTGACCGGTATAGGAAACGAGGATAAAAACCGTATATTCCGGTTTTGTTACAAAATAGCCGGCCTGACCGGATCCTCCGCGGCACCTACGGTTTATAGTATTGGTAATTCCACTGGTTTTTTTTACTCTACCGGATGAGCGGAAAAATATATGGTACAGGTAATACACAGAGTGTATCAAGGGGAACCGCATGGGTCGTTTCATCTGTATTCACGGTCACTTTTACCAGCCTCCCCGGGAAAATCCCTGGATAGATGAGGTGGAAGTTGAAGATTCCGCCTATCCCTGGCATGACTGGAATGCCCGGATCACCGCCGAATGCTATGCTCCCAATACCGCCTCCCGCATTCTCGATGCAAAAAAGAACATTATCGATATAGTCAACAATTATGCTTCCATCAGTTTCAATTTCGGGCCAACGCTTCTGATGTGGCTCGAACAGAACAATCCCCGGGTTTACTCCGCAATTCTCGATGCCGACAAGGAGAGCATGAGACGGTTTTCCGGACATGGTTCGGCAATTGCGCAGGTATACAACCACATGATCATGCCCCTTGCAAACATCCGTGACAAACGCACGCAGGTCATCTGGGGCATACAGGATTTCATACACCGATTCGGGAGAGCTCCTGAAGGAATGTGGCTGGCGGAAACTGCCGTAGACCTTGAGACTCTGGAGGTGCTGGCCGGACAGGGAATTCTTTTTACAATCCTTTCCCCGTCACAAGCGTCCCGGGTAAAAATACTGTCCGGTTCGGACTGGACTCCCGTGACCGCCGATACTCTCGACTGCTCGATGCCCTATGTCTGCCAGCTGGCAAGCGGAAGAAGTATTGCCATCTTTTTCTTTGATAATATCATCTCCCAGGAACTGGCATTTGGCACACTTCTTGAGAATGGCGAGAAGTTTGCCCTCCGTATGATGCAGGTTTTTTCCCGGTCGGGAGGAGAATCCGGTCTCCTGAGCGTTGTGTCTGATGGGGAGACCTTTGGCCATCATCACCGGTTCGCCGACATGGCGCTTGCGTATGCCCTCTATGATATCCAGGAGAAGAGGCCGGCCACCATCACCATCTTCGGGGAATATCTGGCCAGTCATCCGCCAATGCACGTAGTGGAGATAAAGGAAAATACCTCGTGGAGCTGTCCGCACGGGATCGAGCGATGGAGAAGCAACTGTGGATGTTGTACCCGCGGAGCAACCGTCCACGATACTGATGTCCACCAACGAATAACTCTGGCAGCCAAAGGTTCTGCAATCCTACCAGTAACCTGTGTCTCCCAATGGAACCAGGAGTGGAGAGCGCCGTTCCGGGATGCCATGGACTGGCTTCGTGACGAGATCTCTTCTGTATTTGAAACTGCCATGAACAGGTATGTCTCCGATCCATGGGCTGCACGGGATGATTATATCGCAGTTATCCTGGACCGGACGCCCGAATCACGTGAACGGTTCTTTGCCCGACATACATCGCGGCCGTTGACTGATGATGAAAAACAGGATGTGCTCATGCTGCTGGAGATGCAAAGGCACGCACTGCTGATGTTTACGAGCTGCGGGTGGTTCTTTGACGATATATCTGGGATCGAATCCCTTCAGGTCATGGAATACGCCTGCCGTGCAATGCAGCTCGTGCGGGAGGTGTCCGGCACCAATCCCGAACCGCTCTATCTGAGTGCCTTGAGCAGAGTGAAGAGCAATAAACCCGATCTTCATGACGGCGCTACGATCTACCTTAACTTTGTTCAGAAGTCCATGGTTGACCTTCACCAGATTGTATTTAATCATACCTTATCGCTCCTGATCACTGATACACCCAAACGGGAAATCATCCGTCATTATGAGATTGTGGATGAATCTTTTCAGAAAACAGAATCCGGAGATCACCGGATGATAACGGGAACGTTGACTATCAGGTCGGAGATCACTACCGAACAAAAGAGATTCGTGTATGCGGTCCTCCATCTCGGCGATTATGAATTTATTGGGGGTGTCCGGGAATATCGCGGGGATGCTCCGTTTCAGCAGGCACAGGATCGCCTTTACGCAGCACTCGGGGATACTGACACCGCTCTTTTGATCCATATCATGGAAGAGGAATTCGGCACCTCCATCTATTCCCTCTGGCACCTTTTCAAAGATGCACAGCGGGATACCCTGTTCCAGCTCCTGGCATCGACCCTGACCGATCTCGAGTCCTCGTTCCGACAGATATACCGACAGCACATCAAGCTCATTCATGCAATGCGGGAGATGCAGATCCCGGTTCCCCGGGTACTGGAAGATCCGGTCTGGCATACCCTGAACGTGGATCTTAATACCGCTCTCATGGCAGAGAATCCGGACAAGCAGAAGGCACACAAACTGGTCAATGAGATGATCATGGGCCAGTTCGCACCGGATGGCAGTACTCTTGGGTTTACCGCATCGAGACTGTTTGCGTCATTGACAAAAAAGATGGTTGCCACGCCGGAAGACCCGGGGGTCATGCAGGAGATCGTGGATATCTTCACGATCCTTGCACCACTGTCACTGAACTATGAACTCTGGGAATGTCAGAACGATTACTTCTATACCGGTAAAAAACTTACATCGTTCATGTTGCAGAAAGCCAAAAAAGGCGATGCACAGGCAGTTTTATGGATTGCTGTTTTCCGGCAGCTGGGATCCTGTCTTGGAGTGAGGTGTATCTGATGGTCCATCGAGCAAAGGGAGATCTGATCTCCTGGAGAGAAGGATTGCCGGACTGCCCCTCAGGAAAGGGAGAGATTCTGACAGACCGGGGAAGCGGCATCCTGTTTCCTATCTCCTCACTTCCCTCTCCCTGGGGCATCGGCGACCTGGGCCCGGCTGCATACCGGTTCATAGATTTCCTTCATAAAGCTGAGCAGAAGTACTGGCAGATCCTGCCGATGAACCCGACAACGGCATCCAGTGGCAACTCGCCCTATCTCAGTTCTTCCGCATTTGCCGGCAATACGGATCTGATCAGTCCTGACTTCATGGAACGTGATGGATTCATAGGGACGATTGACCGGGGAGGAATTCCGGATTTTCCCGATGACCGGGTGGATTACGTGAAGGTTCGGGCCGGTAAAAAATCTCTTTTTTCCTTGGCTTATGACCAGAAATGTGAGGAAATCAGTAATGACCGGGAATACCTGGCATTCTGCCATGAGAACGAATTGTGGCTTGAAGACTATGCACTTTTTCAGGCACTGTGGGGCCATTACGGTGAAAAGAACTGGAATGCCTGGCCCGGCCCCATCAGATCCCGCAACCATCCGGCGCTTGCAGAATGCAGGAACAGGTTCGAGAAAGAGATCGGCTGTGAAAAATTCCTCCAGTTCATTTTCTTCCGGCAGTGGAAAGCACTTCACTGTTACACGAACGACAAGGGCATCCGTATTCTTGGAGATCTCCCTATATACGTGCATTTCAACAGCGCCGATGTATGGACACACCCCGGACTGTTCCGGCTTGATGCCGATTGCTCTCCAGCGGTCATTGCCGGGGTACCCCCGGATTATTTTTCCACGACCGGCCAGATCTGGAATAACCCCCTTTACCTTTGGCAGGAGCATGAGCGGACCGGATTTTCCTGGTGGATTGACAGGTTCAGGCACAATTTTTCCCTGTTTGACCTTGTCAGGATCGATCACTTCCGCGGACTTGTGGCGTACTATGCAATTCCGGCAGGTGCGAAGGATGCTACCGGGGGGCAGTGGGTCAGAGCGCCTGCCCTCTCATTCCTCCGGACCATGAAAGAGACGTTTGCTGAGTTCCCGGTCATTGCGGAGGACCTTGGGACCTTCACACCAGACGTGCACGAAATCATGGAAGAGTTCGGACTGCCCGGTATGAGGGTTCTTGAGTTTGCATTCACCGAAGAGACCGCAGCAAACCCCCATGCACCCCATAACCTCCTGCGGGAACTGATCCTGTACACCGGGACGCATGACAATGCCCCGGTCCGGGCATGGTTTGAACAATATGCAACCGCGAACGACCGGCGCAGAGTGCACCAGTATCTCGGGTGGGAATGTACCGCTGATGAAGTGCCGGAATTTTTCATACGTCTTGCCATGATGTCAGTGGCAAAAACGACCATCTTACCCCTCCAGGATATTCTCGGGCTTGGTAATGAGGCACGGATGAATACCCCGGGCACGCAGGAGGGAAACTGGGAGTGGCGGGCAGTGCAGCACCATCTGAATGATACGATTGCATGCCATCTCCGCGAGATGACACGGGTATATGGAAGATCACGATTCACCGGACATGAAAACCGGGCATGAAAGATCCTTTCCCCATCAGAAAAAAGAGGATGCGATCAGGCTGCCTTGTCTACAAGCGTTTCCTGTTCAATGAGGACGGCCTGTGCGGCAGCAAGCCGGGCTATGGGGACGCGGGGAGCGGAACATGAAACATAGGTCAGACCCGCCGTGTGACAGAACCTGATTGAGGCCGGATGACCCCCATGTTCACCACAAATGCCCATGATCATACCGGGGCGGGTATGCCGTGCCCATATTATGGCCTGTTCCATGATGCGACCCACACCTTTTTCGTCGAGCACTTCAAAGGGATTGTCCAGGAGAATGCCGCTCTGGTTGTACATGGGAAGGAACTTATTCTCGGCATCTTCCCTTGAGAACGAGAACGTAGCCTGGGTCAGGTCATTTGTCCCAAACGAGAAAAATTCCGCTTCCTCCGCAAGGTGGTCTGCGCGCAGGCACGCCCTGACCACTTCCAGCATGGAACCGAATTTCACGTCAATGGTGATACCGTAGGTTTTTTCAACATCGGCATGAATCTCATCCACCCAGATCTTGACCCTCTTCAGCTCCTGAACGGTGCATACCTGGGGCACCATGATCTCGGGACAGACTAAAACCCCCTCTTTTTGACATTCTGCAGCAGCTTCGAGAACTGCACGGATCTGCATTCGGTAAATTTCAGGGAACGTGAGCCCTAACCGCACACCGCGATGGCCGAGCATGGGGTTCACCTCATGCAGGGCCCTGCCTTTCTGGAGCATAGCCTCTTTTTTCCGGAGCACTTCGTCCACTAACTGCGGATCCGTGAACTTCTCCACTACTGGTTTTTCTCCGCCGGGGAACCGCAGGTATTTCACTGAATCTGAAAGAATATGGAGTCCCCGCAGGATCTCACTCACGTGGCGGAGAGTAACCAGTTCGTCCTCCAACTGGTGTTCCGACGGCAGGAATTCGTGGATAGGCGGGTCAAGGAGACGGACCGTTACCGGACGGGATGCCATAATCCGGAACATATCCTTGAAGTCTTCGCGCTGGAATGGCAGCAGCCGGTCGAGTGCGACTTTACGATCTTCCGGTGTATCGGCAACGATCATCTCTACCATGATGGGGAGACGGTCGGTACCATTGAACATTCGTTCGGTACGGCACAGACCAATGCCCACAGCACCGAACTTTTTCGCCCGCTCTGCATCGTCCGGGGTATCTGCATTAGCCATAACCTGTAGTCGGGCAATTTCGTCAGCCCATGAGAGGAGTGTTGCGAGTTGCGGGGAGAATTCCGCTTCGATCATCGGTACTTCCCCAAGATAAACGGAACCGGTTGTACCATCGATGGTTATGAATGCTCCCTCAGAGAATTCCAAGTTTCCAACCCGTGCCTGGCGCATCGGGACATCGACAACTATCCCTTCCGCCCCGGATACGCACGGTTTACCCATCCCTCTTGCAACGACTGCGGCGTGGGATGTTTTTCCTCCGCGACTGGTGAGGATCCCCTGCGACGCAAAGAATCCATGGATATCCTCGGGCCGGGTCTCTTCCCGAACAAGGATCACCCGTTGACCGGTCCGGCCGAGCTTCTCGGCTCGGTCTGCATCGAAAACTGCGATACCCGCTGCAACTCCTGGCGACGCAGGTAAACCCTGTGCAAGTGGCTCTTTGGTCACTCGGGGGTCAAGGCGGGGAAAGAGCATTTGTTCGAGCATCTCCGGCTGGACCCGGAGGAGAGCAGTCCGCTTGTCGATGAGCCCCTCGCTGACCATCTCAACTGATGTGCGCACGAGCGCAGAGACATTCATCTTCCCATTTCTTGTCTGCAGGCAGTAAAGGGTCCCTTTCTGGATGGTGAATTCAAAGTCCTGGATTTCATGATAATGCGTTTCGAGTTTGTTTCGCAACTCCATGAGCTGACGGTAAATCACCGGCATCTCCTGTGCCATGGCGGCTACCGGCTTGGGGGTCCGGATGCCGGCCACAACATCTTCACCCTGAGCATTTACCAGGTACTCCCCGAACAGGATATTCTCTCCAGTTGCGGGATCGCGGGTGAAGCCAACGCCGGTTGCTGAATCATCCCCCATGTTCCCAAAAACCATTTCCATGACATTGACTGCAGTTCCATTGGCCATTTCCGCCGTGATCTTAAATTCGCGGCGGTAGTCGACAGCCCGTTTACCACCCCAGGATCCAAACACCGCACGGATGGCAATCTCCAGCTGCTCGCGGGGATCGGAGGGGAAAGGTTTTCCGGTGTATCTCAAGACAATATCCAGGAACTGTTTTGACACATCTTCCAGATGACGGGCGGACAGGCCGACATCGCTCTTAACCCCAGCGTCTTGTTTGGCAGCTTCAAAAACAATGTCGAATTCATCTTCCGGTACGCCAAGGGCAATTTTTCCGAAGAGCTGGATAAAACGCCGGTAGGCATCGTAACTGAAACGCCGGTCGCCAGTCTGCAGTATCAGGCCCTGTAATGTGGTCTCATTGAGGCCGAGGTTGAGGATGGTATCCATCATGCCCGGCATGGACATGGCAGATCCCGATCTGACCGAAACAAGAAGGGGATTGTCACGCCCTCCAAAGACCTTCCCGCTTTTTTGTTCCAGTACGACAAGTTCAGATTTGACCTGTTCTATGAGTCCTTCCGGCAATTTCCGTCCAGGGCTCTCCTGGTATGCGAGACAGGCTTCTGTGGTTATTACAAACCCGGGTGGGACATTGAGGCCAATCTGTGTCATCTCACAGAGATTGGCACCTTTTCCTCCGAGCAATTTTTTATCTTTCCCATTGCCTTCAGAGAAGGCATATACCCATTTTTTGATCATGTCCTATCACTGGCAATTGTATGCCCCCGTGTCACGCGAACTTCAGGTCCGGCCCTGATGAACGGTACGTGAAATCCACGGGCAGACTGCAGGGGTTAACCGTCCATTGATTTTTCCTATCCTGTCGGAGATATCCGGTACAGGATACGTGTTCCTGAACGGGAGTTCGTTGTTCATCGATCCGTGCATGGCCCGGCTCCAATGCGGAAAACCGGGCGTATTACCGCTCCTGTATCCGGTTTTGTCCTTGCTTTTCCAGGAATCGATAAGACACGGCTGACACAAAACTGGCCTTGGTACAAGCACTTCATGTGCGGATGCTGTTCTGCTGAATGTATGTGTGATGGATGATGACAGGTTCCTGTTAATAGTTTTATCGCACAATCCGGTTTTTTAAATAATATGTAAACAGTAGAAAATGGCAAATTGCGGGATGCGGAGTTTTCCGACTGTGCATGGTGAAGAAGTGATGAATACGTTACCAAAGGCACATTTATCCCGGACATCTCAACCTGTTGCTTCAGGTAAAGGCTCAAATAATAATTAGGACATACTAGCCCTTCAAGGAAAAAACCTGGCATAGACGATGGCAATAATCCGCATAGATGAATCAGACGGGTATGAACTATTAGAGAAAATTGGGATATCCACACCCCGCTACCGGCTGGCACGGACCGTCAACGAGGCTGTTGCAGCTGCAGAGGAAATCGGGTATCCGGTTGTGCTCAAGATTGTCTCACCAGATATCAGCCATAAAAGTGATGTGAGCGGGGTTGTCACGTTCATACGTACTGCTGATGCGGTCAGGAAATCCTTTGACCAGATCCTGTCAAATGTCCGGGAAAAAAACCCGGATGCCCGGATTTCCGGCATTATTGTCGAGCAGCAGGCAAGTCCCGGGCTTGAACTTATTATCGGAGGAAAGACCGATCCCTCGTTCGGGGAAGTGCTGCTGTTTGGTACCGGGGGCAAATTTGTAGACCTGGTAAAGGATGTCTCCCTCCGTGTTCTTCCCCTTGACGATCATCAGATCCGTGAGATGGTCCAGGAACTCTGGGGATATAAATTGATTCATGGATATCGGGACGAGCCGCCGCTCGATGAACTGGCCCTCATTGATACCCTCAGAAAAATCAGCTCCTATTTTTACCAGAATCCCCACCTTGTGGAATTCGACATCAACCCCTTTATCCTGTACGAAAACGGGGGCTGTGCAGTGGATGCACGGTTTATCCTTGAGACCGATGAGAAAAAACAGGTATCCCGCCCCCATAGCGAGATCCTTCCGTCCCTCTTTGATGCACATACGATCGCCGTGGTCGGGGCCTCTGCTGATTCGAATAAGGTGGGATACGCAGTATGCAAAAACCTCCTTACTTTTCCCGGGATACTAATCCCGGTAAACCCGAAAATGTCAGAAATCCTGGGAAAGAAAGCCTTCCCGAATCTCACATCGATCAAGGAACCGGTTGATATTGCGGTGATAACCGTCCCGGCACCGCTCGTTCCCGCTATTGTTGAAGAGGCGGGCCGGTGCAGGATTCCCCTTCTTGTAATTATCTCATCAGGATTCCGTGAAGCGGGCGACCGCGGGAGGGCGCTTGAGGAACAGGTGCTTACCCTTGCACAGGAATATAATATGCGGATTGTCGGACCCAATTGTCTTGGGATCATGTTTCCCTACCGTAAGATCAATACCACGTTCGATCCAATTTCCCCAAAACCCGGCAAACTGGCTTTTGTCTCCCAGAGCGGCGCCGTGATTACCACGCTCGTGGACTGGAGCCTTCCGGAGGATATCGGGTTTTCCGGGATTATAAGCGTCGGGAACCAGCTCGATCTCGGGTTTGAGGAATATGTCAGTTTCTTTGCAAAGGATGAACAGACAAAAGCCATCATCTTGTACATTGAAGAGATCCGTGACGGTTCCCGGTTCATCGAAGTAGTCTCAAAAGTAACCCCGAAAAAACCCGTGATTGCTATCAAATCGGGGGCATCAAAAAAAGGCAAGAAGGCCGCCGCTTCACATACTGGTTCCCTTGCCGGGAGTCATGATGTCTATCTTGCTGCATTCCGACAGGCAGGGATTCTCTCGGTTCGGTCCACCCAGCAGGCATTCCATGTCGGGAATCTGTTGGCATCGGAAGGGTACCCGAAAGGCAAACGGGCGGTTGCAATAACCAGTGCCGGCGGGTTCGGGGTCCTGGCTTCAGACTATGCTGAACGGTACGGGATCGAACTCATCGATTTATCACCGGAACTGCTCGGCCAGCTCAATGCGATCCTGCCCCCGAGCTGGAACCACGATAACCCGATGGATATCCTGGGGGACGCAAATGCCGACCGGTTCGCCAAAGTATTCGAGATTCTCATTCAGAACCAGCAGGTATGGGATATCATCTTCATTATCATTGTCCCGTCAGCGCTTGCGGATCCCGTGCGCCTTGCAGAAATGGTTGTCAGGTTCGCAAGGCAAACACGGAAGATGATCGTAGGATGCATGATTGGGGGCGACAGCATGAAGCGGGCATTCCGGATTCTTAAGGATAACAATATTCCGAATTTCCAGGATATCGAGGATGCTTTCGAGATTGTCGGCATGATCGTCCATAACCGCTATTAATTTTTTTCAAGATTGAAATGTTATGTCGGAATTTACAGATTACGGATGTGTGTCCATCCATCCCGTGAATCCCCCGTAAAAAGGAGAGAATCTGACCATATTACCCTCACAGTTATCCAGATATTACGCCCTATTCAGGAATGTTACTTCCAGCATCCCGTCCCGGAATGACTACTGCATGGAGCCGGTATCAACCCGGGGCAGGCTGGTCATTACACGGCAAGGGATATCCGGATTACCGGTATCGATGACCGGCGTACTACACTTCACTTCACGATGAATTGTCTCCTCATTTACACCGGGACACTCTGCGATAACCTTGGTCTTGTAATCGATGGAATATACCACGGTACGGGGCTCATGGATTGTCCTGGGCCGTGGAGAAGGGATATCCATCATTTCCCTTTACCCGCCGCTCTTGCCAATAACAATCCGGAATACGGAGATCTGCGGATTGCCGGCCTGGAAATCGTCCTGCATGCGTCTAAAGGAGCGGTTGGATATTCCGCCCATCTCCTC
This sequence comes from Methanoregula sp., assembly GCA_023228295.1. Lineage (GTDB taxonomy): Archaea > Halobacteriota > Methanomicrobia > Methanomicrobiales > Methanospirillaceae > Methanoregula. The sequence continues at coordinate 13,577 of JALOBP010000030.1, forward strand.
AAACATATCCCGTGGATATCGGTGTATAATGGTTTCCTCTGGATTTGATTACTTCTTCTTTCCTTCAAGAGATTCTGTAAGTTTTTTAATGAGTTCGAAGTCCTTCCTGAACTGGTATGTTGTTTTCCGAAGGTTGGCAAGAGCGGCTTTGTCAGCATCCTTGTGCAGCATCGCGGAATGGTTGATTGCAGCAGATGCAGCACCAAGGATCTTGCGCTGCTCCATATTGTAGAGCATCTGCCATGCCTGTTGCTCGGATCGCTCAAGGGCGTCGCGGTCAAGGGATCCTTTCACTATGATGAGTGCGGCATCGAAGTGCGCCTTGGTTAGCATGACATTCTTGATAGCTTCCGTGCGTTCCTGTTCGGAGCTGCTGCCCATGTGGACAAGGAAGTCACGCATAGCGGCCATCTTGGCTTCCCGTACTACGGCTTCAATATCTGCTCCTACGTATCCTTCCGTCTTTTTTACCAATTCGTATGTATCGATATCCTTTGAAAGAATATTGCTGGTCTCCCCGCCAAGGTAAACATCGAAGATCATCTTCCGGCTCTCCTCATCCGGTGCCGGGACGTAGATGTGCCGTTCAAGCCGGCCGGGGCGGAGCAGCGCATCGTCAAGCATATCCGGGCGGTTGGTGGCGGCAAGGATGGTAACGTTCTTGAGTTCCTCCATGCCATCCAGTTCCGTCAGGATTTGGGAGACCACGCTTTCAGTGACATGGGTCGAGCCGCCATACGCGCCCCGCTTGGGGACGAGTGCATCGATCTCGTCAAAGAAGATGATGGACGGGGCTGCCTGTCGCGCTTTCCTGAAGATCTCCCGCACGCCCTTCTCCGATTCCCCTACCCACTTCGAGAGGAGCTCCGGGCCTTTGACTGCGATGAAGTTACACTCGCTCTCATTTGCCACCGCTTTTGCAAGCAGGGTCTTTCCCGTGCCCGGAGGTCCAAAGAGGAGGATCCCTTTCGGCGCCTTGGTCTGGAGCCTTGCAAACACATCCGGGTATTTCAGCGGCCACTCGACTGCTTCTTTGAGATCCTGTTTCACATCCCCAAGACCGCCGACCTGGTTCCACGTGATATCGGGCACTTCAACGAGTACCTCGCGCATTGCGGAAGGTTCTACGTATTTACGTGCCTCGGCAAAGTCCTCCTTTGTTACTCGCAGTTTTTCGAGTACCTCGGTCGGAATTTCCTCGTCAATCTTGATCTGCGGGATTACCTTACGGAGCGCATGCATCGCCGCTTCCTTAACAAGCAGGGCAATGTCTGCCCCGACAAATCCGTGGGTCATGTTAGCGTACTCCTCGAGATCCACATCATCTGCCAGCGGCACACCGCGGACATGGACCTGGAAGATCTCATGCCTCCCCTTTTTGTCGGGTATGCCAATCTCTATTTCCCGGTCGAACCGCCCGCCGCGCCGGAGTGCCGGATCAATAGAGTCCGGTAGGTTCGTTGCCGCGATGACAATGACCTGCCCCCGGCTTTTAAGCCCATCCATGAGTGAGAGAAGCTGGGCAACAATACGTCGCTCAACCTCCCCCTTCGTCTCCTCACGCTTGGGAGCAATGGAGTCGATCTCGTCGATGAAGATAATGGACGGGGCGTTCTGCTCGGCCTCTTCGAATTTTTCCCGCAGGCCCTTCTCGCTCTCACCATAGTACTTGCTCATGATCTCCGGGCCGGAGAGTGTGATAAAGTGCGCGTCCACTTCATTTGCAACAGCTTTTGCAATCAGGGTCTTGCCGGTACCGGGCGGCCCATAGAGAAGTACTCCCTTTGGTGGCTGGATTCCAAGCCGCTCGAAGATCTCCGGGCGCCGGAGAGGAAGCTCTATCATCTCTCGTACGAGCTGTAACTCCCGGCCAAGTCCGCCGATATCCTCATAGTGAATGTTGGTCTTATCTTTGGATTTTCCTGCTTCCGGCTGATAGATAGCATTGTTGTACTCAATGATGGTATCATTCGAGAGAAGGACCGGGCTTTTCGGGGTCACTTTTGAAATCGCATAGATCAGGGGATAACCCATGAAGTCTACCCGATCAATCTGCCCTTCAACCACCGGTCTCCCACGGATTATTTGTGCAAACCTTTCGGGCCCCCCGCGGGGATTGCCTTCCTGTACTGGCTGGATTACTATTTTTTTTGCATACGGAGGTTCAATCTTCCGGATTTTCACCATTTCATCAATGCCGATACCGGCATTGTAGCGGACAATTCCGTCAATCCGTATGCTTTCCCGCCCGCGATCCGGCCAGACGATTGCTACGGCTTTTCGTTTACCTTCGATTTCTACTACATCACCAGAAACAAATCCTATTTTTTTCATTATGTCAGGACTGATCCTCGCAATTCCCCGTAAGGAATCCTCCTGATAGGCTTCCTTGACTTTAACTTCCATGTAATCCTTTTCTATCATCGTAAAACACCTCGTATAGTGTTGAGGTTTACCATAAGTTAGTGAGCGTAACTATTTATATATTTCTTTGAGGTATTATTGATTCTACAGGCAATATTCCAGACAATTTCACTGCATTTTACGATAAGAGGTTGCAGGCCGTAAAACAAAAAATTCTGTATTATTCCAATTCAACTTTACTTGTTTAGAGAACAAGCCAGATTTAATCCAGAATAGAAAAACCGAGCCTTTATCTGGTCTTTGAGGTAACGGGTATGCTATGAGTATTATTGCAGATGCCAAACGGGGCATCGTCACTGAAGAGATGAAGATAGTTGCAGCCCAGGAAGGAGTGACTGAAGATTTCGTCCGCCGTGGGGTTGCCGGCGGGCATATTGTTATTCCGACCTCTCCCTATCGCAAGGTCAAGATCTGTGGTATCGGTGAAGGGCTCCGTACCAAGGTCAATGCATCAATCGGGACGTCAACCGATATCGTTAATATTCCTGAAGAAATTGAGAAGGCAAAGCAGGCAGAACGTGCCGGCGCTGATACGCTCATGGAGCTCTCGACCGGCGGGGATTTTATTGAGATCCGTAAACAGGTTATTGCCAACACCAGCCTCTCTGTCGGTTGCGTCCCGCTTTACCAGGCCTTCATCGAAGCTGCGATCAAGGATGGGGCCGTTGTCAATATGAAGGAAGATGACCTCTTCCGCATCACGGCAGAACAGGCAAAACTCGGCACTAACTTTATGGCAATCCACACCGGCATCAACTGGGAAACGGTAAAGCGCCTGAAAAACCAGGGCCGGCATGGTGGGCTCGTCTCCCGTGGGGGCGCCTTCATGACAGCCTGGATGCTCCACAACGAGAAGGAGAACCCGCTCTATTCCGAGTTCGATTACCTCCTTGAGATCATGAAGGAGCATGAGGTTACCCTCTCAATGGGTAATGGCATGCGCGCCGGCGCCATCCACGATGCAACCGACCGGGCCGGTATCCAGGAGCTCCTCATCAATGCAGAACTCGCCGACAAGGCACACAACGAAGGCGTGCAGGTAATTGTCGAAGGTCCCGGCCACGTGCCAATTGACGAGATCGCAACCAACGTCCAGCTCATGAAGCGGGTCACCAACAACAAGCCATTCTACATGCTTGGTCCCATCGTCACCGATATTGCACCCGGTTACGACGATCGTGTTGCGGCAATCGGAGCTGCGATCTCCTCATCGCTGGGCGCTGACTTCATATGCTACGTTACCCCGGCAGAGCACCTTGCCCTCCCAACACCGGAAGAAGTGTATGAAGGTGTCATGAGTTCCCGTATTGCTGCCCATGTTGGAGATATGGTGAAACTGAAAAAGACCCGTGATGCTGATCTTGAGATGGGTCACGCCCGCCGCGATCTTGACTGGGGGCGCCAGTTCGCTGTCGCCATGAACCCCGCCCGTGCTGAAAAAATCCGGAGTGAGCGAATGCCCGCAGACACGGATGGATGTACGATGTGCGGTGATTATTGTGCGATTAAGATCGTCAACCGCCATTTCAAATTCTAATTACCCCTTTTACTGCCTTTTTTCTTATCACTCCCATTAAAATCCAAACAAATTCGGATTACAGACAGATAAGTGATTCTTGTCAAAAACCCCTAGCCGTCATGATAACGATGTGTAACTGACACCCACACCCTGGAGACGAAAGTGTCCTGTCGAATGGTATGAAAATCTGTGACACCAATACTTTTTCTGCGGGTCGACTCAATACGCTCAAATAATCTCCGGACAAAAAACTAACGGCACGGTGATCCAACATCAAACTGAATTTCGGTGGCTTTATCCCGCTCTCAACTGTTGACTGGAGGGGCAGAGCAGTCTGTACGGTTTTCTTCCGGGGTTGCCCGGTACGATGTACTTATTGCCAGAACTCCGCAATCCTGACCGGCAATGACCTGCGGGACATCGAAGAGATCATCCGGATGATCCGGGGTTCACTCATTGCAGTAAGCGGGGTTGTCTTTTCCGGGGGGGAGCCAACGATGCAGAAAGACGCCCTCATGGCACTTGCAAAAGCAGCAAAAACCAAGGGACTGGCAGTTGGCGTGCATACGAACGGCGTATATCCGCATACCCTGCAGTCCCTTATCGATAGCAGACTGGTCGATCATGTTGCACTGGATATCAAGGCCCGCTGGGTGCGGTATAATAATCTCCTCAAAGGAAATTATGTAGATGATGTACAGAAGTCTCTTGCATTATGCCGGGAAGCTCATAAAAGCGGGCACCTCAGGGAATTCGAAGTGGTCATCACGCTTTTCCGGGGCTTTGATGACGAGGTTCCGCAGATAGCGCAGGATGCAGGGGATGTCGACATTGTCCTCCAGCAGGGTGTGACTGGCAGAGTTCACCCGCTTACGGAGGCAGAGATGAAAAACATTGCTGACTCCCTTCCCAGATCTGTCCGGATCCGGACACGTGAAGGAGGTGAAATTGTCTATGAAAGTGATCGGAGTCGTCGGAATGCCCGCAAGCGGTAAAGGTGAGTTCTCCAAGATAGCATCTGGCATGGGCATCCCGGTCATTGTCATGGGCGATATGATCCGGAATGCAGTCCGTGAAGCAGGTCTTGAGCCCAATGATAGCAACTTCGGGGCAACAGCAAACCGGCTCCGGGCTGAACGGGGGATGGATGCTATTGCTCAGCTCTGCATTCCCGAGATTAAAAAACAGATAGCACCGCTCGTGCTCGTAGATGGAATCCGCGGCGACACGGAAGTTACGCTGTTCCGGAAAAACTTTTCCGGGTTTACCCTAATCAGCATTGATTCATCGTTTGACAACCGCCTTGCACGGATTGCAGCACGGGCACGATCAGATGATTTCACCACTGCCGATGCGCTGCATAACCGAGACGAACGGGAGCTCGGGTGGGGACTTGGGGCTGCTCTTAAGATGGCTGACATTCACTTAAAAAATGAGGGTACTCTTGATGAATTCACTCACGAGGTTCAGGTTCTTTTAACAACCCTGGGGCAGGACGCATGAGTATTACTCCATACTTCTCGTCATCAGCCAAAGTATGGGATGATATTGCTTGGGTTCCCGCCATTGAAGAGGCGGGTTATGCCGGCTGGGAAATTGTGAGCGACGGCAATTACCGGCTCGAAAATCCGGCCTGTATGGCGCGAATCGGGGAGATGCTTGCCAGCACCAGTCTCAAAGTGAGCGTCCACGCCCCTTACGGCGACCTGAACCTTGCAACCCTCAACGATCCGATCTGGCGCGAGTCGATCCGGCAGATCTGCACTTGTATCGAATATGCCTCAAAACTTACCGACCGGGTCACCATTCATCCGGGTTACCTATCCCCGGTCGGGAAACTCATGCCGCAGAAAGTCTGGAACCTTCAGAAAGAAGCGCTCCGGCAGATCGGGAAATGCGCCGTTGAACACAACGTCACGGCCTGCCTCGAGAACATGATCGGGGTCAAGGAATTTCTCTGTCGTGTTCCCGATGAACTTATCGGAATGACCGAAGGTATTGAAGGGATTGGCATGACATTTGATTTCGGGCATGCAAATACCGTAGGGAAAGTGCAGGATTTCCTTGTGCATGTTGCAAAAGCAAAGCACATCCATATCCATGATAACAACGGTCTTTCTGACGAACACCTCGCCCTTGGTGAAGGTACCATTGACTGGGATCATGCAGGAAAGGCCATCGCGGTAAACTATCACGGCATTGCAGTTGTAGAAGGCCGATCGGTTGAAGAAGGAAAGAAGAGCCTTGCCGTATTCAGGAAGTGCTTTGTATGAGCGGCGAGACCCTGCACATCCACTTCCTCGGCACTGCCGGGGCCTTACCTACGCCGCAGCGCAACCCGCCCTGCATAATGATCCGGCACGGATCCGATATTCTCCTCTTTGACTGTGGTGAAGGGGCACAGCAGCAGATGATGCGGGCGCGGTGCGGGTTCACTATCAACGCCATTTTCATCTCGCACTGGCATGCCGATCATTTCCTTGGTGTATTCGGGCTCGTCCAGACCATGTCGTTCAATGGCCGTACCGAGCCTCTTACGATTTATGGCCCGGAATGGGTGCACGAGTTTGTCAGGACTCTGCGCCACGTGGCCCGTTTCAACCTGAAATTCCCCATGGAATCGGTGGAACTCACTCATGGATCATGGGTCCGTTTCGATGGTTATACCGTGACTGCATTCGGTGTTAACCATGGCATTCCCGCACTCGGTTTTGTTCTTGAGGAAGACTCCCGCCCGGGAAGGTTCAACCGGGAACAAGCAATTGCGCTTGGCGTCCCGCCGGGCCCGCTCTTCGGCCGGCTGCAGCGGGGGGAACCGGTAATGGTCGGCACCGTGGGTGACCCGCGTGAGATCCGCCCCGAACAGGTTATGGGAAGGGCACGCCCGGGCCGGAAGATTGTCTATACCGGGGATACCCGGGCAATTCTCCCGGGAGTGATGGATATCGGCCATGATGCGGACATTCTCATCCATGATGCAACATATGATGAGACGGAAGCTGCACGAGCCGCGGAGTTTTATCATGCAACTGCCACACAGGCGGGGGAAGCGGCATCAGCCATCTCGGCCCGGGCACTGGCCCTTGTCCACATCAGTTCCCGCTACACCGATGCCAATGCCCATATCAGTGATGCCCGTAAGAAATATGGGGGCACGATTCTTGCCCCCAATGATCTCGAAATGATCGAGATCACCTTCCGGGATGAATAAACCCCATTTTTCCATCCTGCCTTATAACAAGTAAATTAACCTCCGGATTCTCATTCATTATCATACAGAGCAAGAGCAGTCGCAGAGTATTTGCGAAAGCGTTGACGATACAAAACATACCATATCGCAACAATATGCCAAAACGCTTGTGTGTGGAGAAGATTACTATGAATGATACTGATTCTGATGATGTAACGGTCTACCGTCTCGGATCCGGTTGCGATCTTGCGGATATTGAAGAAGGGAACGTGTACCAGGGAAAGGTCCAGGGCTTTGCCAATTTTGGCATGTTTGTCCAGATTAATGACCGGATCAAGGGTCTGGTACACAAGACCAACATGAAAGGGGAGCATACGGAGCGGGATTCAATTCTCGTACGGGTTCGCCAGGTCCGGCCAAACGGCAACATCGACCTAGAAGAAGTGCTTATCCAGGTTTACCAGGTTCAGAATGTAGAGCGGAAATCCACAACGATCCGTATCGCCGACCTTGCCGGCAAGATCGGGAGAACCGTGGCGATTGAGGGGGAGATTGCCCAAATCAAACAGACCAGCGGCCCGACCATCTTCACCATCGTTGACGAGACCGGTACCCAGAACGCTGCTGCATTTATCGAAGCCGGTGTACGGGCTTACCCGGAGGCCGAACTGGGCAATATCGTGAAAGTCATTGGCGAAGTCATGACACGCAACGGCCAGCTCCAGATCGAAGTTGATGCCCTTTCAGTTCTCGCAGATGAAGAAGCCGCGGCAGTCAAAATTCGGATTGAAAATGCGCTTGACGTACGTGCCGAACCCTCTGATATCCCGCTCCTGGTGAAAAGCGACGTGATGGAGAAACTCCGTCCCGAGATGAAAAAGGTCGCAAAGATCATCAGGAAGGCAGTTTTCACTTCACAACCAATCATCCTGCGCCACCACGCGGATGCCGACGGGATTTGCTCCGCAGTAGCCATTGAGCAGGCCGTTGTTGCCTTGATCAAAGAGGTTGGTGGTGATTTTGATGCCGAATATTTCCTCTTCAAGCGGGCTCCTTCAAAAGCCCCGTTCTATGAAATTGAGGACATCACCCGTGACCTCGACTTCTCGACAAAAGATCACATCCGGTACGGGCAGAAGATGCCGCTCGTGCTCCTCACCGACAACGGTTCGACTGAAGAGGATGAGCCTGCGTACAAAATTGCCAGCGTGTATAATATTGAGTTTGTTGTCGTGGATCACCATCATCCCGATGCGACTATTGACAAGTATCTCAAAGCCCATGTCAATCCCTACCATGTTGGAGGAGATTTTGGTATAACGGCCGGCATGTTAGGCACGGAAGTTGCACGTCTCATCAACCCGGATGTAGAGCCACTTATCCGCCACCTCCCGGCAATTGCCGGTGTCGGGGACCGCAGCGAAGCACCGGAACGGCAGCTTTTTCTCGATCTGGTAAAGGATCAGTACACTGAAGAAGCCTGCAAGGACATTGCCCTTGCTCTCGATTACGAACAGTTTTGGCTCCGGTTCAATGACGGCAGGGAAATCGTAAAGGACATCCTGAACATCACTGGGAATACCGAACGCCACAAAAAACTCATCAGTCTTCTTGTTGATGGGGCGAACACGATGATCGAAGATCAGATGAATGCCAGCATGCCCCATGTAGTTCAACGAATACTGGCAAACGAAGCTAACTTATTCCTTCTTGATGTGGAAATCCATGCCCATAAATTCACGTTTCCCCCGCCGGGCAAGACCAGTGGGGAGGTACACGATCGCCTCTGCAGGCAGAATGCAGGAAAACCCGTTGTCACCATAGGTTTCGGCCCTGATTTTGCCGTGCTCCGCTCCCGTGGCGTACTCATGAACATCCCCCGTATGGTACGGGATCTCAGGAACGAGATCCCTGGCGGTGGCGTTAGTGGTGGCGGGCACCTTGTTGTCGGCAGTATAAAATTTGTGGAAGGTATGCGCGATGTGGTACTTGAGGCATTGATCAAAAAGATTGCCGACGCACCCATCCAGAAATAACACCAAATTTAATCCATTTTCCGTAAATCTCCAATAATTTTTCCCGGAAAAATCTGTGACCTGACAATTGCGCAGTACGGGAAAACCGGTCAATATTCGGGCGTAATATATCCTTTCTGGTCAGAATTTTCGGGATCCGGTTGATAAAAAAGAGGATTTTTAGCACAAAACACAGATATATCTATATAGAAGTTAATCTATATGAATTTCTAATGCTGAGGCACAACATGTCAACAACAAAGAAATTACGTGAGACGTACAATGAGACCCAGCACAAGATCGTTTTGTATCTCAACACGGGCATAACCAAAGGCAAGCACTACTTTAAGTCAAAATATATTGCAAAGGACCTCGGTTTATCGCCAAAAGAAGTGGGAACAAACATGGCAATTCTTGCCGAGATCTGTAAGGAACTGGATATCATCCGCTGGAGCTACTCAAACAGCACCACATGGATGGTTACTCCGCGTGCAATCTGAACACCCCCATTTTCTTATTTTATCATGACAAAAGTTCTGGAATTTGAATCTGAGATTGAATTTGTGGCTGATATCAACAGTCATAAGGACTGCCTGATGTCGCAGGACCCGACCCAGGAAAATCCTGATGCACTCTGGTTTAATATCGATATTCCCAAAGGTCACCAGCTCAAAGCCGGTGATCGCGTACGGATTATCGTAGAAAAACTCTGATTTTTTTTGAATTGATCTTTCCCGATCGGTCTTTACGGGCAATACATGAAAAACCGTTTTACATTCATCATGGACGGAAGGAATTATAATAACTTCGTGGGGTTTCCAGGGAGATATAAAAATTATCGATATACGCTGTTGTAATGATCATATAAAGATCTGTATTCGACGTATGCACTACACGGTATGATGTTCCACGGTTGAGGACTTCATCGCCCTTGATAATTGTCCCGTTATCCGCATAACAGAGAACCATCTTGAAATTTCCATACTGGGGTGTCCGGTTTGCAATAACGGTTGTGTTAATGACCCAGATGGGATAGGGGACAGAGAATTTCTGTGTCAGTCCCCCACGGGACTCCGAAATAAATGCAAAGGGCACACTCCGCTCGGTCCGCAGTGGGAGGTCGGACGCGCCGAACGTCACCATATTATCGGGAAGTTTGAATCGGGGATAAGTGAAAGGCTGGCTGGAATAGAAGATCTGGTATGGGAGATCGTCAGGACGGACCGGCTCGGAAGTGGGTTCGATGGTCGGCATCCCTGTTTCAATCGGGATTTGCGTTGGCATAACGGTAGTCGGGAGAACCGGGGTTACCGTGGGACCGGGAACTACAGGCACAGTAATGTCTGAGATGTACTGTGGATGGGAAATAAGAGCAATGACAAGAACGACTGCAAGCCCACCAACCAGGGTAACGATATCTCCGCTTTCCACACCTACTATTTACTCACGGCGTATAAAAAAATATGGCGGAAATTACCCGGTTTTTAAAAATGGTCGCTGGTAAGTGAGAGATTTCTGGTCTTGGTTGATATCGGGATTTCATACAGATATCCGGAATACTTACCTGACGCCGGATAATTTATTTACCGCACCGTGAATACAGATGAGTATGGAGTTACCGGGACTGCGGACATGGATCGTCTTTTACCTGATCTCGTTTGTCGTCCTTCTCTGGGCAGCATTTCTATCATCCCAAGGTGTTATGCTCTGGGTGAGCTTGCTCCTGGTGATTATTATTATCGGGGTAAATTTTGCAACGGTCCTGAACCAGATCAAAGTACATGCCGCCAGAAAAGAGTTCCAGCGCGAGCTCACCAAGGATTTTGTACGGGGCACGGATCAAGAAAAAGATGATCGGGAAAGCCATTAAACTGTCTTGGGCTGCAGGGGTTTTTCCCGTTTTATGAAGACTTTCTGGGAAGTATTCTTGGCAAGGAAGAGATTCTCAACCTGCCGGCCGAGATATTCCGTCTTACCCATAATGTAATACCCATCAGTTACCAGCGCCGCATGGAACAGGTGGGCAAGGTCATCTTTTTGTTTTTCTGTAAAGTAGATGGTCACATTCCTGCAGGTAATGAGATCCACATACCGGACCGGGGGTACCCCGCTCATCAGGTCGTGGGGCCTGAAACGAAGCAGATCCTTGAGGTGCTGCTTGACTTCGTACAGGCCATCAGGGCGCTTCGTGAAATGGCGCTGGATTTGCACGGTAGGTAGTTTCTGGATGGCTTTCTCCTCAAACACCCCGGCTTTAGCTTTGGCAAGAACAACTTCATCGATATCTGTTGCGGTGATGGTGCCCGACCAGTCCTTGTGGTTGACCAGCGCATCGTGAAGAAGAATTGCGAGGGTATAGGGCTCTTCACCGGTAGAAGAACCTGCACACCATATAGAAATGCGCTTTTTTTGCTGGAACAATGCCGGGAGGATGACGTTCTTCACCTCATTCCACACTTCCTTATCCCGGAAAAATTCGGTTACATTGATCGTCAGGGCATTGCGCAGGGGTTCATTCTCATCAGGGTGACTTTTGAGGTACCGCAGGTAATCGGCATATGTTGCAGAGTTGGTTGAACGCATGCGGGACAGGAACCGCCGCTTGATATAATCTTCCTTGTAATTCGAGCACTGGATTTTCAGCAGCTGTTCAACGTGGCGCTTTAAAAGGTTAAAATTGATGTCGGAATCATCCATGACGAGCAGTCCTTACGAGATACTCTAATTCTTCTCTATATCCTTAAACATCTTATGGATATCCAGCCAGATAATAAGATTTTTTTGCTCGCTCTCTTTTGCGGTCTGACCTGAATTGATGATCCCCTTGATATACTTCGCCTCGTTTCCCGCCAGGCTTTCGGTCATACAATCCACCTGGGATGCGGTAATTTCCGTTACACTGCTGACATTGTCGACAATAACGCCGACATTGTTACCTCCCGCGACATCGGCCATCAGAACGATGATCTTCTGGTCCTTTGTGATCGGCCGGTCTGGAAGTTTTAAGAAAGTGTCCAGGTTAACGATGTTCACGATCTCCCCGCGGAGATTAATTACTCCCCGGATATGAACCGGTGCACGCGGTATCGCGGTAATAGGCATCATATCGACAATCTCGCGAACAATATTGATGTCCAGCGCATAGTTCTCCGAACCGAGGGTGAATTCCAGAACCTCGCTGGAACCTCCCTTTATACACTCAGTGGCATTTGTGCTGCTTTCTGTTGCCATGGTTTTTTCCCCACAATATGTTACGTGATGGCAAGAACATCACGTTCTACCGGAATAACCCTTCCGGTACCAGGATTTCAAATCGCACACCATTACCGGGCTCACCCGTTTCCCGGATCGAGAGGCCGGTGATAGCCAGGACCTCTCTGGAGAGGAACAGGCCATAGCTGATACGGCCCCGCCGCGTATGCTCAAAGACAAGCTCTTTTTCATCTTGCGGGATTCCAATCCCGTCATCTTCATACACAAGCACAAGATTCCGGCCCTGTACCATCGAGTGGAAGCGGATCGCCGTAGCCTTCACGCCATGTTCCAGTGTATTCTCGATCAGGTTCGCAAACGCCCTTTCGATCAGGTCGTCGCTGAAAACCTCAATATTTTTCACATCCGCAGTGATGGTTATGTTCCCCAATGGCAGGGTTGTTGCCGCTGCAGAGAACCGCTCCCCGATATCCTTCCACTTGGGGGGCCGGACACCTATGTTCTGGTAATCCCGCGTGAAATTGATCTGGTGCTGGATCTGGGCTATGACTTTTTCCTGCTGCTCAACAAAGTGGAGGAATTTCTCATTCAATGGCTCGTTCTTGATGAGTTCCAGAGAGAGCCGGAGGTTAGTAATGCCATTGAGAATGTCGTGGCGGGTAATGCTGGTCAGAAGGATGATCTGTTTGTTGGCATGCCGGAGTGCATCTTCCACTCTTTTCCGGTCGTGGATATCAGCAATCACGCCATGGAACCCATTCCCGGATGGTTTACCGGCAAGCATTTTTCCGGATACCTGGATCCATCGGACAGAGGAATGCATTGTCATGAGCCGGACCTCAAATGGTCCGTTAAGACCCTTACGAGCATTATCTAGACCTTTTTCAAATGGAACTGTATCCTCCGTGTATATAAATTCATGGAGACGTTTACCTATAAGGTCCGATGGGGCATACCCGGTCAGGTTCCGGATTGCAGGGCTGACATACGTAATCAGGTTCAGATCATTAAGCGTAAAGATCACTTCGGTAATATTCTCTACCAGTGCCCGGTATTTTGCTTCGGACTCAACAAGTGCTTTCTCGATCTTCCGGTGCTCGGCTATCCTGCGCTGAAGCTCCGCCTTTTCCGGCGATCCTTCCTTGGCCTCCTCCAGTACCCTGGGTGTGGCATCAGTCTCTGTTTCCGCCATCTGTGGGAGTTGTTCAAAGATCAGGCCAAGACCTCGTCCACCCTGTTCAAGGGAGAGTGGGATCATTTTCATCCGGAACTTTTCCTTACGATCATTGATCGTGAGTGTAGCGAAATATATCTGCTCCGGACCCTCACGGGCTTTAATGAGCAGATCCATTGCGGCCGGATCAACAAAGGGTGCAAGGGGGGACGCATCGATTCTCTCGCCCATCATGCCATCACTGTTCAGGGAAAGGAGGTTCAGAAGGGGATCATTGATCTGCTGGATCACCAGTTCATTACTCAGAACTACGATTCCATCCTGCCAAAGGTTCAGGAAATTCGACATGGGGAGGCGGGGCGAGAGCGTGAAAATCTTGGCCGGGCCCAGGTTCCGCTTCTTTATCTGGTTAGAAGCTATCAGGAAATTCAGGTATTTTGCAGCCGTAGTCCGGTTGATGGAGAGCTGCCGCGATACCTGCTCGATAGTCAGCCCGGCAGGGTTCTGGCCAAGCAGATCGGTAATTCTCTTGATTTCCACTTCGCGCACCATGTAGTTACGTCCTGTATATACGATGGAATGTATTCAATGGGACCCCACTCCTCCGCAGATACTCATCATTATTGCTCAACAGTATTAAACATTACTTCTGATGAGTGTTTTCCGAATATTTAAATAGGAAGACTGGTGTAAAATTATGTCATTCTCAACTCTTTGATGAGCAGATATGATGATGATATATGCTGAAGTGTGCATGCTCGAAAAAGGGAGCCTGGAGCAATCTATCAAATCTTCAAAGTGGTTGCGGATGTCAACATCATCGTTGACAGTGTGACAGAAGATGTGTCGCAGTTCAAGCGTTGATATGAAGAAGTTGTTCCCATGACAAAAAAAGCTGGTGAAAACGGGATGAAGATTACTCCAGCCGGACACGAATCGATCCAGCCGGCAGAACCGGCCGTACTGGAAAAAAGCGTGCACCAGTCAGGAAAACTTCAGGTAGTGGAGTTCCTGCTTGGGAAAGAAAATTATGCAGTGGATCTCTTCGATGTGCGGGAAGTTGTGGAATACACATCCATAACGCAGCTCCCCAATACACCCACGTATATGAAAGGGATCATCGATCTCCGGGGAGAGATCACAACTATCATTGACTTAAAGGAACGCTTGAACATTTTCAAGAAATCCGACCAGCCAATTGAGAACAGCAGGATCATCGTCCTTGACGACAAGATAACGAAAGCCAAGACCGGGATTCTGGTTGATGATGTGCTCGCAGTTTCAACGTTCGAGCGCGGAGACATTGACTCTACTTCAGCTTCAGGTGCACGTGAGGATGCAGCCATCCTTGGTATCATAAAAAAGAAGATCAAAGAAAAGGAGCACGAGAGGAACGAACTGATCATCTGGATAGATATCCGGCACCTTCTGGTGGATATCAACCAGGGATAATTTCCTGAAATTATGATCCCCTCTGTAACGCTTGCATCTTATCATCAACTAAAAAAATCACAGGTGTGTGTAAAAGCATGATAAATGAATTAACCGACAAATTCAACCGCATGAAGATCGGGACCAAGATCCTGATCATCTGCTTAGTCCTTGTCATTGTCCCGACCATTCTCCTCGGGTCAGTGGCATATATCACAGCCAGCAACGCCATCAACGACCAGCTCGGAATGACCATGACCACACAGGTCAACGACATGCGGGCAATGACCTCCAATTCTTACGATCTGTCGAAAGACCGTCTGGATGGAGATATGAACCTCCTGAAGAGCAGGTTCGTCGCATATGGAACCCCTGCCATTACCGGGGATCAGATCGCTTATGGCAGCCATGTTATCAACAATAATTTCGTGGTCGTGGATTCCATTGAAACGGACATGGGCTGCAAAGCAACCGTTTTCCAGAAAGTTAATGGCAAAGCCATCCGCGTCTCAACCAATGTTATTGGTACTGATGGGAAACGCGCCGTAGGTACTCAGGTCTCCGATGCAGTCTACGATGCGGTAATCAACAAGGGTCAGACATATTATGGCACTGCTGATGTAGTCGGGAAAAAATATGCAGTAGTTTATGACCCTATCAGGAATTCTGCTGGTGAGACCATTGGTATCCTCTTTGTTGGTGTACCAGAAGATGAAGTATATGGCCCGTTAAAGAAAGAGATCACTGACACGAAGATTGGTGACAACGGGTATCTCTATGTCATAAACAGCAACGCTGTCGTCCAGATCCACCCGGATTCATCGTTAGTAGGAACAAACCCGAACACTGACTTTGCCAACCAGATGGTTGCCGACAAGAACTCGGTCAAGGACAGTACCAAGTCCATCAGTTATTCCTGGCAGGGCAAGAATGCCGTTGCATATTACACCTACTTCGAACCCCTTGACTGGATCATCATATCGCGTATTGACCCCTCGGATTTCAGCGGACCGGTCGACAGCCTGAGGAACGCGATCATCATCATCCTTATCATCAGTATTGGAGCTGGCGCATTCATTGCAACACGGTTTGGCAACTCAATTGCCCGCCGTATGGGTGACCTTGTGGAGCTCGGCCGTAAAGTCATGGTAGGCGACTTCTCCGGGGCAGCCCAGGAGATCGACAAGAACGAGCGGATGGTATCCGGGGGTGATGACATCGGAGAGGTCTCAGAAGCTTTCACGGGCGTTGTGAATAACATCCAGGCGTTCAGTGACGAGATCACATCTATCAGTTCAGCGGCGGTTGAAGGCAGACTGACCGCCCGCGGGGATACCGGCCGGTTCAAAGGCGGTTATGCCACGATGATCCAGGGACTCAATGACACGATCAACGCGGTTGTCGGGCACCTTGACACAATTCCGGTTCCTGCATTTATCATCAACAAGGAATACACCATCCTCTACGCCAACAAGGCATCGGCAACAATGGCTGGTGTAACTCCCCCCGATATGATCGGGCAGAAGTGTTACGACCATTTCAAGACTCCGGACTGCCGCTCAGCGAAATGCGCATCCGGCCAGTGCATGATGTCCGGCAGGATGGCATCGTCCGAGACGCAGGCAAACCCCAAGGGCAAACAGTACGATATCGCATACTCAGGTATCCCGATTGTCGATGCAAAAGGCAA
>JALOBP010000122.1 GCA_023228295.1 Methanoregula sp.
CCTCAAGCTGGCGCCGTTGACCTGGCTTGGCTACCCTCGCCCGATTTTAATGAGGAAACGCACCGCGATACAGCGACCAACCTTTGTCCAAGACCCTCAACCTAGCGCCTTTGACCTGGCTTGGCTACCCTCGCCTTTGTGCCATAACAAAGAGGTTGTCCATCTAATAAAAACTTGTGTAAAATAACCTCCGGCAGGGTGTTTTTTGCCGGGGAGGCAACGGTATTCTGCCCCGTCGCGCCAGCCGGGTGGCCGTCACCGGTCCCCCGCAGCCTGCCACGGGCCGGTCTGTCGTCACTGATGATGACAGAACAGCATCGGTGTATATTTATATGCGCTGTTCAAAGTGGTGTGTATGTGGTCTGATATCATCCACGAATTTGCTGACTCTCCCTCCCAGAGTCGCGTGGTACGGTTCCTCCTCGAGAACGGCTTTGGGGTAACCGCTGACGGGCGGATCAGCTGCAACGGTATCGAGGTGCCGGCAACGGCCGTTGCAAAAGCGATCGGTTCCGACCGGCGGGTCGTGGATTCGACAGCGCGGCGGATCCTCGAACGCCCGATGCTCCGCGACATCTTCCTCAACATGCGGGCCACCCCTGACCTTTCCCGGGTTGCCGAATCGCTCGGGTTCACCGTGATAACGGTACTTCCCAAAAATGCCAACGAACGCGGGATTGTCGGCGCCGCGGTAAAAGTGCTCACGGAGCACATGCTCTCCATCCGGCAGATCTTTGTGACCGACCCGGAATTCTCCGAAGAACCGAAACTTGTCATCATAGTCGAGGAGCCCCTGCCGCACGGGGTTATCGAGCAGATCCGGGCCCTGCCGCAGGTACGGCAGGTAATCATCTAAGAAGAAAGTTTTACGCTATTTGGAATTGCGTTGCAATAATCCCTGGTTGCCTGGCAGGCAGCCCCCCTCTTGCGCCACCAGTCCCCCATCGGGGACGGGGTGCAGTACGATGGGAACGAAGGCCGGTGTTCGGAAACCCGGGAGAAATTTCCATCCCAGTACAACGTCATCATCCCTACCGGGAATTTCCAGCCCCGCACGCTCGTCGCACCCCCCTATGCGATGACGATGGAGTACCCTCTTTAAAAAAAGAAAATTTTTCAGAGGATCCCGGGATGATTAGTAATTGAGGCCGCCGCGGGGCGCCCTTTTTGGTCGGCGGCACATATCCCTCGGGGGGCATGGGGGCATCAGCCCCCATCCTGGCGAAAGAAGATTTCTCCAGAACAAAAATTATCCTTTTCTTCCGCAGAGCAGTTCCACTTCGAGCGCCAGGCGGTACATCCGCTTTCGAGCCTTGCGGGGCAGGTGGAACGCGGAGCCGATCGATTCTTCGATCGTTGTCCGGCGGTGCCCGGCAACCAGGTTGTCCGCGTGGGTGACAATCTTCTCTTCCATTGTTGCCGGCACACAATCGCGGGGTATGAGCCCGAGGAGCGTGCATTCATCCGCCGTGAGGCCGGCACCGGTGTGGCATTCGACAATACGGGCAACATCTTCCGGGAATCCCTGTTCGCGGAGCAGGTCCGCTCCCCGCTGGGCATGGTCGATGGCATGGGTGCTGCCCCGGCCGATATCGTGGAGCATGGCTCCCGTTTCAACAAGAGAAAAATTAATTTCCGGGTTGCCCTTCGCATATGCAAGGGCACATTCGGTAACCGCCCGGCAATGGGCGATCACGCCAGTGCTGCACCCGGCTTCCTGCAGCAGGATCTCGTACGGTTTTTTGGCGCGGTCAGGCATGACCCAGCGAGTTCTTGATCGATTCGATGCGGGTTTTCAATGCTTTCAGGAGCATCTCGTTGTCGAAATGGCCAAGCGGCTGGTCGCACTCCGGGCACTTGAAGTCGCTGTTCATTGCGATCGGGAACGTGAAGATGAGATGGCAGTCCTTGCAGATGTAGAAGTCGTTCTCCTCTTCAAAACGCTCGCGGCGCGAGAGTTTTTCCAGGACATTCTCCATGTCTTCCCGGAGTGCATCGGGAATATGGTCGATGCGCAGCTGCCAGAGATAGGTGAGCCAGCCGGTCTCATTGTTTTTTATCCGGTGATACTCGGCAAGCCGCTTCTCGTACAGGGTGTAGAGCGTGTGCCGGACCGAGTTTAAGTTGATCCCTGTCTTAGCCGCGAGGTCTTCATCGCTGAATTCCCCGCCCTCCGGGAACCGTTCCAGGAGGTTGAGCCCCTCGTCTTTGACGAGACGGTGGAGGTAGGCGCGGATTGCCGGATCATTGAGCGTTTCTTCGGTTGAATCCATCAGCGCATATATTGTCGGACTGTAGTAATATGCTTATCCAGCATGGCAAGAGCAGCACCGCGGTCCGGGCCCCACCCGTAGACACTGACGAGCGCCTGCTCTTCTTCAAAAAATGTTCCCGGCCACGGGATGTCGGCAACAAATTCCCGGAACCGGGCCAGGTCTTCGTTCACGGTGATGTCCCGGTCGGCAAAGAGGATGGTCCGGCAGGCAACCTGCGAGGCAACGGGCGGTTCCGGCGGCAGCATGCCCTGGCAGGCGCCGAGATGGAGGCTGAAGAGGTTTGCACCGGTTGCCATCTCCACGGTATCCACGGTGCCCTGGAAACGCGGGTTCACTTCGATGGCCACCGGCCCGTTGTCACCGAGGATAAAATCAATGCCAATCGTCCCCACGCAGCCGCTCGTTGCCGCAATCCAGCCGGCAAGGGCCTGCATCTCTTCGTGGGCCGGGTGGGACGAGGGGGTGATGGAGCCGGAGAACCCGAATGCCGATTCCCCGTTCCCGCCGCGGAGGACCTGCTCGTTGGAGGCAATGGCCATGGCCTGCGAACCGGTGGCAATGCAGCAGACGCTTGCCGGGAGCCCGGCAACAACCTCCTGCCGGATATGCGGGATATCCTCGTACCGTTCCCGCCATGCAGCCATCGCCGCACCGGTGTCGATGACTGCGTTCCGCCAGCCGCCGGCGCCGGCCCGGGGCTTGACCATGGCAGGATACTCCCCGTCCGGGAGGATGCGGGGGACCGGCACATCGATCGATTCGAAAAAGTGCTGGGTATCGAGTTTGTCCATGAACCTGCTGACGGATCCAGGTTCTGTCCCGAGGCGCTCAATGGTGGAGGGCAGCATCTCGGCGCCGGAGGTCGGGACGAAATAATCGAATTTCTGCCGCCGGCAGATCCGGCCGATGGCATCGGGAATGTCCGCGACATCCTCAAATTTTTCCCGGTCCTTGGTGAACCAGGAGAGGTCCTGGTCGCAGAAATGGTCGACCGTGCAGACTTCAAAGCCTGCATTGAAAGCGGATTGTGCTACATGCCGCGTTGCAAACCCGGCGATAAGCACCCGCTCTTTCACGGGCCCTCCGTGTGCTTGCCGGCTTTTGACGGGACAATCCGGATCTGGGCGCCGGGGAAATCGAGCGCCAGGTTCTGGCCCTGTGCCAGGTGGTCGAGGAAGAGGGCAAGGCTCGAGATCTCGGAGTGGGGCTGGCTTGTCACGGCAACATTGTAATCGGCAAGGCCGTAGATCTCGCCGGGCACTTTCTCGGCGCCGACAATCACGAGGATCTTTTTGTGCGGCCGGATCTCATCGATCACGTCCGGCAGGTTGAGGCCGTACATGGTGAGGTGGACCACGGTCCCGCCGTTGGCTTTCCACTCCTTGATGCAGGTGCGCCATTTCACGTTGTCCTGGCAGAAGAACTCCCCGCCCCAGCGTTCTGCAACATCGACAATGCTCTCGGCAACGCCCTTGTCGGATGCGGCAAGGTACATCCCGCGGGCGCCCAGCGCCCGGGCGGTCAGCCCGACATGGGTGGTCACGCGCTGGTCCCGCTCGGGGCGGTGGCCGATCCTGAGTATGGCGGTTTCGTGTTCGGGCATGATTTAGTTCTTCCTTGCTTTTATGACGCCGTTCTCGATAACATACGGCAGGTCTTTTTCATATTTACACTGGTTTTTGAGGAGGGCTTCGCCGAAGTTCAGCACCCGGACGTTTCCATTCGGCCGGTCGACAAGGCAGGACGTTTCGAGCCGGGCAAGCGATGCTGCAACGCTCCCGGCATCAAGGCCGCATGCCGATACCAGGTCTTCTTCGGTGATCGTGCGGTTCTCCGGAATCCGGTGGTAGACGAGCCAGTCCGTGTCCTCTGGTTTCACCTGTATTCATCTTGCGGGGAGGAGAATAAGGATTGTTGTTGAGCGTGATTTTTTTTGGGGATTGCACGGCGCCTATTTTAATGCCAGCGCCCCATCTTTTCTTATGAGCACCGCCGGATCCCCGCGACCATTCAGTGAACTCGTTGACCTTGTCGATGGAATTCTCGATGAATGTGAGGATAACGTCCCCTGTATCGTGAAAAAACTGGGCACGCTGGAGCCCGAGGTCCGGAACGAACTCTTCGTCTCGGACCTGCTGAACGCGTACCAGGTCTTCTATTATTTCTACCGGACCGTGCCCGACCAGCTGGTGCTGGAGGGGCTGGAACTGGAACCGGCCTCATCGCTCCGCGCCGGCCTGAAGATCGATGAGGTCGACCTGCTGGAGATGTTCTTCATCATCCGGGAATCGAAGCCGTTGATCATTATCCATGACGGGGAGAAGGCCGTTGCCACATTTTCCGGAGGACGGGCATATGCGGACGCGAAGCAGTATCTTGAGAACCCGGATTATTCGTAGGGAATCATTTTTTTAGGAAGTCCCGGTGCCGGATCTTTTTTGGGATCCAGTCCGGCCATGACGAGTATGCCGAAGTTTTTTGTCGCTCATATGACAGGAATGCGGATGGGATTTTTGAAAGCCCGGGGGGACCGTATCGAATTGGACTCAGGAACCGATCCTGAAGAGAAACAATAATCAGACCGGCCTGCCGCCCGGATTATTTCGTGAATGATCGGAAATGCCCGGATTTTTTCTGAGTTTATCCGGTTATTCATTTTGGTTCCAGGGCCTGGTACTCTGTGCGGAGAGGGAAAAATTATCCGGCATCTGCCCGGACAAATCATCCATACTACAAAGCGTATCTATTTTTGAGAATTATTATCTGAGAACTATCCGGCCCGATGACACTCGGCCGGTATGACGACCGAAATAGCCTTTTCACATCAGGGGACATAGATGAACTCCAGATCTCGAAAGGCATCGCCCGGTGGACCCCCAACTTCACCCCGCCGGACAATGAGTACGGGCCCGCTGGGACACCTGTCGCCAACTTCACCGCCACGCGCCCTTGGCTCCTTCACAACCTGAGCTACCCTCCCGGGGATGCATGCAACGCTTTGATCAGGAACAACGTACGCATAGCCCATGCCCATGTAGAACGTGCGGTACATCTTCTCGTGCGAGATGTCACCGGCCTTCTGCATCCAGCGGAATATATCAGGGGGCTTGATCGGATTGTCGAAGACAAAGCCATACTTGCTCAGGCGCTTGAAATTTAGCAAGTCACCGCTGTGTTCCAACCCGGTTGTATAAAAATAAATGGATATCAGCACCCTGTTTTCCAAACGATAGGAAATTTAAACCAGGATTGCATAAAAAAAAATGTTAAACAGAATAAAATTTAAAATTATGGAATAATAAACTTTATAATACGATACGTGCTATTATCGTTAATCGGAAGAGGGCCAAAGCTGGCCTGAGCCTGACATCAAAGAAGAAAGGACGGGTTCACCAAGCGACAAACTACGTTGAACCCGGGCCTACCCGTAGGCATGAAACAATACACTTCTTTCTTGAAGAAGATTGTGGTTATGCCTCCGAGAGAGAACAAACGGAGGTTTCTGAACACATGATCCAAATACATTCTGAAAATGTGATCGGCCGAAACATGCAAATTGTGGTATGGCCGTCTGACTGCCCGTTGACCAATCCCTTCTTTTCGAGGAGAATGAGCCGATGAGATCCCATTTTTTCGTCGTTACCTTCCTGGTGCTGTGCTGTTTTCTGGTATTTCCGGTGACAGCGGCAAATGATGACGAAAACGACGTCACAGTCACCAGTCGGGATAGCGACCTGATCTGCACTACGCCGGATGGCACCGCAGAGATCGTGATAACCGGATTACGGAACACAAGTGCCGCTGTCGATTGCAGCCAAATCCTTGCCGGCTGGGAACCGATACCGGCCCCCCTCAATATGGCGCGGGAATCAGTAGCAGGCACCCGGACGCTTCTGACCGGCAGCCCTGACGATAACTCCACCAAATCTCTGCTGCATTTCAACGGGATTGATGGCAGTATGACCTTCACCGATGAGACCGGTAAGACATGGTATCCTGTTGGCAATACGCAAATCAGCACAGGTCAGTCAAAGTTTGGAGGGGCCTCATTAAACCTTGACGGCACCGGGGATTACCTGTACACTGCCGACTCGCCGGACTGGGACCTTGGTTCGGAGTTCACGGTCGATTTCTGGGTCCGGTTCAACGAGCTCCCTGAATACACGATTCTTGTCGGATCGAATGCCATGGATAGCCGGTACTACACGCCCGGCTGGATAATCGCGTATCAGCAGGCAACGGGAGCGTTACGGGTAAGTTGCAACAAGGGGTATGCCAACTGGCCATTTCACCTGTATACTTCATGGACGCCTTCGACCGACACATGGTATCATGTCGCAGTCTCCCGGGACTCGACCAATACCATCCGGACATTCATCAACGGTCAGCAGACCGGTTCGCTGGTCAATACCAATTCTCTGACCTCCGGTTCGCAGAACATCTTCATCGGAGGGATCAACGGGCTTTCGGCCAGTTCCATGAATGGATATATCGACGAAGTCCGGATCTCGAAAGGCATCGCCCGGTGGACTGCCAACTTCACACCGCCGGACCATGAGTACGGGCCAGCTGTGGCACCGGTCGCCGATTTCACCGCCACGCCTCTCACCGGCACCGCACCGCTGACTGT
>JALOBP010000123.1 GCA_023228295.1 Methanoregula sp.
GTGGGGAATTTTAGAAATAGTAATAAAATGGTTTTGAGTGGCAGCTATCCTGTCATCCCTGACCTGTGAATCCCCGTTGCTCAACTATCTGGATCCATAACGAATGTCTGATATCCGGTAGTTCCATCTATGGTGACTGTGCGAATAGGTACAAGGGGAAGGTCGTGCTTGTCTCCGGAGATCCTCCACCACTCACCCGGCAACCACGAACCTGTACAGCCTTCGGCTTTTATATTGATTTTACGTGTGTTTGCTTTGAGAGGGATGGTCGTAGAAAATGGGGCAGTTCGATCCTGCCCATTGCCCCCCCAGGTAATATTCTGGGTTTTCTTTTCACCGTTTTCATAGTGGATCTCGTCCCAACTGATGGTAAATTTTGCAACATACCAGCCGTTGTGCACAAGACGAAGTTCACCATTGGTAAACCTTTCCGTCTTCTCGGCAATGTACTCGGTCTTGCCATGAACGCCCGCTGACACTCCATCCTTCAGGTAAACAGTGTAATAGTTGAGAGGGGCTGCCGGATTGGTCTTCGAGAGAATCGTATTCTCCCAGATAATCTTGTTTATCGTCTTGGCATCTTCAACGGAGTTCATTTTAAGATCTTTATATATTGTAGGAGAACCCCCAAGGGCTACAATACTGACGTTAATCTGCTCCAGTTTTTCTTTGTTCTTTATCGAGGCACTGCCATTTACGTCCACCCCCCCTTGTGAGAAGGTACCTTTCACAACCGTTTCCAGCTCTGTTGTCGAGAGGTTAGACTCAAACTTCAGAAAAATCTGCCTGCCGTATTGCACATTCTTTACAAAAAGCGGCGGGTGTTCGTTACTGACACCAACCCGCTGAAGATCCTCCCATGTTGTAGCTTCGCTGAAAATATTTGCAGGTTTTGCAGGTCTCTCTGATGATAAAGTATAGAAGATCTGCTTGAACCGTACAATGTATAATGATTTTTTTTCTGTACTGGTTCTGGAAAAATTAATGTCGAGTTTTTGTTTCATGTACGTGACATCGCAACCGAATTTTAATGACAGTTCATGTTCATCATAGACAAGACTGCTGCTATATTGGAAATTTGCGGGGATGCTCCATTGGCCTCCCTGTTTTTCGAACCATTTTGCAAGGAGCTCGTTAATACCGATTTGAACATTCTTGTATGTTGGTACAGCGGTGAATGAGATATCGCTTGAACCGGGTAGATCGATAGTGAAATTTATCTCAGATTTTTCAGCAGCAAGCTCCTGGGGTTTTCCATCAAGGAGTTCATTGCTTGCAATGAGGAGAGCCCCCGGATACGTGATGTCGTTAAATGCATTTGGCACTGCAATGTCGAAATCGGCTTCATAACTGGCTTTTTCCCGGGTAGTGATTGTGTATGAAGACTCATCGAACGTATCTTTCGGACGTGAATCGACATCATTGTCAATTTTTGTGCCATTGAAAACCATAACGGTTTTTGGATCATACTTCAGACTGGCAATGTTGATGTTGATTTGTTCTCGATTGGTCGACATATATGTTCAATCTCCAATACGTGATCTCTTATATCGAATAACGTATAAATTTATTGTTCATTCTATGGAATTTTTTAACAATTTATGTAATAATGACGGAATGTGTCTTCCATTTCAAGTTGATTCTTGTCGGGAGCGTTAGATTTTTCGCTTGGAACCGATATCCAATCCGTTTAGTGTGGTCCTGATTGCACAATACGATTTATCGATAATTTTCCACCAAATCTTTACCCAAAAAATCCCTTTGGTAAACTGGATATTGGTGAGTGGTACCAGTAGCGCCCCGCTGCCACCCTTCGAGGCATCAGCCCCCCATGTGAAAAAATAGGAATTCAACAGTTCACGTCAAAAATAAAAAAGGTAACCTCCCACATCATTCCGTTTTCGGCCATGCGACGACGAATCGCCAGCCGGTAAGAGGAGATGTCCGGAACTTTGCCTGGTACTGCACCCCTCCATCTTCGAAGGAGATGCTGCCACTATCCTGAACCCGAATTGTCTGGAGCGCCTGCCCGAACGACGAGTTGGCTCCGATTATCGTGATATCGCGGGATATCTGTCCTTTGTCCGAGTGAAGGGCGAATTTGCTCTCTTTATCGATTGCAGAGAATATGAACGGCTCCGGAATATCACTACGGAGCGTATCGGTCAGGGTATCGAGATATAACGATGCTCCCAGAATACCGGTGACTGCCCCGTTTTCCTTCACCGGCACCGCGACAATAGCGGTATTCCTGCCGGTGGAGTGGCTCACCACCACGGTGCCAACCGATTCATCCCCGGCGAGTACGCCCGGGAAATATGATCGGCTTTTGAGGTTCGTGGTTGTGAGGCCGTCAATGATCGTATAGTAGGAACCGTCCGGGTTTGCATACCATGTGCGGGCATCCGGTTCATTGGTCTCAAGGATGGCAAGGAGCGGACGGATCTTTTGCCAGTCCTTTGACTGTACTTCGGGAGTAATTACCTGGACTTCATATGTTCGGAGGATGGTTTTCAGCCGGCTGTCTGTCTCGGCAATCATGGCTGACAGGGCAAGGTCCGCTTGGTCCCCTGCCGATGTCGGCACTGTCGTCACTGCTGCGGTGTCCATGCCATACTTCTGCCGGATGGTATTAAATGTCCCGTCACGCTTCATCGCGTCAAGGGCGCCCTGCCATCCCGTTACTACGCTGTCAGGAGTATCATTGCTGAATGCGATATACACCTGGACCGTCCTGACCGGGTAAACCCCGGTAAATAACGTGGTATCAATCCCCTCAATCTTTGCATACGCGGCAGAATTTGCTGAACTACCGAGCCAGAGATCAGTCTTTTTTGCAACCAGGTTCCGGAGACATTCACCATCGTTCTCACAGGTCAGGAGATTCTCAAATTTGTTCTCCAGCAGGAACTGGTGCCGTGCATCATTCTTCACCACCCCGATCAAACCTGTCTTTTTGGCTGCCTCGAGGCTGCTGAGCGCAAGGCCCGAGCCGTTCCTTGCATAGAGCATGTAATCATAGGATGCGATGGGTCCGACCCACTTGAAGATGTGCTCCCGTTCATCTGTCCGCTCGGTCGAGAAGAGTGCAACATCTGGCCCGGCAAGAGCAGCGCCGTATCCTTCGGCCCAAGGCAGGATCTCGATCGTTGCGTTCTGGTTGAGCCGGGTGACGATTCCGTTCACCACATCCGTTGCCTGCCCGGTTGCTTTCCCGTCCGGACCGGCATAGTTGAACGGGGGGAACTCTTCGGTTATGATTCGTATACCCGCATCAGTTGCCGGAGCAGCAACCGTATCCTGAGTATTCTCTGCCGGGGTTGCCGAAAGACACCCGCATGCGATGGCAAAACCCGCAATGACGAGCAGTATGATAACCTGGTATTCCATTTTTTTCGTATATGTCATATCCATCGGTCCCCATTACGCGTGAAATACTACACGTACTTACCTGAATACTGATCGTTGCACACTAAAAAAACTTTGATTTTCGTTCCAGGCATGGCCCGGATATACGGGTGATTACCCCGGATGACCTTTCCGGTATCGCTCAATACCGGAGGCAGCTTTCCTCAGCGATCCTGCAAACATCCTGCAGAACACAACGGGATCAATTGCCGATGCCACATGCCAGTCGAATACCATGATCCGATCGGCCAGTGCGATCAGCGTATTCATTGCACTGGCTGCAAACACAATGGTGGTATCTCCCATACGTTCCCGTTGCATTCCCCGTATCCCGCGCAGTTCTTGTCAAGCGAGCTCCGCCACGCGGATTCAAGAGGCGGGAGCGGTGTCTTCTGAACGATGGTGTTGATCGCCCCGGCAAGATCCGGCAACTGCTGCACGATATGCCGGCCATCGTTCCCGGGATAATTTTCCGGGTTGGGCAGTGCACCCCGGACAATGAGATGGACTCCCTGATGGTCACAATAATTTCTGTCATCCGCTTTCCAGAGATGGGAGCCTATCACATCGTTCGAGAGGGTATACAGTTCGATGATGTCACGTCAGCGTGGGGAATTCAGTGTGCCCTTCCCAAATAATGGACCGAGTTCCGGCTCGCTCTCTGAACGCTCCTTGATCCGCTCTATCAGGACACCCGTTGCACCATTCGATCCTGCAGGATCGAGCCCGATTTCTGAGAGCCTCTCAGTATCACGAGCGGGAAGCTGAACTGGAGAGCTTCCCCGTCAAATGAGCGGACGAGAAATGTGGTGATCCCCGGGAAGATCCGGGATACGTCAACAGCACATCCCTCACCTTCGAATGAGGAGATGAACGTACGGAAGGTGGTATCCCGTCTCTCATCATCCATGAATGTTCATGGGTTCGGCGACAGATTATATCCTCGATTAACGAGATGATGGCAGTCCTGCAAAGGCTGCCATTCTCGTTTCCTGTTACCGGCGGTAAACAAGCGCGTCCTTTATCGGGCATGCATCGGTGCACCGTCCGCAGATGTAACACTCCCTTTTTGAATCATCTTTTCCCGCGGTCCGCGCCGGGCAGGCGATCTCGCACTTTTTACAGCCGATACAGGTCTTCGTGCGCCTCATCCGGAATAAACTGAATTCCGCAAACAGGGAGAAGAGGGCCCCAAACGGGCAGAGAATACGGCAGATCGGGCGGTACAGGAACACTGAGAGCACGATGAGGCCGGCTGCAATCACGAGCCCTGCCGAGAGTGTGAGCGAGAAGAGGTCGTACAGGCCGGTGTATGCCATCAGGTCGATGAGATATATTGCCGCGATGACCGTTACTGCGAAGACGGCGAGCCGGATTAATTCTAGAATTTTTGTGTTCCGAACGTTTAGTTTTCTCACCGGTACTGCATATGCCAGTTCCTGGAGCGATCCTACCGGGCAGATGTTACCGCAGAATGTCCTGCCCACGATAAGCGCAAGGGCTATGACTGTACATATGATAAGGACGCCGAATGTGGGAGTGGAGGCGCCGGTAATGACATTGATTACGCCACCGAGTTCCATGGGCATGATAGGTGCAATGAAGACAAAGCCGGCAAGTGTTCCCATCCCTGCCGCACCGAGTACAATCCGCCGGGTCATAACGCCTGACTTCCAGAGATACATTGCAAGCAGGGTCCCGGCTCCCATGTAAATAAGGGCAGATGTGGTTCCGGCAATGGCGCCTCCCGTGATGAACGATGTGGCGATGAGAGAGAGGCAAAGGCCGAAAAGTGATGAGAGGGCAAGGGCCGGGAGGGTCTTTTCAACCCGTATTCCCATAACGCCGCTCCTGACGAGACCAAAGATGATACCTGTGAACAGGAGGAAAATGACCGCCTCGGTCATAAACGCTGACATGGATAAAATGTCAGAAGTGCCGCTGGAAGAACTACTGGTTAATTCTGAAGTGGCTGTATCCTGTGACAATGTAACCTGAGTCACCTGCGAGGCAGATACGGAAGAGGCAGTCGACGAGGTCATTGTCGGATCCGTCACTGGTATCGTAGTGACCTGTGCGGTTGATGATGCCTGGGAAGATGCCCCGGGACGGGATGGAATCGATCCCGATGTTGTCGCAGATCCGGTACTGGAGGTATAATCGCAGAGCGAGTTTCCGTCTGCGTCAGTATAGAGGAAGCAATGTCCAGGTGACGGGCATCCGCTTCTCCCCTTGGGGCAGACTGTTGCACATGCTGGGTATGCGAGCCCTGTTGTCATGATGACGGCTGCAATACTGCGTCTGATGGATCGGGAAATTTGCATAATGCTGACCTGTCGATTTTATCCTCCTGAATCCCCGGGGTACGTTATAGAATGGGTGCATGGCAGTGTGGCAATACACCGGCGTTGTGGTCATATAATTCACCACAGCCATGACATCATTTGATATAATACGATCTTCGCGTGTAGCAGAATCCAGGGTGTTCAGATCCAATTTAAAACAAAAGGGGTGAGGAGTCGCCGATTGCCCCTCTCGATTTCCTGTACGAAAATCATCCATTTTCCTGTATATGGCGGCGGGTGTGCTGCATATCCGTACTATTAAATATCAGAGACTCCCTACAATTGACTGACTAGTCAATTTACGGAAAGGAGGTCTCATGTTATACCGTACTGTTCCAAAAACCGGCGACAAGCTCTCTATTCTCGGCTTCGGGTGCATGCGTTACCCGCTGACAAAGCGGGGGAGTGTCGATGAGGAGCGCACGATAAAGCAGATCCGGCATGCGATTGACAACGGCGTCAATTACGTTGACACGGCACCGATCTACCATATGGGAAAGAGCGAACCGGTCCTTGCCAGAGCGCTCGCTGACGGGTACCGCGGGAAAGTCCGGATCGCCACCAAGCTCCCGCACTGGTCTGTATTTGAGCGTGCCGATATGGACCGGATTTTAAACGAGCAGCTGAAAACGCTGCACACGGATCATATCGATTATTACCTTCTTCATATGCTCAACAGGACTGCATTCGATCGACTCCTTGGTCTTGGCGTCCTGGAATTTCTTGATACAGCAAAGAAAGATGGCCGGATCAAAAATGCCGGTTTCTCCTTCCATGCCAATCTTCCGGAATTCAGGAAGATCGTGGACGCCTATCCCTGGGAGTTCTGCCAGATCCAGTACAACTATCTTGATGAAACGAGCCAGGCCGGGACCGAAGGATTACAGTATGCGGCAGGAAGGGGGCTTGCAGTCATGATCATGGAACCCCTCCGTGGCGGGAACCTTGCCGGGCGGGTACCAGAACCGGTTGGGAAGATTTGGGATGCCGCTCCGGTGAAACGTTCCCCTGTGGAATGGGCGCTCCGCTGGGTCTGGGACCATCCCGAAGTTACGGTCGTCCTCTCGGGCATGAACGAGGAGGCGCATATTGATGAGAACCTCCGGGTTGCTGAATCGGCACTGTCGGATTCCCTCACACCGGAAG
>JALOBP010000031.1:0-9698 GCA_023228295.1 Methanoregula sp.
ACATCGGCACTCACCTCGCCCCGCAGCGAGACCGATCGCATTGAGATCCTCTCGGGCGTCTTTGTGGGGAAGACCACCGGCATGCCGATAGCGATGATCGTCCGGAACGAGAACGTGAAGTCCGGGGATTACGACACGCTCCGCGAGGTGTTCCGGCCCGGCCATGCGGATTTCACATACCAGGAAAAGTTTGGCATCCGCGACTACCGTGGCGGGGGACGGAGTTCGGGGCGCGAAACCATCGGCCGTGTTGCGGCAGGCGCCCTTGCGCTGAAATTCCTTGCCGGGAAGGGAATCGGGATCGCGGGCAGGATCGTCTCCGTCCATGGGATATCGGACCCCGCCGGGATCGAACGCGAAATCCTTGCGGCAAAGGAAGCCGGCGATTCTGTCGGCGGCATCGTGGAGATAATCGCAACCGGCTGCCCCGCGGGGCTTGGCGACCCGGTCTTTGGCAAGCTCGATTCCGCAATTGCCGGCGCTATGATGGGGATCGGTGCGGTGAAGGGAGTCGAGATCGGCGACGGGTTTGCCGTTGCGGGTAAATACGGCAGTGAGAACAACGATGCCATGACAAAGGACGGGTTTGCATCCAACCATGCCGGCGGAATCCTTGGCGGGATCTCGTCAGGGCAGGACATTATCGTCCGCATCGCGGTGAAGCCGACACCATCCATTGCAAAAACGCAGAAGACCCGAAACATTCACGGCAATGTTGTCGATATCTCGGTTGGCGGCAGGCACGACCCCTGCATTGCGCCCCGCATCGTCCCGGTCGCCGAGGCGATGCTTGCGGTGGTGCTCATGGATGCAGTGCTGGAGCAGGGGAAGTACCGCTGATTTTTTGGTTCTGCAGAAAAATACCATTTTCAGGATATGCTGTCCCCACTCTTGCGCCACCAATCCATTGTAGGAAAAGAAGGGCACGCGTGGGGGTAACAAATGAGATTTTGCGAATATCTGTCGTTTTTCTTTGACCGGTAATACATCGTCATCGCAATTGGGGATGCCACAGCGGCGGGGGCATGCTTGCATGCCCCCAAGATCGTCAAATTTTTCCAATGATTTCCCCTTAATATCGGAAATTCTTAAGGATGATACGATGGGGGTTGAGACCCCCATACCCCCATGGGGATTACAGCCGCCGCCCCGTAGGGCGCCCAGCGGCGGCCTCAATTTGGGTTCAGGAATTGATCCGGTAATCCAACCGACCTTGCATATGAGAAGCCTGTATGTCGGGAAACCATCCCACAGGAAAAAGAAATCCCATTTTCATATTTCCGGTGTGAACACGACTGGTTCATACACTTTTCTACTGCACATCTTTTCTCATTTGAGAACACGTCACCGGGCACTCATCCCGGTCACCACCGGTGCATCCGGCCGGCTGATCCATTCCGTGAACCCGCCCTCAAACATCACAACTTCGGGATAGCCCAGGAACCATTTGAGGATAAGGAAGGCGATGACGGCGGTCCGGCCGGTACCGCACGAGCAGATGACGGTCTTATCCGGGGCTGCCCCGCGTGAGGAAAAGACCTCGCGGAGGTCCGGTTCTGGGAGTATCAGTGCCGGGTTTTCAGGATCGATAAGGTTTGCAAACGGCAGGCTGACAGCACCAGGGATGTGCCCGGGCTTCATCCACGGGCCCTGCCCCTCATACCATTGCAGGGGCCGGGTATCTAGGAGCACGGTACCCGGGTTATCCTTCAGGCGCACACACTCGCCCAGGCCAATCATGTATTCCGTGCGCACATCGGCACGGAACGCGGAGAGCCGGGCCATCCCGTATTTCTGTTCCAGCGGACGCTTCTCCGCTATCCACCGGTTCAGGCCCCCGTCGAGAAGGAACACCTGGCGGCACCCGAAGCGCACAAGAGAATAGGCAACCAGGTACTGCTCCAGCCCGGTACCGCCACCGGGTTTCCCGGACTGGGACGCAGAACCGGAATACACAACAACCGGAATATCTGAATCAACCCCGAGTGTTGAGATGAGAACTTCAGCGGCTTCCGGGCCGATCCACCGGACCGGGTTCGTTCCGATATGGCTGCGGAGGTGGGCATCATGGAGCCAGAGGGCACCGGGAATGTGGCCGGAGAAATATGCATGGCTGTCCGGCCGGACATCGAGCACGATTATGCCGGGATCATTGAGATGATCCATGAGCCATTCGGGTGATACCCAGCTGACTGCCCGGGCATCACCCGGATCCGTTTGCATATTATCCATCACCCTGCCGCGGTCCGGATCGTTTTTGCGGACCAGCTCACTAACGTAAGCCTCTTCCTTTCTTCAGCTTGTTATATTTTGTGCCGGAGACGGGCCAACTCCCGGTCACTCATTTTTTTAAAACAGTCGGGTTCCCTGCAATTTTCATGACCAGATATTTTCGCAAACCCTAATCCAGACAGAGGAGAAAAGTACCGGCAGATGCTTGATCTGCTTGCTCTTGCCATTGCCCCTTCAATTTTTATTTTCCTGTATATCTACAGCAGGGACAAGTACGCCCCCGAACCCCTGCACCTCGTACTCTGGATCTTCTTCCTTGGGGCCCTCTCGACTATCCCGATTGCGCTCATCGAGATGCCGTTTCCTGACGATGTCATCACCTCGTCCGTTATCGCCCCGGTGGTGGAGGAGGCAGGAAAATTCCTCGTGGTCTTCCTCTTCGTGTACCGCCATGCCGAATTCGATGAGCCGGTGGATGGCATCATCTATGCCATGGCAGCCGGTCTCGGGTTTGCCACAATAGAGAATATCTTCTACGTCCTCGAAGGCGGCCTGGCTGTCGGCATCATGCGGGCGCTCCTGTCGGTCCCCGGCCATGTCATCTTCTCCTGCATATGGGGAGCAGCACTCGGCATTGCGAAGTTCCGGCCAAAAGGGCAGCAGGCCGGAATCATCCTGGCCGGCATCTTTGGCGCCATGCTCCTGCACGGCATATTCAATTTCAGTGTTGATGGTTTCGGCGGGGCAGGCCTCCTTGTCGTCATCGTCATCGTCCCAGCCGGGATCTGGTGGACGCTTTGGAACATCGAGAGCGCCCACGCGAACCCGGCATCGGCCCGTTCGGCACAGGAATGGATGGCATCAGGCACGGCTCACAGCATTGTCCCGCAGCAGTCCCCGGTGGTTTTTGCCAACGGCACGTTCCGGGAGCAGGGAGTACGGCCGCTCCAGTTCTGCACGGAATGCGGCGCACCGCTCCGCAACGGCATGCAGTTCTGTGAGAACTGCGAGAAGAGGGGATGAGGGGGACCATCGTTTTGCGGGGCCATAGCTTGTTCGGGGTCCTGCTGCTTACACAGAACTCACGGCCTTATCCGACACCCGGGCTCTCCAGCCATTTCCAGAGCGGCACGTACCGGACCGTTCCGGTCATCCCGAACCACTCGCTTGCTTCAGTTTTCTCTTCCCGCTCCGACAGGATGAGAAGGTTGTCGCACCCGAGTTCGCGCGATGCCTTGAGGAGCGCCCGGACCTCGCGTGACCGCGTCTTCTCGTCCTGCAGGTCAGCGTATACCTGGATAAGCGCCGTTATCCGGCTGCCCTGCTTCACCACGAAATCCACCTCCTCCTGTTGTGCATTTTTCCAGTAGTACACCGAAGCACTGCCCGCCAGCTGCTGCTTCCAGAGCGCGATAGCGACAAGGTTCTCGTACAGCTTCCCCCGGTTCTCTGATACACGGAACGCTTTGGCTTCGACAAACCCGGTGTCGGTGCAGTAGATCTTCTTGTTTGCCGCAACCTGCTCCCGGACTTTAAACGAGAAACGCGGAATGGAGAAGAAGAGGAATGCCTCTTCAAGGTACCCGAGATATTTCTGCACGGTCACCGGGCTTTTGCTCCCGGTTATGCGGGCAAGGGAACCGAACGAGTACTCGGATGCTATGTTGGAGAGCAGGTAAAGGCAGAGGTTTTCTATCCCCTGAATGGAACGGATGCGGAACCGCTTCACGATGTCCTTGTAAACGACAGAGTCAAAGAGCGTTGCAAGGTAATCCCGGCCCGGGAATTTTTTCACAAGCGGTTCGGGATATCCCCCGCTCTTTGCGTACTCGAGTACGGCCGCGGCTTTCTCCTGCGAGGTGAGCTCGTGCGGGAAGAGTCTGAGGTACTCGGCAAACGAGAACGGCAGGATGGGTGTCTGGAAGTGCCGGCCCGTGAGGTGCGTGGCAAGCTCGGTGCTGAGGAGGTGCGAGTTGCTTCCGGTGATCGTGAGGCTGTATCCCTGGCGGGCGAGGCGGTTTATGAAAAGTTCCCACTTCGGGAGGTTCTGGACCTCGTCAAGGAGGAGTGCTTCCGGTTTTCCATACACCGAATCGACCGCCGCGATGATCTCGTCGTAATCGGCAAGCCCGCAGAGGCGCTCGTCGTCGAAGTTGACGTACCCGAAGTTGCGGCTGCCGTCGAGGTGGTGGATGGCAGAGAAGGACTTCCCCGCCCGGCGCGGGCCGACGATGACACGGATGAGCGTCGTGTCCGACGGCCCTGCCATCGGGGTCTCCCGCTCGACATAGGTCTCGGAGAGCATCCGCCGGAGGTCCCGCTGCTGGACGAGGATGATGTCGCGGACAGTCATAGTATGCACCTATTTTGCAGTATAGTGAATGAAAATAGATAAAATCATTCATTATGGGTGCGTAAATGTGCTGAAAAATGCGGGTTTTATTCGTACTAAGTGCGCCGTGAGAAAATAGGAATACGGGGTCCCGGGCGGGGGATCAGGGCCGTGACCGGTTTTTGTGATCTGGTGGATCCGGGCCGGAAAAGTGCCCTGTGAAAAAGAGGGTGTATCTGGGTTTGGTACTGAGATCTAGCTTGCGGAAGGGCTGGGGGAGGTGGGGGTGGGGTGCTGGAAGGAGGGGATTTCATAGAACGCAAATATCTTGACAGCTTAATCTTAATGAAAAAACACAAAAAGATTTGCTGAAATCTGAACTTGTTCATCAACTTGATTCTTTGAGGACATCAACAAAGCATAGGTTTTGGCAATATTTGGTGAATCAAAAGCTGTAAGAATCTTTGAAGAATTTTCATTAATCGTTTTGGCAAGAATTTCAAGATCTGCAATAGAATCATTTTTCGTGGATGACGAGCTGATTCCTAAAAAATTAAAGACGTCAAATTCCGAAAAAACGATTGTTTTTTTTCTATTCAGGAGTTCTTCCCAGTCTTCAATACAAGGTGTCATTGGAGATGGTATAAGAATAAAATAAAGGTTCATTCCTGCGTTTTCCGGATAAAATAATATTGCTAATCTGCTCAACCCAAATAAACCACGACCAAAAACCAGAGTTTTTTCATTAATTATATCGTGAGTAATGCGGAGATCATCGTACAGTATCCCTGACAAAGGATCTATCGCATCCAGAATTTTTTCAATTCTTCCCATTATTTCTCCTTTTCTCAGATTTTGGAATTTATTATTTCAAAGTTTTAAAAAAATTAGTACTGTTGTTTAGAGATAATTTCGTACAAACGTATTGTCTCATCAATCCTTTTAGGACTAAGTGCTTCTTTTATCTCAGGTAAATGTTTATTGATCGCAACACACAACCTGTTCAATTCTGGAATAAATTCTGTCTGGGCAAGGAACGCCCCGATGATTTCCTGATGACTATTCATCATTTTTCTAAGTAGCGGATACTCCAATGTTTTCGAAGTATTACACCTTCCAAGGGAAACCTCGATTTTTTTTGCAGGAAAGAAGTACTTCGCGATAAAGATTTTTTTTGCAGGTTTTGTAATAAAATAACAATCAACAGTATCGGGAGCTTTCAACTTAAAATGAAATTTAATATCCAGATCCCTCGATGATAAATGAATATGTACTCCCCCATGCCTGTTTCCGTACTCCAATTTACTGAACAGGAATTCTCCAGTATTTGTAAGAGGTTGAACCGCAACACGAGTGTGTTCAAGGAGACCGGGTTCTTCTGGTTCACTCATACTGTTGACTCTTAAAAATTGTTGATATTCTAAATCCAGTCATACCTTAATCATCCGATAATATATTCCATCGACTTCTTTAGTGGCACTGATTCGATACCCATTACTCTCTAAATATTCAAGCTCTTTCATGAAGAAAGATTCTTGCTTAACGACTTCAGGAAGTTCATCCGGATGTATAGAAAGAATGATGTCATCGCCATTATCAATCATCATATCTAGATATTTGTAATTTATCGGTTCGGTCCATACTTCATCTGGAATATGTAAATAATTTGCTTTCAGATTATAGCCCACGTCTCTGAAACCGAGAGGGTGAGTAGAATCTGTCCATGAACTACCAATAACTGTTTTTTTCACACTCGCCCGATAGATCCTTAAATTCCCGGGGATTCCATTAAAGTGCGTAATTCTTTCGGCATTGGCTGACTTAATCAGCCATTTCTCACCTACACTGATCTCAGCGTTTATTTCCGGGACTGATTTACCTGCATCTCGTAATTCATCGATGGCCAGATGTTGACGTCCCAGGAATCCCGTATCGTGGACTATCTCAAACACTTCATTGGGTGTATTTCCCGGGAGAACGCTGCAAAGATATCTTCCGGTATCAGAAATCTTTGACGGGTACTTCGTCGCCAGTTTCCGGAGCGTATTGCCGGTCTTCTCCGCATCGCCCACCGCCGGCAAAAACGCCGCAGCATTCAGCGCCGTCCCCACCCCGTCGCCCTGGTAGAGGGTCTCGATGGTGTCCCGGACATCCCCGACAACCACATATCCGGACGCCATCCAGCCGCAGAAATAGGGGATGGAGGAGGCAACGTTATCGCCGACCACCCAGTTCATCGAGCCGTCCCTGATGCCGGTCTCGCCGAACGTTCCGCCCATCTTTGCGTAGGTCTTCAGGTGGATGTTGTCGGTGTGGAGCGAGAGGGATACGGGCGTCCCGCGATTTTAAGGCACTGCGAAAATGCCGGGCAGGACTACCCTTTTTATCTTTCGGGGTTTACCTATCATCATGAACGGGCAGGATGAGCGGGACCGTATTGTCTCACGGGTACGGGACGCGCTCCTCCCCGCACCCCCGCTCCGGGTTGCATGGATTTACGGTTCCGTCCTCACCCGCGACGATTTCCGCGACATCGATGTTGCACTGCTCCTTGACCCGAAGGTTCCGGAAAATGAAGCGATCTCGTTTGCATCGGAAGTTGCAAACATGATCGAGACCGCCATCGGCTTTCGCCACGAATGCGATGTGAGGGTTATCAACCGCGAACCGGTCTGGTTCCAGTACGAAGTCATAAGAAGCGGCGTTTTGCTCTTCGTCCGCGATGAGCAGGACCGGCTGGACTTCGAGACCGGTGTGATGGTCGAGTATCTTGACATGAAATACACCTACGATCTCTTTGACCGGGAATACCTCGCGAGGGCCTGATATGCGGATCGTCTCCCAGCTCCAGACACTCGATGACGCGCTTGAGGCATGGCAGCGGTACCGGCAGATCCCGGTGGAAAAATTCCATGACGATAAGGACACGCAGTACATGGTCAGCCATGCCATGCTCCTTGCAATCCAGTCATCGATCGATATCGCAACCGGGATCGCGGTGATGAAGACCCCCCGCCGGCCGGATACCTACCGCGAGACGTTCCTTGTACTCGGCAAATCCGGGGTCATCCCGGAGGATCTGGCAGGCGAGATGGCAAAACTTGCAGGGTTCCGGAACCTCCTTGTGCACGAATACACCGGGCTCGATACCAGCCGTATCTACCGGATCCTTACGGATAACTGGGAGACCATCGACAGGTTCCGGATTACTGCCAGGGAGTTTGTCCGGCAGAACCCGGAAAACCGTTGAAGGTTTGAGAGGGGTTTTGGCTGATCCGGACCCGGTCAGAACCCTCTTTTTGCAGGATCTCCATCCCGTTATGGTCATCCTCAACCGGATACACGACGGCCTGAATTTTTTTCTTTGTGTGCCACTGTCGGAACGGGTTTTCGTGATTTCAGATATCCGGGCCGGAGAAGTGCCTAGTAAAAAAGGGGGCGTATCATCGCGTTGTGCGGAGATGGCCAGAAAAAGAAGTGTTGCGAGAAGGCCGGTGGGAGGGGGCGAAGGGAGGAGAAAAAACGAATTAAGGATTTCAACCTAACTTTGCCACTTGGATTTTTTGCCTAAGATTTTGGATAAGAATTTGACACTTGTGGAATCTTTAGAAGGGTGCCAAAATAAAGGCCATAAAGCAAAGATTTATTGAATTGTACCGATCTTTAACGATATTGGGAGTTTTCACATCAAGCATTTTTCCACAAAATTCACCAAAAAATCTCTATCGAATTTGACAGTTACTGTGGATTCGTGGGAACGGAAGGTCAAAATGTATGTCGACTCCAGCTTTGTGGCCTTTAACATTACCGTTTTAAGGTCAAACTTGGGTTTTTCAAGAGGTGAGATGCGATAAAACACTGAACTGTCAAATTAGTTTTCCTGACAAAAAATTTGATAGCGATAGTTTACATCTTCTGCCGTTATGGATCAGACTGGCAAACTTGGGTTTGAGAATGGAGCCGCTTGGGGGTGGTGAAAGGTCGTTGCGGGGGAAAGGATCCCAACAAGGAAGTGCGCAAATGATTGAAAAGAGAGGTAAGGTTACGAACGTCTGTTT
This sequence comes from Methanoregula sp., assembly GCA_023228295.1. GTDB lineage: Archaea > Halobacteriota > Methanomicrobia > Methanomicrobiales > Methanospirillaceae > Methanoregula. Next base: position 8,623 of record JALOBP010000031.1, read on the forward strand.
AATACAGCATTTCCAGCAGTTCGGTAAACGAATTGCACACAAAAATAAACTGATGGTTACCTTTGCCAGTCACATCATGTTTCAGGTATGTTATTACCGGAGGAAAATGTTCCCGGTAATCAAGGCAAATGAAATTCTGTCGGGAATCCGCTGCTATGGGGTATAATCCGGGAGCCCAAATGCGAATATGCTCATAATAAAACCTGAAGAAATGATCTGATTTCGGGTCCAGACTGAACAATTTTTCAAGTCGTATTCCTTTTTCATTTTCAGCATCGAACCGGCACGGATCCGGACTGCCCCCGCTATTTTCAATCGCGCATTGCTTGAAATCATCCGGTAATTTCACGGCATATACCTTTTCGATACACGGGATCAATGTTTCGAGGTCCTTCCGCTTTTTTTTCCGTATTTTTCCATTTGATTGCCATGGGATTACTTCTGTTGACCAGGTCTGTCATTCATCCTTCGGCTCTTCCTCCAGCATGTCGAGGAGTTCGGTGAATGAATTGCAGACATGGATAAGGTAATCTTCTTCTTTGATTTCATCACCATGGGATTTATCATTAAAAACAAAGTCCCAATGTTTCTCAAGATCTAAAAAACATACTTTTGGTGGAAAGCCATTGCGGAAATCAAAGCAATAATAATCATTGTGAGAAAATGCAAATGGAATAATCCCATCAGGAACTTGGTTGTCACCACCAGAGTGAACATTTAAATTGTGATATGTTTCTAGAATATTTCCATCTGATTCAGGATTAAGATCAATAAGGGCAAGGAACTGTCCCTTTCCGGAGGGAATTTTACTATTCTTAACAATATTGAAAGGATAGGGATAACCCCCTGAGTTTTCTCTGATACAATCAATATAATCATTCGGAAATTTGATGTGAAGGATATCCTCCACATTGGCAATTTTTGTACTGTCTGTCTTTCCATTGACATATTTCCATTTAATGTCCTTTCGCATAATTCCCCTCACTCAATAGATCCAGATCCATGACCCCAGATTGCATTGCCACCCGTATGCCCGGTCATTTCATGCAGGTTATTATCTACTAATTGCAGTTTAC
>JALOBP010000031.1:9708-29532 GCA_023228295.1 Methanoregula sp.
TGATGCCACCTATATTTTTTCACAGGATAGAGTCCATTTTTAAACATTTCGATCTCATCTGGAGTAAATTTGCTTCTAAGAACCGGATCTAGTTGGATTTCATCATAGAGTTTCTTACTTGCTTCTTCAAATTGTTTTGTCGAATCTTTCGTATAAGAAGCTGCATCAAGATACACATGACCTTTCTCTTCAAATTTCGCGAACCCATCTACATCAAATGGAACATTGGTTTTTGGATGTGTTTTTCCTGCAAGATCCCCATTCCGAATTGCAATATACCTCTCCCCATCGATACTCTGCAGGAAATATTTCATCTCCCCACTTTGATCCGGAATATGGACAACAAAGTACTTTCCGTTGAGTTCCGCAACATGGGTAACTTTACTCAGGTCAAAACCTTTCAGTGCAGTTTTCTCTAACAGGATGGCAATCTTGGTCTCAGATAATCCCTTGCTCTTCAATACGTCAATGACATATGCCGGAAGTTTTGCCTTGGCAACATTGTAGGTGATTTTCCCATTTCCGACAAGCGCAAGAAAATGGGTGGTGGCCCCGGTATGCGTCCCGACATATTTGATCAGTGCTGTTTCGACCTTTCCACCGGGAATGACCCCGATAGCATTCAGGACTGCATTGATATTATCACCATGCAGGTAATCGATATACGCATCGCGTGCACTACCGGCAGGTGTTAGCTCGCTTATAAACTGGCCAATCTGGTAGTAAGTATTGTAGTCATGATTTTCTCCCGCCCACTCACCTTGGACAATTCCAAGCGACATTTCCCTGGCAATCTCATTATCATTCCAGGGAAGTGACCGGACGTAGTTATATTCCCAATATCTGCTGGAGTATCTTTCCAAATCACCAATCCAATCACCATCTGTATCCGGATCGGTAAGATCGGTTCCGGTATGCCATTCAAAACCATCGGGTAACCAATCCCTGTCGGTATCTTCGTGCAATGGATCGGAGCCAAGATCCATGATTTCCAGATAATCATCCAGCGTGTCATAATCGCTGTCCTTTCTTAAGGGATGGCTTCTTTGCCGGTAGTATGTGTGACCGTCCTTGCTGGTTACAATCCCAAAATACTCTTCACTGTCATAAAGGCCATCATCATCCGAGTCCGCAGAATTTGGATCCGATGTCTGGAGACCCCCGAATTGTGTGAGAACCCCGTTGATTTCGACTTCATCCGGAAATTCATCGAGATCTGAATCCACTGCATCCATCACGACATTGACACTGGCAGTCTGCCCGTCGAACACTGTAACGTAGACGGTATTATCTTCATACAATGATTTGGTGAATTTCACTTCATGCGAACCGACTGCGACGTCATTAACCGTTATTGGGGTAACCCCTTTGTGCACCCCGTCAACGTAAACATCTGCTCCCGCAGGCACAGATTCAAGATAAAGCAAACCGGTGGCCGGCACGAGATTGAGCGGGATAGTAGTCGTACCCGCTGTTACGGTAACCGGCTCTGTGATTGTATGATATCCATCGAGTGTTGCAGTCAATATATGGCTACCGATGGCGAGATTGGAAATTGTTACAGGTGCCTGGCCTTTGGCTTGTCCGTCAATCGAAATTGAAGCCCCTGTCGGGTTGGAGACAACATACAGTGTTCCGGTCGTTGGGGAATCAGGGCCGGAGCCGGTTTTCGTGATTTCTCAGATCAGGGCCGGAAAAGTGCCCGGTGAAAAAGGGAGTGTATCGGGGATTAGTGCCGGGATCCTGGCTGCGGGACGAAGAGGAGAGGAGGGAAATTATGCGGTATCAGCGGTTCACGATCATATTCGCAGTGCAGGAGAATAAACTAAAAAAATCACACGCCCAGAATCTTCATCAGCGCCACAAACTCCGCAACCGAGTACTGCCCGGCCGCGGTCGGTATGCCGGTGTGGCAGTACACGAACTCCGAGCCAAAGAGCGGCAGCATGGCCCGTGCGTGCCGGAACTCTCCGCCCATGACGCCCGTGCAGATCGGCTTGTGGGCGGCCTGCGTGAATGCAAGAAGTTCGAGCACGTCTTCATCGCCCTGCGGGGTGACGACGATCTTGGGGATATCGCCATAAACCCGGAGCTCGCGTTCCATCACAAAGAGAATATAGAGCGGCACCATCTGGCCTGAATGGTGGGAAGCGATGATCTTCTTTCCCGCGTCGCGGATTGCAGGGACGTGAACGGCAAACTGCCGCTCGACATCGACATAGTCCGCGTACGGGAGGAGGGGGCTGATTTTTGCCATCCACTCTTCCGGCGTGCCGAAGAACTGCCCGCCTTCCTGGGCGGAGCGGAGCGTGATGATTATTGGGAGGCCGCCTGCCGCTTTCGCTTTCTTTACGATCTTTAAAAGATCCCCGTCATACAGGTCAATGCGGAGCTCGATTACGTCGGCTCCCAGCTTCTTTGCTTTTCCGGCATGTGCAGGATCGGTGAGGGCGGCAACGATCTTCATGTATATCTGCGTTTGATGGCACCTGACAAAAAGATACGCAAAAACTGCAACCAAAAACATCGGACGTATCGGGTTTAAGACCGTATGGTACAAAAACAGTTCAGGAATATGATCAGCGCTTCCATCATCACCAGTTTCCTGGTCCGTCTCACCAGTGCCATCTCCAAGGGCATCATGTTCATCCTCGTGATACCCCTTGCCGTTGCGCTCTTCTTCGCCTTTGACATAATGTCAACCCTTGTCCTGATTGGTACAGCATTTGTCATCGAATACGGGGCAGCCCCGGTCGGTATCGGCCTTGGCCTCCCGCCGGTCTTTGTTCTTTTTGTGCTTGCCTGCGTAGCCTTGGGGGTCATCATCGCGCTCTTTGATCTTTTTGACTCTGTCAGCGATCATTCGGAGCGGGTCCGGTCATTCCTTGACCGGTCAAAGAAACGTGCTGATGAGTCCTGGATCCTCTCGCGGTACGGGGTTTACGGCCTGATCGTTGTTGTTCTGACCATCGGGTTTTTCTTCTGCCCGCCCATCGCATGGATCTGCGGCTGGGACCGGAACAGGTCGATCCTCTTCACCATGGCCGGCTACTGCATCATATCGGCAACCCTCATCATTGCTGCTCCCCACCTTATCGGTATGATCCCGATGCCGGCCTGATCGCCATGCCTGACACTACGTCCCAACGAGGAACCCTGCACCTCCCCGAGCTGCTCGCCCCGGCCGGGTCACCGGAGGCATTCCGTGCAGCGGTTGCAGCGGGGGCCGATGCAATCTACTTAAGCGGGAAACACTTTGGGGCCCGTAAATTTGCCGCCAATTTTTCTGACGAAGAGATCAGGGAAGCGATCCTTTTTGCTCATTCCCACGGTGTCCGTGTCTATGTTACTGTCAATATCCTTATCCATGACCGGGAAATCTCCGGCGTTTTGGAATACCTCATCTGGCTCTATGAAAACGGTGTCGATGCGGTGCTTGTGCAGGATACCGGTATCGCGGCACTCGCCCACGAAATGGTGCCTGGCCTCACCCTCCATGCCTCTACCCAGATGACCATCCATAATGCTGCCGGCGTCCAGTGGGCAGCAGAACAGGGGTTCGCCCGGGTCGTGCTCGCCCGTGAACTTTCGCTCGAAGAAGTCCGCACGATTGCGGAGGAGACAAAGGATACTGGAGTCGGCCTCGAAGTCTTTATCCACGGGGCGCTTTGTTACGGTTACTCCGGCCAGTGCCTGCTCTCGTCCGTCATTGGCGGACGAAGCGGGAACCGGGGCATGTGTGCCCAGCCCTGCCGTAAACCGTGGACACTGGTTGCCGGTACTGCTGACGAGTACGGGAGGCCGGTGCGGATGCAGGACGTTCCGGCACGCGACCGGTATCTTCTCTCCCCAAAAGACCTCTGTACGTACCGCCACCTCGTGGAACTCGTGCAGTCACCGATAGCTTCGCTTAAGATTGAGGGACGGATGAAATCCCCCGAATACGTGGCAATCGTTGTCGCCACGTACCGGCAGGCGCTCGACGCGATAGCCACTGGCACGTGGATGCCATCCGATACGGCCGAGCAGGACCTCAGCCTCGCATTCAACCGGGAGTTCACGGATGGCTACCTCTTCGGTCACCGCCACGAGCGGCTCATGGGAAGGGACGCTCCCGACAACCGGGGCCTCCGTATTGGGACAGTCATCCGCTTCGATGCAGCGCAGTTTCGGGCAATTATCCGGCCGGATGGCAAGTATGTCCCGGAACCCGGTGATGGTCTCCTGATCGCCCACCCGGATGCCGGTGGCGAGACGGGATTTGCGCTCAATATCCGGCCGGTCCTCATGAACGGAGAGATCCAGGTGCGGGTTCCCCGCCCGGTGCCGCCCGGATCAACGGTTTTCATTACCTCATCGCGGGAACTCGATGCCCGTGCACGACAGATCGCTGCAAAGACCGGTCCGGGCCTGCACCATCCCCTCCCGGTGGACATGACGGCGGTGGTGAACTCCGAGGGATTACTGGTTGTCAGCGGCTCTGTTGAACGGCCCGACGGCCGGATTGTTCCCATCACCACCCGGCCGGAGGCGATCCTTGTACCGGCGGAATCCCGGCCTCTTTCGAGGGAGATGATCGCCCGGCAGCTGGAGAAGAGCGGCGGCACCCCGTTTGTGGTTCGTTCCCTCTTGCTTGATTATAACGGTACCCTCTTTGCTCCCCTTGCGGAGATCAACCGTCTGCGCCGGGAGTTTTTCACAGCCACCACCGAACAGCTCGTGGACTCCTACTGTCCTGCCATACAAGAGGTTCAGCGGATCCAGCACCGCTGGAGGGTGGAAGCACCCCGGTACCCGACCCGGGCCCCGGACTCCGGGACCCCGACCGTTCCCGGCCCGCTCCGTCTCGGTCTCTATGCAGATACCACTGAGGGTGTACGCGAAGCCGCCGTTGCCGGCGTGGATATCATCTGTTTCGAGCCGTATGTTATCCACCCACCCAACTCCTGCGGACAGGGTGGGATCTTCATCTCCCCGCTCCCGCAACTTGAGGAGGCCCTGGCAATCTGCCATAACCACCGGACCGAACTCGTCTGGAAATTTCCAGGGATCACGCATGACCGGTACCTTCATGACATGACCCGCCTGCTCCCGGTGCTTGAAAATGCCGGCCTTGCCGGCTGCATGGTGGATAACCCGGGTACGGCACGGGCGGTACGGGCTGCCTGTCCCGCAATTCCCATCCTGGGATCCATGGGGCTCAACATCTTCAACCATGCTGCGGTTACTGCCGCGGCACCACTCTTCTCACGCGTAACCCTCTCTCCTGAACTCTCGCGGGACGATATCGCGCTCCTCCGCGCAAACCTTGCCGCGAGAAAGATCAGTACGGAGTGCGCCCTGGTCGTGCAGGGGACAACCGATGCGCTGGTATCCGCAGACTGCTTAAAGAAACTGCTGGCGCCCTGCGGGCGGCAGGAGATGGATACCAGCATATCCCGAAAATTCCTGGGAATCCGTGACGACAGCGGACAGGTCTACCCGGTCCGGGGCGCAGGCACATGCAGCACACGTATCGGGAACTGTAGTGAACTCTGCCTGATAGAGTATCTCCCGGTCCTCCGTACACTCGGGATTGCTGAAATTGTCATCGATGCCCGTCACCGGCCACCAGCCTATATCCGAACCATCTGCCGGATTTACCGGAGTGCCGGGTCAGGTTCTTCCCCGCAGCCGGCAGACAGTCGCCGTTCTGGATTTATCCCCTCCCTGAAAAACGAGATTGACCGGGTTGCACTCGGCGGAATCACGACCGGCCACTTCATCAGGGGGCTCAAGGAATAACCGTACCAGAATATGGGAAAATTCATCATCGAACAGGCCGGATAAACCTAATCAGGAATTATTACAACGATTCCGGAGATTTACCATGACATCGCCCCTGATTCTGGTCAACCTGAAAACATACAAGGAAGGGATGGGCAACCGTGCCCACATGATCGCCCAAGCTGCCCAGCAGGTCATGCAGGAGAGTGGTGTGACCATTGGTGTCGCACCGTCCTATATTGACCTTCACCCGCTCAGCCACCACTTCCCCATTCCGGTCTATGCCCAGCACGTTGATGGCTGCGAGCCCGGCGCCAATACCGGGCATGTCACGGTCGAGGCTATCCGCTCGGCCGGTGCAGCAGGTTCGCTGATCAACCACTCCGAGCGGCGCCTGACAATAGCCGAGATCGAAGCATCGATCCGTGGTCTCCAGGCCCAAAAGCTCATCGCGGTGGTCTGCTCAAATAACGAGATGACAAGCGCCGGTGCTGCGGCCCTCGGACCGGAATACGTGGCCATCGAACCGCCGGAACTCATCGGGAGCGGGGTATCGGTCTCCAGGGCGAACCCGGATATTATCCGGCGCTCGGTTGCTGCAGTGCATGCGGTCAATCCGAAAGTAAAAGTCCTGACCGGTGCTGGCATCCAGACAGGCGAGTGCGTCAAAATTGCCGTTGATCTCGGGACAGACGGCGTGCTCCTCGCGTCAAGCGTGGTAAAATCGAAAGAGCCGGCTGCCGTTCTCCGGGACCTGGTCTCAAAACTCTGATTTTTTTTAAACGGGGGATTATTTGATAAAGAGATACCAAATCCCCACAATTGCCACGAATAAAACGATTCCAATTCCGATCACGGTCATGCTGCTGATTTCGGTAGATTCGTCTGCCATTTTTTTAAGTTCTCCTCCGTGACGGTATGTCACAGTACGTATCAATATTGCATCCACATATAAATAATTTCGCGCTGTGATAATGATAATTGCGCATAAAATACAGATTATTTTTAAAAAAAGACAGGGAAATTTCAGACTATCAGCGAGATGAGGTCGTGCTTGGTGATCACGCCTTTCACGGCCCGGCCTTCCACGACCAGTACTGCGTGGTTCTGCTGCAGGATATTGATGACCGTCTCGACATCCATATCCGGGGGGACTGTCGGGAACCCGGCTTCCATGAAATCCTTGACAAAGAAAAGATGGGTCCGGTGGAGGCGCTGCTGCTCGATGGCCTTGACGATGACTGATTCGGAGATGCAGCCAACCGGAACACCCCGCTCAATGACCGGCAACTGGGAGATATTGTTCTTCTCGAAAATATCCACTGCCCGGCTGATGGCATCCTGCGGCTGAACGGAGATGACCGGCATATGCATGATCTGGGCCGCCTGGATCTTCCGTGGTTCGGCGCTGTTGAGGACCGTCAGGATCTTGTTGAGCGTGCTGACCCTTGGATCCACGTTCCCGGCCTCGATCCGTGCAACCATGGACTGGCTGATACCGGCCTTACGGGCAAGTTCGGTCTGGCGCATGCCAAGCGCATCACGGCGCGACCGTAATTCTTCCGGAGTGGGGATATGCATTGCTGATTACTGATGGTCATAAGAAAATATCAAGGTTATGGCAAATCCGTGCGCTGGCCCATTATCCGGACATTGCACTCACGGGTGTGAGCAGAATATTTCCCCGCCCGCTCATCACCGGCATGAGCGATAAATTATTTAGATGCACGCGAATACAGCTCAATATGATAATCCAATGATCCGATTGGATTAGTGTTCTCTATGACCGATTGTCCGGAAAATGACGACGATACTGAAGATAACCATAGGCTTTTTCCCCCTGTTTCTGCTATTGATTCTCCATGCAGGGGACCGACCGGCAATCTTCAGAAATTAGAATCATGTGAATACCCTGTTCTTACTGCACCGAAGGCCGGCCGGAGTGATCTCGTATGAACAAAGGGACGGGCTCCCTATTCCTGCAACAGGACGAGAGTACTGAAATGGCCATGCGGTCCTGTGTTCCCTGCATCTCGTATGCGGGCATCATGTCACCGGCCTCCCCCGAAAATTCTCCCCCTCCCGGGAAAAGCACCAGCCATTCCACCTCAAGGCGCAACCCCGCCCTGCACCGGGATTCATTCATCGAACTTCGCGAGGGCGACACTCGGCACATCATCAGCGAGAATTACGCGTACAAGACCGAGTCGTATTACTCAATCCTGCGCCACGAACTGGACGGAAGAACAGTAAAACCCTCCAGCAGCGCGGTCCTGGATGCCTATGTTGTCCCCATCTGCCTTGAACGGGCACGCCTTGCCGGCATCCCGGTCTGCGAATGGGGCATCTCCCAGGGGTATGCGCCGTCCCCATCTATCCTCTATGGCCTGAATTATTTTGCAAACAACGCAGAATACTGCGTGGCTGGCGATGAGATGAAGGCAAAAGAGGCAGTTGCGCACCTCACAAACCGGGGCAAATACCCGTTCTGTTACCAGAAACTCACACATGATGCGGCAATCAGTACCTGCATTGTGGTATTTGGCAAAACTACCGGCAAGTGCCGGAGCGTGGAACACCTTGCCCGGCAGGTATATGATCTCTTTGCCATCCCTCTCGTGACCATGGTGACCGTATCGAACAGCGAATCGATAAAACTCTCGTCGCTCTCGCCTACACGGTACTCCCAGTTATCCCCGGATGAGCGGACGCTGCTCAATGCATATCTCCATCACCAGGTGTTCCTATGAGCCGGCTCGGCATCTTTGTTGACCGTAAGACGATGTCAAATGCCGAACAGCTCACGGCCCTGATCCGGTGCCGGGACGTGGCAGAGAACATGGGACACAATGCCGAGTTCCTCTTTCCCGTGGACATCAACCGTATCCCCCATATGGATGCCCTGTTCATCCGTACCCGTACCGATCCCATGAATATTGCCTACGTGGCAGCACAGATGGCAGCATTCCACGGGATTCCGGTCATCGACGACCCAGGTTCAATCCGGGTTTGCTCGGACAAGATCAACATGTATTCCCACCTCATAAAAAAACAGGTGTCCATTCCCCGCACGGTCTTTTTATCCAAACATGACCTGACGGAGAAATGCGTTACCCGGCTTTTTGATACCCTTGGCACCCCGCTCATTCTCAAGGAACCCTCAACATCATTCTCGCTCCGGGTGGAGAAAGTGTGTGACATGGACACGTTCTTCCATGTTGCCCGGAGGTTCATCAAGCTCTCTGACTGGATTGTCGTCCAGCAGTACGTTGAGAGCACCTATGACTGGCGGATCGGCGTCCTTGGAGGCAGACTCCTGTATGTCTGCAAATACACGATTCCCCAGGAGACATTCAAGATCCAGGCATCGGTGAACGGCCATATTGTCTATTGCGGAGTCCAGAGTGTTCCGGAACATGATGTTCCCCCGCATGTTATCGCTCTTGGAATCGACGCAGCGAATGCGATCGGGAATGGCCTGTACGGTGTGGATATCAAGAACAGCAACGGCGATGCCTGCGTGATCGAAGTCAACGACAACCCTTCGATCGAGAGCGGTGAAGATAACTGTTACCCGGAAGTGTTCGGGCAGATCGTTACTCATCTTCTTAAAGCGTGATCCACCATGACTGACGACTGGCTGCTCCGAGCCGAAACTATCTGCCTGCAGTGCGACGGGCACTGCTGCCATGAGGCACACCCTCCTATTTCCGGCCACTGCCACGAGCGGCTCCTGGGCGGAAGGATCCCGGCTGAATATTTTGAAACGAATGGGTACAACCGTCTGCGATGCCGGCCTGACGGAACCTGCATCTGCTGGAATGAGGGAAAATGTCTTATCCACGACATAAAACCCGAGACCTGCCGGGCCGGGCCGTTCACGTTTGATGTGAAAGGGGATGTTATTGAGATCTTCTTAAAATTCGAGAGCATCTGCCCGCTGGTCCGGCTGTTAAAAGAAGTTCCTGCTGCCTATGAGACACAGTATTCCGTTGCGGTTCGGAACATCACGCACCTTGTCTCAAACCTGACCGACAATGAACTGGCAGTCATCTGCAGTATCGACGAACCTGATACCTGGAAAGTTGCCGAGATCCCACGGCAGAGGTCAGGTCATCCATGACTATCGGTACCGAACATGAATTCTCCATCAATGGCCGGCAGTTCACACCCCTGCCTGTTTCCGACCAGATCATAAAGAGTATCTGCGGCCGGAACGAGAGCGAGATCCTTTTTGGCCAGACAAAACTGGGAAAAGAACTCCAGAAGACGGTCCTTGAACTGGTTCCCCGCACACATGCGGACAATCTTGCTGCACTGGAGACACAACTGGTCGGGGGCATCGGGAAATTCTACCACATATTCCGGGACCAGTACACCCTGCTCGGCCTCGGGATGCACCCGACCGCCCGTCCCGACGCTATCCCGGTCTGGGACCATGACGAAGGCGAATACTATGTTGCCTATGACCGGCTCTTCAATATCCGCCAGCACGGGTGGCTGAACATCCAGGCACTTCAGGTCAATCTCTCGTACCGGAATGACCGGGAACTCGTTTCTGTCTATAACCGGATCCGCTGCCTCATGCCATACCTTATTGCGGTCACGGCCTCGTCGCCCATGGTTGAAGGGAATCTGACCGGATCCTGCGACAACCGTCTCCTCTTCTACAATGAAAACCAGAAAGAGATCCCGCTCATCTGCAACGGCATCGTTCCGGAGCGGATCCGTTCCGTCACGGATTACCATACCCTGCTGGATGGTATGTACCGTGAACTCCGCGCCCGCGATGCAGAAATCCTCTGCGAGGAATGGGTCAATTCTAGCGGGTGTATCGTCCGCTTCTCCCGGAAGTGCCTGGAGATCAAGGCACTGGACGAACAGGAGTCCATCCGCTCCGATATGGCAGTCTGTGCGTTCATCCGCTCCCTCCTCCGCTGCCCGTCACTGCCGATCGAGACAGACCAGGACGCACTGCGGGAACTCACTGATACGGTAATCCGGAGCGGGACCGTTGAAATCCAGCCGGATCTTGAGAAGCTGTACGAACGTGCGCTGAACCGTGCGACTGATGACGAGCGGGACTATCTTCCGCACATTCATGAGCGGATCCAGAACGGAAGCCTTGCAGAGCAGATGGCAATCCGGATCCGCGATGAAGGGGAGTATATCCCGGTTCTCAACGATCTGGCCGCATGCCTGCGGAACAATCAGTCCTATTCCTCCCGGTTATCCACTTCCGCAATCGATATACGGCTCCCGCATGTTTGACGTATTGATCGGAATCCATGATCTCCGGGACATCGCGTTCGTTAATGCCGTGTTCTTTGCCATCCCGGGCATGATCCGGGTTGCTAACGGGGGTTTGGTTCTTGAAAAAAACACGCACAAGAATCGGGGGCACGGTTCGGCAGCAGTTCGAAGGATATCCCCCAGCGGATCCTGCGGAATACCGGCATCCCGGGGACGTGTTCCAAACCGTGGGCGACATCTGCCTCTACCTTGGCGGGAAAGAGTACAATGGATCTATATGTGGCCCCAACAGCGAAACGCGTAAACCTCTCCTGCCACCTAGAGTGTGATTTTTTTGAGAATACGACCGTTCCGGAAAACGGTGATGCCGCCCCCGCTCTGCGAGACGACAATGCCGATCGTTTTTGTTATCGAGGTTATTGCGGCAACGGAATTGTGTCGGGTCCCCATGCCGGGCGGGAGGGATACGCTGCTTGAATCCACCGTGATGTAGCGGCCGACTGCTTCGACAAAACCGTCGCCGGTGATCACGAACGCCCCATCAAGCTGGGCGAGCGCCTTGATATTCTCGTTGAGATCAGAATTGGTCACCACGCGGAGTTCCTGGGGATGACCCTCGAACGGATTGAGGATGATCTGGCGGGATTTCTCCATAACCTGCTTGGTATCGCCGATCAAGAATGTTGTCCCAACCTGTTTTCCCTCGCGGCCCTCGATCGAGATCTCGGTACAGATATGGAAGACCGCATCGAACACCTCTTCCCGCACATCAGAATCGTTTACGACAAGATCCTTCCACGAGTCCGTACTGATTCGTACCTCCCCCATACCACGTTTCCGGTCGGTGATGTCGTTTCCGATGCAGAGAATCTCAGTAATCCTCCCTTTTTCGTCGCGGATAGCCTTGTTGATCCAGGCGATCCAGACCCGGTCGCCGTTCCGGCGCACATTCTCACTGATATTGACCGCTCCGCCTTCGGCATTAAATCCCATGTCGCTGACCATCATCGAGAAGTCGTGCTGGGCCCGGGCTTTCTCCGGCAGGAGGGTCCCGATGATGTTTTTCCCGAGCAGATCCTCACCAGCATAATCAAAAAAAGTCAGCGCATACGTGTTTACGAACGTGATCATGCCCTGGAGATCCATCCGGATGATGATACTCTGGGTGTTCCGGAGCACCTCACGGTACCGCACCTCGCTTGCTTTCAGTGCGTCGGCTATCTTCTGCTTCTCCGAGATATCTGTGACGATGAACGTTCCCCCCAGTGTGACATCCCGGGGATCGAGGGGCTGCGCCTGGATCCGGCAGGGAATGGTCGCCGCATCATTCCGGACCAGTCGGCATTCCGTAAACGGCTGGCCCGTGGCATCGCGGTGGGTGAGGAGGTCGCGGGTTGCCAGCTCATATTCCTCGGCATTGTGGTAAATGGACCGGATCTCACGGCCGACCAGTTCGGTTTCACGGTATCCGAGCATGCCGGCAAAGGGGCGGTTTACCCATTCGATAACCCCGTTGCGCATCTGGAAGATCCCCAGGGGGGTTGAGGACAGGATCGATGCCAGCTGCTCGTTCTGGGCTTTTTGTTCCCGCTCGGCTTTCTTGCGGAGCATGGTCCCCTTGATGAGTGTGACCATGTCGGAAAGTGCCGGCCGGATATCGCCGCTCTTTGGCAGGATCAGTTCGGTACCATTGCTCAGTTCCTGCAGGGCAAGCCGGGTCGGGCCTTTCCGGCTGTAAAGAATGACCGGCGTGATGATTCCCTGTGACTTTAAGTATTTCAAAAAATCGATACCGTTCATGTCTGAGACAAATTCGATACCGTTCACTTCCGTGATCTCCTCGTACGTGATGATGACGTCGAAAGATCGGCTTTTCAGCTTCTCGGTTGCCCCTTTGATGGAATGGGCAGACTCAACCCGCAGGTCTCCGGTCTTCTCTAAGATGGTACGGATCTGGTTCAGGAGGTCGGTGTTGTCATCAATGAACAGGACCGAGATCATTGGTTATCTCCCAGAATTTGCGGGGATTTCACGTATTAGAGGTGGAAAGTTGAGCGATAAATAGTTGTTGCGCCGATCCTGTCGCGGATCCGTCAGGTATGGGACGGGGATGTACGACCCGGCAACCGGGCCGGGAAAAACGGCCAGGCACCATGCCCGGAAGAAAGAATGAAACTGGCTGGATAAAAAGGACAGGAAAAAAAATTAATTTTCAGTATTCTGGACGATTGCCAGCTGGTACATCCAGTCCATGAGCGGGTGGCATTCTTCGACAATACATTCCAGCTCGCAGCCGATGCAGGGAATAAGTTCGTCTCCGGCCAGGAGATCGTTTGGGTTGACCGGCATCTGCCGGGCCTTCAGGAGATAGGTCTTGATCCCATCCTTCTTGAATTCAATCCGGTCGATGAGCCCGCCTTCTTCGAGTTTCTTGACGATCCGCGAGCACTTCCGGCTGTCAACACCCAGCTCCTTCCAGAGCTCGCTCTGGAGGACACCTTCGGGTCTCGACTGGATAAGTTTCAGTCCATCTTCAACAGGATCCGACATTGTAGTGCACCATTATTCGGTCAGATCAGATAACCGGAGCGATTGTCAGGATGTTGTTGCCCCGGATGACAACCGTCCCGAGACTGCGGCCACGCTGGTTGTCAACGAATTCGAGGGTCTCTTCCATATGGATGTTCAGATATTCATCCACGGCAACGAGGCGCCCCTGCAGTTTCCTGCCCTCATCTTTTATCTCGACGGATATTTTTGAATCAACGAGCGCAAACACTTTTTTTATCGGCAAAACAATTCCGTTAACCATCTGCCCTAATTTGGGATGTAAGGTAATTAAAGTTTGCTTATACCCTGAGGGTAAAGAAAAACCGATGCTGCATCCGGCTTCGGGTCCTTGCCTCATGAACGGGTATTGTCATTTTTCAGTGACAACAACATAATAGTCCAGCTTCCTTTCGTGGGATAATCCTCAACAGAACAATTCTTTTCGGAGATAACGACGTGTTCGCGAACCCGCGGGTATGTAAGGTCCACCCGTGCGGTATTGTTCTGGAATGCATCGGGAAGCGGAATATTCACCCGGAATTCATCATACCGACTGACATTCAGGAGGACGCGTACGTTGTCAACCTTACTGTTATAGACCCAGTCATAACCGTATTCCGTTGGGGTTACGGCTGCGTACACAGAGTAACAGGACCCGCGATATTCCGTATCATTCCAGTTGACCCTCAGAATATCAGTCGAAAGGGTATCGGGGGATAGCGTTGTGTTCGGTGTGTAAATACCTTCAACCGTTGCATCCGTTGCCGGATTGTAAATCCTGAACGGGATCGTATCGTTGGGGGAATTTGTGATCGTCCATGTCCAGTTCCGCTCAGACCATGTTATATTCAGGTCATCATCATCGGTATAACCAGCCCGCATACGACCGTCGGGCTCAAGGAAAAGATCATTCCCGTGGATAAAATCATTCACACTGTAAAAACCGTACTCCGTGTGCGTAACGGGATCGGTAAATTCAACACAGCACTCGCGCGGTGCAATAACCCATGCATGGTAATATCCGAAAAGGACAAGTCCGCCAAAGAGTAAAAAAATAATTAGCAAAGCTGCGACTACGAATTTGTTTCCAAATCCCCGGTAGATTTTGTTTCCGAGATGGTTTATGCGGTCCGGTTTCATGGTAATCTCTGTTTTGGGGGTTTCTATTCAAATAATCTAAAAACATAAAAAACTAAAAATTTGGTGATATAATTTATTTAATTTAAGTAATATATAAAAAATCCCTGTTGTTTTTATCAATCTGGGAGATAGCGCCCACTACATATCAACCAGAAGGACATTGAAAAAAGTGATCGGGTTATTCGAGATGTCCGAACGGAACGTACCCTCAAAAAATTATTCCGGAATCGGCTTCCAGCGTGCCTTAAGGTCTTTTTCCACCACGGGAAGAGTCGTATATTCCATCTCGCCAGGTGAAAGGCGGTGGGGTTCGAAGGGGCCCTGTGCCCGTATTATGTCAGCAAGCTCGTTGCACCGCGAACGGACCCGGTCGAACGCCGGATCATCGAACATGTCGGCCGGGCCGATAAGTTCACCATTGCTGACCTGGAACCCGAGGCCGATGACCCGTGGCGGACCATCAAAACGAGTACAGTTCGCATCACAGACACCGACCGGCATGAACGGGCCGTGGTGGGATCCTCGCATCCAGCCGGCAACAAGGATCGGTGTGCAGAATGGTTCAAGCACTTCGCCAACCGCGGGAAGACCGCTCTGGGACCGGATGATCATGACCGGGTCGTCCTTGCCCACATACTTCCCGGCAATCAGGCTTAAGCGCTGGGTGCTGCTCGATGCGGCTATCATCCCGTCACGGGAAAAAACATGCTTAACAACGTACCTTGACGGGGCACCGATATAGGCAAGCAGGCTGTAAATCTCTTCGGGGCAGTTGAAGAGGATCATCTTCTTTTCGATGAGATCGTGGACTTCGAACACGAAACCTTTGCGCATCGAAGGGTCAATGACAAGGCCCGCGGTATTGAACGGATCGGCAAAGATCTTATAGAGGAAGAAGTTCCATGCACCCGGCTCGGTCTTGTCCGCCATAAATATGAGGACCGGGTCCGATCCCCGTTCCTCGAACTCCATTTCGGCAACTCCCGGGCCAAGACCCCGTACATTCCCCGAGAACGCATTGGAGAGCATGTCCTGGCCTGCACCGTACAGCTTCATGCTCTTTGCAATCTTCGTGCATTCCATGAAGACATCCCAGGCAAGCTTGTGGATCTTCTCATTGTCCACGCCATGGGTGTGGGTCATGATAAGCTCGAGATCATCCCCGCAGTGCGTAACGAACGAGTCGATCAGGAGGTTTCCCTCCTCGTTTTTTAACATCTTTGCGGCTTTTTCCAGGAGCTTCGGGTGGGTCCGTGAGTGGCCCGGGAAGCTTCCCACATCCGCTTTTATCACAGAGAGTGTTGTCTTTGGCATACGATTCCCCCCTTATGCCAGCAAAAAAGAGTTGCTGTATTTTTACTGAATGGCTTTTCGTACTAATGAAGCCGATCCTTCTGAACTGAACGCCCGGAAGAATATAAGGCATTCGGCATAGGTCATGGACTGGATCGCGTACTCGGTCCGTTCGTCAAGCGAATAGAGATCCCTGAAGAACTCTTTTATCGCCATCTTGCAGTTGCCATCAAAGATCTGGCGGTCGGATTTACCCGGGTTCAACGGCCGGTATTTCTCCAGCGTCCATTCCTGGATGTTCCTGTAAAGCGCGGGCTCGTACACCTTCAGGACATTGAAAACAACATCCTGCCAGAATGTGCCGACATTTCCTTTGATGATATCTCCTTTCGGGAAATGCAGGTTGATGAGATCCCGGGGGGTGCCGGTGATACCATGCTGGGCAATACCCACATGGAGATTGTTATCCCGCAGGGCTTGTGCAATCGCTTTTGTCTGGGGAATATCAATGGAGAGCTGTTCTACTACGTTTCCGAGTGCATCATAGGTGTGCCCGTGCGTGCTGCCGTTTGCTATGGCAAGCACGTGAGGCCAGACGTCGCTCTCGTTGAGCGCACGGATATACGTGACCGCCTCCTCGGGTTTAGTAAGGACAAGCCCGCTCCCGTCTTTCCTCCCGATCTCGCCCACTTCTACTTCAAGACCAAAGTCTTTCCCGTTCATTTTGCTTTTGATATACCGGGCAAGATCCGTGGTGATCCGGATATTCGGGTCAAGTTCTTCCCTTACATTCTTTCCTTCGAAATCGAAAAGGTGGGATGCATCGATAGCAAATGAGGTGTAGCCAGCCGCGATCTGCGCATCAATCAGCTGCTTCGTGCTGTCAATCTCCGCTGCATCCCCATTCTTAACCGTGATATGATCCGCGTGGAGAGCCCAGGCATCAAACCCAACATCCTGCGCAGCCTGATTCATCCTTTTTGAGAAATCCGCGGGAGTAAGTCCTGTATATCCACCATTAAGGTTACATTCAGAGCGGGCAAGTTCCATAAATACTGCCGAGTCCGTATCCTTTGCTGCACGGAAGATTCCCTTTGCAACCGAGGCGATCCGGACATTTGCCGCCATGACAATGGCATTCCTGCCGGCGACAGCCCGGAGTATTGTAGATCCGGGTATGGGGCCAAAACGATTTCCATTCATAGCATGATCACTACTCAAATATTCACCCTTCATTCATTAACGTTTCAATAAGTGCAATCTCTTTCCTGCCACCTACATAGACCGGAGTGATCTGGCCAATAGTCTCCGGCTTGATGGTGAGAATATCGTCCTTGCCGTTGCTGATCGCCCCGCCGGCCTGACAGATGATCATGCCCATGGGGTTTGCTTCATACAGGAGACGGAGTTTTCCCATTTCCTTCCCCCTGAAACCCGGGTACGAGAAGACGCCACCCTTGTGGAGGATCTGGTGTACGTCGCCAACGAAACAACCGCTGAACCTGAGCTTGTACCCTGCCTGTTCAAGAGACTGGATCCACCGGGCATGGGTGGGGATGTAGTCTTTTCGGAGCGCACCCGGGGCATAGATCTTCCCGTCAGGAATCCTCAAATCTTTGTGCCGCAGAACAAACTCGCCGGAATCGTTCATGACGAACTCGTGCACGCCTTTTCCCGTGGTGAAGGTCAGGGTGGTGAGCGGCCCATAGAGGATATACAGCGCGGCAACCATTAAAACCCCTTTCTCCAGGACATGACCGGGATAAATACCAATAATGGATCCTACGCAGAGGTTAACGTCGATCAACGATGAACCGTCGAGAGGATCGATAACAACTCCGAACTGGTTCTCCGGATTCTCGACTTCGATAATCTGGGACTGTTCCTCCGTAGAGATATAGCGTACGAGCCGGGTCTTCTTTAATCCGGAGATAAAAATCTGGTCGGCATACTTGTCGAGTTCCATCTGCTCTTCGCCAAACTGGTTGCGCGTGATCTCTTCTGAAGGGGTCCGGGGGATAGTACAGAAAAACCCGTGCTTTACGTGCCGGGCCTGTTCACTGAAGAAAAGAATAAGTTCGGTCAGATTTTTTTCCGTTCCTGTTTCAACGAGAAAATCTTTGAGTTTCAAGTTTTTCCACCATTCCCTGCTGCAAAGAGCATGCACCCATAGAAGATCCGATCGGATATTCTGGTGTAGGTAATCGTTTGGTTGCGAGGCATATCAGGATTATTATCCTGCCGCAAGGGAAATCTCGGTACAGCAGACCGTACTGGCATTTTTGGAATAGTCCGTTACGGTATGCGCCATTTACGGGTACAGATCCCGGAATAGTCTCTCGTACTTTTCCGGGCAGTTGAGGATTTCTAGGATTGGGGCCCGATCAAGGATCAGTTGATATAACGGATCGGTAAGTGTGTCGGACACATCCGTGATTCGCCGGGCCTGTACCAGCCTGATTGGTGTGGCTTCCGGATAAGCGGGATTTTTTAAAAACTCCCCCGACTCCATCTCGAAATAGGCAGCACCATGCCGTCCTTCATATTCCCGGTAGTTACTCGCGAACCGTGAGGATACGATGTTTGCCATCTCCAGTACAGACCCCTTCGAAGGGTTGATCGTCACATGACCGTAGCCGGAAGGGACAACCACCACATCGCCGCCCCTGGCTGTAATCAGGATCACATCAGAGCAATTGCGGGTTTGGATCAGGTAATGTGCCTCACCGGAAAGTACCTCATAGATCTCCGGGTAACCGGTCCCAAAAGGATCTTCCGGGTGGTAATGTCCTTTTGTCTTGATGTATTCACCGCATAGGGACCGGGGCGGGATTACCGTGATATCAAACCGGAGTTGCATCTCTGTCATCCATACACGGTCATCATCGGACTGTGCAATGTCGCGGTACATATAATACACGGGACCGGTGCATGCGCAGCCCGGCCGGGCCAGCACGTCCTTTAGGTCTTCTGCTGTGCGGATGGCGGGTTCAGGAAGCGGACCCGACCATGCTTTCGGGCGGATTATTCTTTTTGGCAGGTTCCCGGAAATGTGTGAAACGCCGGTCATCTCTTACCGCCAATAACCGTCATCGCGAGATTATAAAATTCAGGATCAACCGTCTTCAGCTGCTGCACCGCAGACTCAAGCGGGATGGCTGTGATCTTGTTTGCCCTGAGCGCGACCATAGTTCCAAAATTTCCTGCATGCACGAGCTCTACTGCCGCAACACCGAAACGGGTTGCAAGAACACGGTCATTCGCTGTTGGCGATCCTCCCCGCTGGACATGCCCGAGAATGGTGACGCGCGTTTCCATGCCCATCCTTCGCTCCAGTTCTTTCCCGAGCATGTTTCCCACGCCGACAAATTTTTCATGCCCGCATTCATCCCGGTCTACCTCTGGGACCGGGGGGCCGCCAATGTCCTCCCGATGGCACCCTTCAGCGATTACAACAATGGAAAATTTCTTCCCGGCCTCGTAACGGGCCCGCAGTTTTGTACATACCTCTTCCATGGTAAAGTGAACTTCCGGAATGAGGATCTCATCGGCACCCCCGGCAATTCCAGCCATGACCGCAATCCAGCCGACATTGCGGCCCATCACCTCAACAACGATAATCCGGTGGTGGGACTCTGCAGTGGTATGAAGCCGGTCGATAGCTTCGGTAACGGTAGCCACGGCCGTATCGAACCCAAAGGTAACATCGGTCCCGCTGATATCGTTATCGATGGTCTTGGGAATGCCGACCAGTGGTATTCCCAGTTTTGCCACATCCCGCGCGGCCGAGAGCGTCCCGTCCCCCCCGATAACAATGAGGGC
>JALOBP010000124.1 GCA_023228295.1 Methanoregula sp.
CTCTCCGTCGGAGACCTTCGGCCAGGACACCCCCATGCACCCGAAAACGTGTCGAATTCAGAGATAACGGTACAATAAGGAGATTTTCCTGCCCGATACGCGCCCTGATTGAATTTTCTCACACCGGAGAATAAAAAATGTCGAATTGGGCGCAATTGGAGGGCCGATCTCAGGTTGGATCGTGGTATAGCGGGCCGGATCGAAAGGAACCCCACTTTTCCGGATCGAGCTCCGTCGGAGCGCCCTCATCCCCCGTCGGAGAAAACCTGCATTCCGGGGAGTCCATCCGTCAGAGCCGCTCATCCGGACCCTATGTTTGTGAAAATCCTCCAGGTGGATCGCATCAAACAGGGGGTCGGCGGATCCTAATCCGGGCGTGTATGGGGCTCAACCGCATTGTGCCGGAACGGAGCCGTGGGCCGGAGAGTGCGGGAGGGGCCTGGTACATGCGATCACGAGGGGAAGAGAAAGAACAGTGGCTTGCACCATCAAAATGCCTTTGTAGGGTAAGAGCAATTATGGTACAGGGGCATCTTATGGGAACCGACGCAGTATCCATCAATACCGTTCTTGAATACGTGGATAAGCTCGATATCGAAGACCAGCAGTATCTCCAGGAGATCATCCACCGCAGGCTTCTCGACGCAAAACGCACCGCCATTGTCAGCCGGGCAAAACAGGCAAAAGCAAACGTTCGGAAACACACGAGCAAGAGCGGGACGGCAAAGGATCTTCTGGCGGATCTGAATGGTTAAGCTCAATCTCGGGACGAACGGTTTAAGAAGATCTACAAGAAGTGGGTCCACCAGCACCCGGAACTGAAGGCCCAGTTCGCCAAAAAAATTATTCAGTTCGAAGAAGATCCGTTTCATCCGGCCCTGAAAACCCATTCACTGAGCGGCGTCCTGAAAGGTCTTTGGTCGTTCAGGATTACGTACGAGCAGCGTCTTGTCTTCGATTTTGCTGATGAAAGCCGGTCTCAGGTTATTTTGATCGATATTGGATCGCACGAAGAAGTATATTAGTCATTTTCTCATTTTCTAAAATATCCTGTGTTCATGTTCCATGAACAATATGCTCAGGGATTGTGAATTTCGGAATATTTTCCGGCCCGGGCTCACACCAGCGAGGGGGGTTACGCCGGGGGGCGGTATCACCGGAGGGGGCGAGGGCAGGCAGGGTGGGGAGGAGTCTGCCCCACGCATTGCACGTGGTGGGCATCCCGGAAAATTATTTCCGGGTATGTGGGGTGAAACGTTATTTCCGGAGGTTGACCGGACCCGGTTCCATATACCGTCCGGCACCGAGCAGCCAGGTCCCGTCAACATCCGTTACGTAACTGATCTTGAGCTGGGTGGTGTTGGTCAGGGGATTCACCGTATAGTACTCAACGATACCATTTCCTGAACGGGCGCTGTTGACGATAGCCTGGATATGGTGTGTTCCCATGGCATCGGTTTCATTGAACCTGTTTACCCCAACCTGATCGGGGCGGAACGGCCATGCAAGTGCAGTACCGTTGTAATCGTCAGCAAAGATGTAGAGGCCGTCTTTGATAAACGAGCCGTTCGGGTTATTGAATTCGGCCAGTGCTTTCTCTTTCCCGTGGGTTTTCGCATAAGACTTTGCACCCGCGACAAACTGCCGGAGTTCCTCATCGACAAGCTTATCCTCGCTGGTATAGATGCCGGCTCCTATCCAGTACGTGTCATCGACCGGACGCACGTAACTGACCTTGTATCTCACCGTGAAATTTTCTGCCGGGTCCGGATACTGGTACAGGAGATACCCGCCACCGTCTTGTGCAAGATGGATCTCGGTCCGGGTGTAATACCTGCCGGATGAGTCTTTGATGTCATAGAAACTGGTGCCAACAAGCTGAGGCTGGTAGGGCAATGCGAGTGCGTTACCGGAATAGTCAAGGGCATAGATGTAGAGATCGCCAGAGGTAAATGGGCCGGAGGTGTTACTGAATGCTGCAAGGGCGGCATCCTTGCCCTGCTGCCGGGCAAAGGTTGCAGCAGAATCCACAAAGTCCTTAATCTCCTGCGTGGTTGAGGGTGTTCCGGGCGATGACGCAAGAGCCGGGTCGATGGGGCCGTAATAGACACCCGAGCCAAGCCACCAGGTGTCATCCACTTTTGCCACGTACCCGAGTTTTTTCTCGATTGCGTTGTTATGCAACGGGTTGATGTAATAGAACCAGAGATACCCGGATCCGTCATTCACGGCATCGATAAATCTCTGGGCATAGAAGTTGCCTAAAGCATCTCTTTCATAGATCCGGCTCACGCCAATCTTTTCCGGGCTGAACGGGTGGGCAAGCGTAGTGCTGTTGAAATCATAGGCATAAATATAGAGTTCGCCCCGGACGAATGTTCCGTTCGGGTTCGAGAATTCAGCAAGCGCTGCCTCTTTGCCATGAGTCCTGGCAAAGGCGACCGCTTCGGAAACAAAAGCGACCAGAGTCTCATTGGTTGTTCCATTGACTGCAACTGCTGTCGCCGGGGTTGCCGGCACGGCCGTGGATATTGGCTGGGTACATCCGGCAGCAATGAGCAGGAGAGCGAGAACGACAGGGAGGGATATGAGTAAAAATCCCGGTTTCATGTATACGTATGGGGTATGATTTCCCCTTAAGTTTGCTGTATTTTTTTGGTTTGCTCTTCATAAGACGGAAAAGCCGAGCGGGTGAAGTCACCGGAGGATTACCTTTAAGAAAAACCAATAGGAAAATTTCAGGTTCGTGATATTTATATCTCCTTCATCCAAACAGGATATAACAACGTGTTAAAAAGAGGATGGTATCTCCCATGTCATTGTCACAATCCACCCGGTCGCCGCTTGCCCGGCTCGTACTCTTCATGATCTGCCTGGCAATTGCCGGGAGTTGTATAGCCGGAGCCCACTATTATACCGTTGACCTGCCGCAACAAAAGGCGACACCTCCCGAGAATGGTTTTAAGTTAGGCACTCAATGCGATATCTGTCAAGCCAACTGCGCTGGTAAGACGGATATCTGGAATTGTCTCCAGGAATGTGACCTGATCTGCTGAACTTTTTTGATAATAGACGATCTTTTTTTCATAGTCGTGCCCCCTGTTTTGCGGGATCGGCATTTTCCCCCCGGTACCGTCCTACCGCAACCCCCTTGGGGAAATACCGGGGGCAGGCCAGTCCGGCCACGTATAGGGCCCCGTTGTACCACTTTTGCCTCACCCCCCTTTTTTGCAGAGGTAATAATTCGGAAAAACGCGGTAATTCTCCCGGAACAATCCGACATCCTCCGGCGGGAATTGGTGAGGCAATAGGTAGCAACGTTACAAGGGGCGAAAGCAGGGGGGATCGGGCTGGGGCATGGTCGATCGAAAAGAAGGCCTGTTTTGGGAGTTGGATTTTCTCTGACGGTGAGTGGCGGGGATTGCATGGCTGCCCTCCTTGACCAATACGATTACATATGGAGGGGGACAACGGGAAATTTTTCAGGTCTGGGGCGGGTATGAAAAATCCGGCAACTGGATGAATAGGAGATCAGTTTCACTCCCCGCACCGGGCCATTATTACCTGATACAAAAAGCAGTAACTATGATAAATTCTGCCAAAGGAGACCGTAGCTGGAGAGGAGACCATGGCAAAGATCAATGTCCTTGACCGTGAAGTTGCGGTTGTGATGCATAACAATGAGGACTACATCTGTATCACCGATATTGCCCGGTATAAGAATCCAGACCATACTGACGATCTTATCCGCAGCTGGATCCGGAACCGGAACACGATCGAATTTTTGGGGATCTGGGAACAACTCAACAACCCGGATTTTAATCCCGTCGAATTCGACGGGTTTAGAAAAGAAGCAGGCCTGAACAGCTTCACGCTCACGCCAAAACAATGGATCGAAAAAACCCGTGCCCGCGGTATCATCGCAAAGCCCGGACGATACGGGGGGACATTTGCCCACAAGGATATTGCATTCGAGTTCGCGTCATGGATCTCGGTCGAGTTCAAGCTCTACCTGATCAAGGAGTTCCAGCGTCTCAAGGAGGATGAGCATAAAAAACTCGGCTGGGACATCCGCAGAAACCTCGCGAAGATCAATTACCGGATCCATACCGATGCCGTGCAGGAAAATCTCATCCCGCCCGAGCTGACCCGCCCGCAGATCAATGCCGTGTACGCGTCCGAAGCCGATGTCCTGAACATGGCCCTCTTCGGCACAAGCGCAAAGGAGTGGCGGGAGATGAACCCTGATAAGAAAGGGAACATCAGGGACTATGCGGATATCTCCCAGCTTGTCTGTCTCTCGAACCTGGAGAACCTCAACGCCCATTTCATCAGCGACCGCCTCCCGCAACCGGAGCGCCTCGCAAAGCTTAACGCGATTGCAATCCACCAGATGACGCTCTTAACCAGCGATGCCACGGCCAGGTTAATCAGCGGGGGAGAGAGGAAACGGGAAAGGCAGCTCCCGTCGTAAGCGGGCCTCTTCCGGGGGGTGCACCCATCCGGGCCCAAAATCGCCTCCGATTGCCCGATGAGGTACCCTTTTTCGGTCACATTCGCCAAATTATCGGTCGCATGTTTTCAGAGGAGCGCAAAATGAACTCTGATTGGAGGGAACCGGGCGGAGTGCGTGCCGAAAATCAGCCGGTATAGACCGGTTACAGGTGGAAAAGTCGGGTGGGAACGTGCTCCTGGCTGTTTGTCTGAAGGAAGGCCTGTTTTCTGGGCCGGCCTCCGTCGGATCGCCATCATCCCCCGTCGGAGAAAACCTGCATTCCGGGGAGTCCCCCGTCGGAGTTGCTCATCCGGACCCCCTGTTTGTGAAAATCCTCCAGGTGGATCGCATCAAACAGGGGGTTGGCGGATCCCAATCCGGGTCCGCGGCTCCGGAACCGCATTGTGCCGGAACGGAGCCGGGGTCGGAGAGTGCGTGACGGGGGTGTTACTACGACGGCAGTGGGTGACATTCCAGAAGACGAGATTGGCTACACTA
Organism: Methanoregula sp.; assembly: GCA_023228295.1. Lineage (GTDB taxonomy): Archaea > Halobacteriota > Methanomicrobia > Methanomicrobiales > Methanospirillaceae > Methanoregula. Next base: position 4,994 of record JALOBP010000124.1, read on the forward strand.
AGTGTAGCGGATTGACAGGACCGCAATACCGGCAACCTGATGCGGGGAGAAAATCCCTCATCCTCCCGGTTTGATATCCGGGAGGCTGTTGTGCCGGAACCGGAGGGTCCATTACCGTGGAGCGGCAGATCGATTCACGGGCAGAGGACGTGAGATCCTGCACGGACCTGTAATACCGGCAGGATCCCGTTTTACGGTGCAATCACCGAGATGCGATCAACCCGGGAGAAATCACGATCATTTGTAATAAGATGATCCAATGCGTGGTGTGTGCAACAGGTGGCATGGAGTGCATCGGAAAAGAGGAGACCGTACTTCTGAGAGAGTGCAAGAGTCTCATCCAGAAGAGGCGCGGTATCAAGGACGATAATTCCATAATCATGGAGTACTTCATGAGTAACCTCGAACGGGAGCGGGAAATCCGCTATCTGTTCCGGGTTCTGTTTCAGGAATGTGATTGCGTCCTTTGGCTGCAATCCTTTTTCTGAATATACCTGCATGAGCAGGACTTTGTGGAAGAATTCATCGATGACCGTGCTGTTGACATGGCCCTTTAACACACCGTTTTGCACCTTTTCAAGCAGCTCTTCACAAGCTGGTGTGTACCGGGTTGTTGTGAATGCGTAGATGAGAATATTGGTATCAAGAAAAACAGAACCTTCCTGAAGGCTGGAAATTTTCATCAATAGAGCTCTTCAATATCCGTTTCTGCGATCATCATGGCGAATTGTTCCGGGACAGGGATCTTGGTACGGCTGGTTTTCTTTTTCAGCCGCACGAGAACTTCGTTCTGACCGTTTGCCAGCGGTTGATCCAGAACGATCGTGCGCCCGTCAACCATTTTTCCGTCAACTGTTACCGGCATGTTCGCTCCTTTTGTATTTTATATATTACTGCTCTGGTATATCTGCTTCTCTCTCATCAGATACCGGATTCTATCCCCGGTCCACGGATCCCGTTTGGGCGCTTTGCAGATATTGGCCGGTGCAGGGGGAAACCACCCCCCGCCGGTACCTCATGTCCGGATCCCCTTTTGTGACCTGCATTCCCGCCCCCCCGATCCGGCCCCTCTGCGGCCCCGGATTGCCCTCTTTTTCCTCACCTCCCGGGAATTACGTGCAAAACCAGCTGGTTTATGTACAAGGGTTTTGGAAATACGCAGTTTCCTCAGGATTAAGGCCAATCGGAAGGTTTTAAGCGGCGCTGTAAATCCTAAATAATCCTATTCCATTCGCCGATCTCAGGGCCGGATGGGGTGCTGGAGGGGTCGATCGAAAGGAAGGCCTGTTTTGGGGGCCGGGTTTTCTCCGACGGGAACCGCCGGTACCGACGGTGCAGGATCCCACCTGGGAGATACCCTTTTGCAAAGATCATTCTCCGACGGAGACCCCCGGCCAGGAACCCCCACCGGCACCCCCCAACAGCACAAATTCCCGGAAAAACAGGCGGAATGACAGGACAAATTCACGGGAAAAGGACCGGTTTTACGTCGAGAACCCAACGCCCGGAAGTACAGTCGCTAATAGCCGCTTTTGGAGGGGCGATCTTGTTGAAAACGGGCTGGGGTGGGCTGAAATGAAAGGAACCCCCCTTTTCCGGATCGGGCTCACGTCGGAGCGCCCTCATCTACCGTCGGAGAGAACCTGCATTCCGGGGAGTCCCCCGTAGGAACCACTCATCCGGATCCCCTGTTTGTGAAAATCCTCCAGGTGGATCGCTCTGAACAGGGGGTTGGCGGATCCTAATTCGGGGCTGCGGCTCCGGAACCGCATTGTTCCGGAACGGAGCCGGGGCCGGATAGTATGTGAAGGGGGCTCAGCCATAGGTATAGTACGGGAC
>JALOBP010000032.1 GCA_023228295.1 Methanoregula sp.
ACCCCGGTACTCGAAGAGGTGGGATCGGATCTCGACCGGGATCCGCCTCCCGTCTTTTGCGACATGGACCATCTCAAAAACAGCATGGCCTTCTGTTTTCAGCCTCACTGCACACTCTCGCATGCGTTCCCGCATGGTCGGATCGATGATCTCCTGTGGGGACATGCGGAGAAATTCCTCACGCGTATAGCCAAGCAACCGGCAGCCGACATCGTTCACTTCCATGAACATACCGGGTTGCCCGTCAGGCCGTATCTCATGGACGGTGAGAATGTCGGCGGCATTGTGAAACAGGGTACGATATCTCTCCTCGTTCTCTCTTAGTCTTTCCACCATGATCCTCTGCTCGGTAATATCATGGATCACGGATCCAATCCAGATCCCCCGGTTGGTCTCAATCGGAAAGAGGGTTGGCTGGATTACTCGACGTTCTCCATCCGGCCGGATAATTGCAATTTCAAACGGGATATTAAAAAAACGGGATTGCCGTGTTCGGAGCGCGGATTTGAGCGCATTCGTGGCCATTTCAATGCGATTGTGGCTTTGATCCTCCGGCACGAGCACGTGGCACATTATCGCTGATAGCGAAGCGCCGACCGCATCCTCCCGCGGGATACCGGTGATCCGCGAGAGGGCGTTGTTCCATTCGATCATCCGACCCTCATCATCACAGACAAGGATACCATCGGTGGATGCTTCAACGATGGACCGGAACTTCCCCTCACTGTCCCTGAGCTGTATTTCATCCTGTTTCCTTGAGGTGATGTCCTCAAGCAGGACCGAGACTCCTTTCTGCCCCTCAGTAAAGACGGCCGGGGCGACCCGGCAGGTGAAGATCCGCCCCTGTGCGGGGAGTGTCAATTCTCCCCGACGCTCAACACCGGCAAGCCCCTCGTTGATCCAGCGGATCAACAGGGAATACTCCTCACTGAAGAACAGGGGGATGCGCGTATTATCTATCTTCTCCCCGAAAAGGGCATGCTCGGGGAGACCCAGCAGTTCGAGAAACGGGGCGTTTATGAAGATGATGCGGAGGTACTGGTCCAGCTGTAGTACGTATTCCGAAGATATGGCAAGAACCGACGCAACCGGCAGGCGCCGGGAAAGGGAGTAGATCTTTGCCATCCCGAAATGACGCACCTCCACCTGGCCTGAAACCAGCAGGGTGTCAAGGTACCTGCTGACTGTGTTGCGGTTGATGGGGATGGTCTTCACGATACCGGTGATGTTAAGGCCTTCCGGATGGTCTCGTAACAGGTCCTTGATCCTGCCCGAGATGTCTTTATTTATCGCCATATGATACTCTCCAGATCTTCAGAGTCCCCTTGCTAATCTGTTCGTACGGTTGCAGGGAGCCGCGGGGTCGTGTCGGTCAGGCCCGCAGGCTGATACCATCTTCGGTGATCCCGTACTCAAAGCCGGCCCCCTCGGGCCGGGACCGGTGTTTGACGAGACGGGCCCGGCGCTGGCCGGGTGTATCGCTCTTTTCGAGCCGGATAATTACCTTGGAAATGTGCTCGAGGGCATAGCCGCCAAGGCCGTAGCAGGTGTTCCGCGTGGTGTCCATGTACACCTGGTTGGTTATGACAACCGGGATATCGTAGCGCTTGGCATACCCGAGAAGATGGATCATCTGCTTCGTGAGCCCCTGCAGGGCGTCCCGGCCCTTATCGAGGTCCGTGCGGTACAGGGCAGTGGCGGAGTCCATCACGAGGAGTCCGGGCTTGTGGGCCTTGAGCACTTTCTCGCACTCCGCGATGACCTGTCCCTGGTGCTCGAAATCGATGGGTTCGAAGAGGAAGAGCCGGTCGGCGACAACCTCTGTGTCCGCCCCGGCGATCTGCCGGAATCGCTCGATGGAAAACCCTTCGGTATCGATATAGGCCACGAACTGGCCGGCCCGGAGTGCGGCAACCGCGGCAATCATGCAGAACGTGCTCTTGCCGCTCGCAGGCTCTCCGTAGAACTGCGTGATGGTCCGGATCTCAAGGCCGCCGCCAATCAGGGTATCGAGCGCCGGGCTCCCGCTGCTCCTCTTATCAGTTTTCATGGTCTCCCCTCATGCCCGCCAAATTTTGTCCAGCCGGTCTCCTCAACAGCCCGGAGCACGTCCCGCACCGGGATCCTGAGCTCTGTGGCCCAGTTCCGGGCCGGATCGAACTCGGCCTTGAGGGTGTAGACCTTCCCGTGCATCATCCCGCACTTGACCGGCATCTTCCGCTTCTGTCCCGCGATAGTAACTTCAATCTCGTGGACGGTCCGTTCCGCGATGAAGCGGTGGACCGCCGGGATGCAGCGGATCCCGAGCGTGCCAAGCTCGGCTGCCATGAGTTCCGCAAGGGCCGGGCTGGTCTCCGTCAGGCTGATGACCCGGATGAGGAACCCGGGTCGTCCTTTCTTCATGATGATCGGGGTTGCGCTCGCGTCACGGGCACCGGCTTCCATAAAGCGGCCGATCGCGTGGGCGATTACCTCGCCGCTCACATCATCCACGTTCGTTTCGAGGATATCGACCATGTCCTCGGCAAGGTTGTCGGCCGTGCCCGCGGATTCGACGAGCATGGCCCTGACAACGTTCGGGGCATGGTGCGGATCGCGGGTCCCGGCCCCGTATCCTACGGCAAGGATGGTATACGCTGCCGGTTCGGGAGCTTCCATTGTGGCAAATTCCGCAAGGAGCGCTGCCCCGGTCGGGGTGCAGAGTTCGCCTATGTGGTTGCCGGCAACTGCGGGCAATCCCGCATCCCGGAGGATAATGGCGGTTGCCGGTGCCGGGACAGGAAAGGTGCCGTGCGACCCGGTCGCTGTACCGTGGCCTGTTGTGACCGGCAGGACTTTTACGCCTTCAACGCCAAGCGCGTGCAGCGCCGTACAGGCGCCTACGATATCCGCGATGGCATCGTCCGCCCCGACCTCGTGGAAATGGGCACGCGCCCCGTGCACTTCCTCCTCGGCTTTCCGGATCCGCTCAAAGACTCTGGCAGCCATTGCAAGGGCCGGTGCCGGGATATGGGGCGCTGCCCCTTCGAGCCGATCCATGACCTCTTCAAACGTCCGGTGGGCCGGGGTGGCATGGGTATCCACCTTCACCGCCCGGATCCCGGCACGGCTGACGCGGGAGAACGATGGCTCCGCTACAACCGCCCGCATTGCCGAAAGTACGAGTGTTTCGTCCGCCCCGCAGTCCAGCAGGGCACCGGTGATCATGTCGCCCGCTGCACCGTGGAAGGGATCGAAAATGAGGAGACGCATTTACAGTACTTATAAATCCCTGCGTATATGACCTTTAAGGTAATGCCAGAAGTGCAAACCCCCGAACTACAATTGAAAGTGGACTCTGCGTACCCGGGTGACCAGGGTGGCGGGAAGGCCCGGCTGGACCCCGAGACGATGCTGTTTTTAAAAATATCCCCCGGCGATCTTGTCGTGATCGAGGGCAAGAAGAAGACGGTTGCCAAGGTCTGGCGATCGCTTGTCGAGGACTGGAACCAGCAGAAAGCCCGCATTGACAATTTCACCCGTACCAATGCCGGTGTCGGGTTAGGAGACAAAATAACGGTCAGGAAGATCACCAGTGAGATTGAGGCAAAGCGTGTCGTGCTGGCCCCGCCGGAAGGGCTCCCGAAAAATGTCAACCTCGCCGGCAACCCCAACTTTTCCCGGATCCTGATCGATTTTCCCATCTCCAAAAACGATCTCATTCCCGTTCCCATGGGGATGCCGTTTGTCCATTCGCCCATGGTCGGGTTCAAGGTCGTTGAACTGGAACCCGAAGACGCGGTCATCATCACCAAAGATACCCAGGTCGATTTCTCCGATAAACCCGAATCGGGATTCGAGGGCATCAAGCAATATTCCTATGAAGATATCGGCGGGTTAAAAGACGAACTCCAGCGCCTGCGCGAGACCATCGAGCTCCCGCTCCGTCACCCGGAACTCTTCCAGAAACTCGGTATCGAGCCACCCAAGGGCGTCCTCCTCTTCGGTCCGCCCGGGACGGGCAAGACCCTGATCGCAAAGGCCGTGGCAAGCGAGAGTGGTGCGCACTTCATCCATATTGCGGGCCCTGAGGTCATCTCGAAATATTACGGGGAGAGCGAGCAGAGGCTGCGGGAAATTTTCGAGGAAGCGCGGGAAAACGCACCCTCGATTGTCTTTATCGATGAACTGGACTCCATCGCGCCCCGGCGCGAGGAAGTGACAGGAGAGGTCGAGCGCCGGGTCGTTGCCCAGCTCCTGACCATGATGGACGGCCTTGAGGAACGCGGGCAGGTCATCGTGATCGGTGCAACAAACCGGGTCGATGCAATAGATGCTGCCCTGCGGCGTCCCGGCCGGTTTGACCGGGAAATTGAGATCGGCGTTCCGAGCGAACCCGACCGGATCGAGATTTTAAAGATCCACACCCGGGGCATGCCCCTTGCCGAGGATGTGAGCCTCGAACTGCTCTCCAAGCAGACGCACGGGTTTGTCGGTGCCGATCTTGAGTCCCTGTCCCGGGAGGCGGCAATCCGCGCATTGCGCCGTTACCTGCCGGACCTCAATCTCGAGGCGGATGAGATCCCGGCAGAAATCCTCGACACCCTGAAGGTGTACGCAAGCGACTTCCGGAGCGCCCAGCGCGATGTCGGCCCGAGCGCGATGCGGGAAGTGATGCTCGAGGTCTCGCACGTAAAATGGGAGAATGTCGGGGGACTTGATGCTGCCAAGACCGAAGTTCGCGAGGCAGTCGAGCTCCCGCTCACCAATCCCCAGAAACTGGAAGATATGGGAATCGATCCCCCCCGCGGTATCCTCCTCTACGGCCCGCCCGGCACCGGCAAGACGCTGATTGCCAAGGCAGTTGCATCAGAGAGCGGGGCGAACTTTATCCCGATCCGCGGCCCCGAGCTCCTCTCCAAATGGGTTGGGGAGAGCGAACGGGCAGTCCGGGATATCTTCAAGAAAGCCCGGCAGGTCTCCCCGTCTATCATCTTCTTTGACGAGATCGATTCCATTGCCCCGGTCCGTGGCTCTTCGGGGAACTCCCAGGCCCTTGACAATGTGCTCAACCAGATCCTTACGGAGATGGACGGGCTTGTCGAGCTCAATGATGTCGTCATCATGGGTGCGACCAACAAACCCGATCTTGTTGACCCGGCGCTCCTCCGGGCAGGCCGGTTCGACCGCCTGGTCTACATCGGGGAGCCCGTTTTCGATGACCGGAAGAAGATCATCGGGATCCATATCCGCTTCATGCCGCTCGAAGGATCGGACCTTGAAGAGATCACAGACCTGATTGCAAAACTTGACGAGAATGCCATTGGCGAACTGGTCGAGAGGCTGGGCAGGGACAAATCCATCACGATTGCTGATGTGAAAGCCGCGTTCGTCCCGCCCACAGAGGACGCAACCGGCCTTTTCCGCGGCATGCGAAGGAAACGCTTTGTTGAACTCCTTGCTGAGAAGAACCTCACGTTTGCCGATCCCGCACGGGAGGCCCTTGCCGCTGATCTCGCCGGGATAACCGAGGGGTTTGTCGGTTCCGACCTCGAATCCCTCTGCCGTGAGGCGGGCATGCTCGCCCTCCGGGAGGGCTCAGCCGTGGTTGCGAAACGCCACTTCGAAGCTGCACAGAAAAAGGTGCACCCGACCATGAACGACAACCTCCGGCAGTACTACGGCAAGATCCAGCAGCATTTCAAAGGCGGGCTGCCAAAACAGGTCCAGCCGCCGGAATACCAGTAATTTTTTTGCTTTTTTTAAAAGAAATTTACCGGTTCAAATCTCCGGAGCTACACGTTTCTTTTGCACCGATGGTGCGATGCGCTCAATCGTTTTCAGGGAGTGCAAGCAAAAAATCAATGGTTGCACACAGGGAAAAAAGGGCGTGGACGTTCGGGGGAGCTATGAAAAATGATTGTTCATGAAAGCCCGCATATCGTCCCTGAATGAAGAGCCGGTATTTTAAAAACGAGGAAATTTCCCTGGTTGTACTGCTATTAGTCAACCCCCAGGTAGACCAGCACAAACTGGAAGGGGTTAGAATTGTGTCCCGGTCCTCCCCCGGTCATGACAATATCATTCGTTGGAGCATTGTTATTCAGATCCTGGAACTGCGGGGATTCCAGATAGCAGTCCAGCCCGGCAACAATTGTACCGGCAATTGCCAGGCAGAGCATAAATACTACCAGCCGGGCAAGCGGTGATCCTGGAGATTCTGACATGATGAACACCATTGTTATTATTATTCGATTTGGCGGAGCCGTATATAAAGACAGATAAATTGGAATTTAATGGCGGGAAAAAATCCAATATGCCGTTCATGCCGGAATCCCCGGAGCGGCATCCTTTTCTCAGGTTGGAATCCTGAAAATATCTCCGTTTATTCCACGAATTCCAAAACAGAAATTAGTGGATGTATTAAGCCGATATCCCAACTTTTACCCGATTTGATGTGGATGTGCTAACAGGTTTACATTTATTTTGTAGAGGAGGTTTCGTAATTAAAAACACCGGTCGATATCTTGACAATTTCTCCGTTTTTTGCCAGCGTTCTCATAATTTTTTCATAAGCCTTGATATCCTTAAACGATCCTTTCTCCACCTCACCCATTATCCATTCACCAACATCCTTGTACGACATAGGTTGTGACGGATAATCTTTGAAATGCTGTAAAACAATATCCGATTGAGTAATCAATATCTTTTTAATTTCAGTTTTTTTATGGGGGAGGGGCACGGGTTTTTTCGTTCCGGTCACATCTATTCCCGCCTCTTTTTTCAACCGGTTAAGGGCAATTTGACAATAATTAGCATCTATGTCAATTCCAATCCCCTTTCGGTCATTAAGATAAGATGCAACAAGGGTGGTTCCGCTTCCGAGGAATGGATCAAGGATCGAATCTCCAACAAAACTAAAAAGTTGAATACATCGTCGGGGTAGTTCAACGGGGAACGGCGCGGGGTGTCCAATTTTGTTTTTACTCTCACCACTAAATGACCAGAGCCCATTAGTCCAGTCCATGAAATCCTTTTTCTCTATTTTTGATTGTCGAGATCCACTCGTCTTTTTCCATGTGTTTTTGTATAAAACCACAATCAATTCCACAGGTGAAATTACATACGGTGCCGATGCGCTCTTCCACGAACCCCATGCAGTCCTTCGGGAAATATTGCTCTCGTTCCAAATGATTGTCGAATGATACTTAAATCCAACATCTTTCGCAATTTTTGTTAAATCAGCACCGACGCTCTGCTGACCACCTTTGTTTATATCCAAGGGAATATTCAGACAAAATCTGCCGTCATCCTTAAGCCAATTATAGCAGCGGCTCATCCATTTTTTGCTGAATTCTTTATATTGGTCATAGCTGATTTTGTCGTCATGTGAATTATATTTGATATCGACGTTATAGGGTGGCGAAGTAATAATAAGGTCAACAGAATTGCGTTTGATTTTTTTTGTTTGGAAGACGCTATCGTTGATAATACGAACTCGGTCTTGATCAAAAAAAAACTCGTTTTCAGTCAAGATTTTCCCTCTTTATGGTATTAGATAATAGATTGCATGATTTAATCATCAGTAGCGCTCCGTGAAAGTGTTGTATTATTTGCTAGTTTTTCTTTTTCGTGTAGCGGGTTTTTTTACCGAGACCTCTTTTTTCTTTACAGCAACAACTCTCTTTTGATCAATTCCTGCCATGCGTCTAATATCTATGATCATATGATCGAATGGTTGAACACATCCTCCAAATTTTGTTCTGGTATTATCTGAATAGCAATAGACATTTTCACTCTCGAGAAGAATTCGGTTTTTATTAGGTTTTTCTAACGAACCTAATTCCAGACTTTTATCTTTTGTTACGAAAAACAATTTGATATTTGGATATGTTTTTTTGTAGAGATAATAGTGAAATAATGATTGTGCCAGTCGTTCTCTGAGAGAAGTCTTACAACTTATTAGCATGAGTGGTTTTCTTCGTGTTGTATGATAGACCACAATATCGGTATCCCCAATAATATCTCCATACGGAGTTGTTATTTGCATGCATGAAAAAGTATGAGGGCGAGTGGAGCCGGGTAAATATGCTTTTGTTCGAGGACGTAACAAATTTATTTTCGGGTTCATCCCGATCTCGCCATTAAGATACTCAAACACAAATTTTTCAAAACTATAACCTCCTCTTGAACGACGAGATTGTGCAGAGGAATTATCGTCTGCATCGTTTTGAGTTCTTGTCATACGTATCCGGATATGTGAAAAGAGTATTTGGTTATATTGAAATTAAATGAGAATTGCCTCACTGCCGGTGCTGTTGATTTTAGGAATACTCCGGAAACAATTCCAAATCATTACTCCAGATATCTCATACAAATAGAATTAATGCACGAGGACGAGGAATGGCCCACCACATTCCAGCGTCATGAGGTTTTGTTATAAGATCCTCGCATACTACAAAGCGTATATCCCAAGCAGAATAATACGTGCAGGAACACCCGGCCCAACCGGTACCAAGGCGCAAGAGGAAGAACAAATCCAGGCGCCCGCACCGCCCCGGCCGGCACTCAAGGAGACACTAAAATGACACACTATCAGCGAGCGAATGCTCCGGAAAAAAGTACAGCAGAGGTGATCAATTGGTCCGTGGCCGCCAACCGCAAATCGCGCTGAGCGAAGCAAAACACATCGCGGAAAAGCGTGGTGAGGCCCGGTATTTCCGGCACGAGCCGGACATGATCTGCAGCTTCGTGATTTACATGATGGGACTCGTGGCGCACGTCCGGATCTGCCGTGTTGAACGCATCCGTTTCACCACGGATTGGCTGGAGCGTGAAGCAGCAGAAGATCTCGCAGCGCTCCGGTTCATTGCATCTTCACCGGAAATCTCCCGCGAGCTCTGGGTCTATACGCCAAAAGGTACGTTCCGGTTCTTCCGGGTCCTGGCCGGTTCCCTTGCAGAACTTGACCGCAGCGGCCAGCTGATGCCGGACCAGCCGCCCCGGCACCGGACGAAAAATCCGGTGACCCGGAATCTGCGCCGGGCTCACCGGGATCTGTCGTGAGAGTCCCGGTATTCCTCCTCCCGACATGCACCCCAGAATCCGTCGATCCACAGACGGTATCCGTCGGAGAAAATACCGATCCGGATAGTAAGGTCGGGGAGATCCCATGACCTTTCAAATAAGCCCCCTTTTGGAGATTGGGGCTCATTTCTGGCGGTTCCTGGAATTGCAAAAAATCCGGTGTACCCAAAATCCGGGGAATTCAGAAAAAACGGTACAATAAGGAGATTTTTCTCTGCGTATCGGGCCCGGATTGGATTTTCTTCGTCGTGGCACAAAATCCGGGCTAATACACGCAATTGGGAGGCGAAAGTCCTCCTGAGTGCTACTGGAGCACAGGATCGGGAAAAAAGGGCGGTTTTGGGATCGCCGGTGATCGGGGTGTTCTGGGATCAAGGGGCTCCCTGAGCGGAAGTAGTTGAGCAGATTTGCCGGAAATTTTCCGGTCGGAAATTTTTCCGGGAAAAAATTTTAAAAAATTTCCCGGGAAAATCCCGCAGGCCCTCTGCCGGGAAGTCGGCATGCCTACTCTCCGCGAAGGAGCAACGGTCGTGGCCCGCAAACATTTCGATGCAGGGAAGATGAACGTCCACCCGACCATGAATGATAACCTCCGGCAATACTACGGAAAGATCCATCAGCACTTCAAGGGCGGGCAGCCAGGGTAGGTCCAGCCGCCGGAAAACCAGTAAATTTTTTCGCCGGCTGTTTTTCCCGATAGACCGTTTTTTTTACTATTTTTCGATCCAAATCGCATTTGAACAATAAATAGCAAACCATATTAATCACGGGTTCAAACATCCGATCTTATGTTATCGTGTCAGAAATGTGGCTGCAAATACCCGGAATGGCAAAAATCCTGCCCGGAATGTGGCAATCCCACCGGCAGCGGATCCCCGGAACGCACGGAACCGAAAAAATCCGGCAACAGCAATATGACAAAAGCGTACCTCATCGGAGGATTGATCATTGTTTTCGCCATTATTGCCGTAATTGTTTTTATGATGAGCACACCTTCGGCCCCGGTAACGCCATCCGGGACGGTAACGACAGTCCCGACCGTCAAGGTTGCAGAGGCACGGCCCATGCCCCCCTCTCCACCACCGGCCCTGAGTGCATCCAAAAGCGGCAGCAGGATCACCATATCAGCCATGGCCGGATCTACACTGTCCGAGGTAGAAAAATTCACGGTGACCCTTAACGGCATAGAGGTCCCAAAAAACCTCGGGACAAGCGCCGGCTCATCAATCACCGTAGATGCAGCGGCCGGTACCAACACGGTTATTGTCACTGCCCTGTACAAGAACGGTGCAGAGATGGTTGTACTCAATAAAATTCTCTGATTTCCCCTTTTTCTCTTTAAGGGGGGGATTCTTCGGAACGCAGAATCCGGATCCGCCGGGTTTCCCGGTAAAATCCCGGCCGCTCTCCCGCATCATCCGGTAACCAGCATGGAGATGCTAATCAGCACCAGCAGCCCGGCAAACAGTAGCTGCAGGTTCCGGCTCGAACATGCGTGAGCGAACCGAACCCCTATCCGTGAGAGCGGGATGGTAGTGACCGCAAGTATTGCGAACGTGACGAGATCCACGTACCCGATCGAATACGGTGGCAGCCCGGCAACGCCGATCCCGTTGATAACATACGCCATCATAGCCCCGGCAGAGGAGAAGATAAGACAGGCCGACGATGTCCCGATTGCACTGAGAATCGGGTAGCCAAGCAGGATGACGAGGACCGGTACCAGGAGGGCCCCGCCCCCAAGACCTGTCAGCCCGGACAGGATGCCGATAAAAAACCCGATCAAAAGATACTGGCCGGTTGATCCATGGGGTTCGCACACAGGACAGTCGCGGATATGCCAGATCATCCGGACTGCCATAACGAGAATAAATAAGGCAAAGAACAGCCGGAGTATGAGGCCCGGCAGCTGGGCGGCAAGCGTTCCCCCGAAAAAACCGCCAAAAATTGCAGCGCAGCCCATCGGAACGGCTGCCTGCCAGTTCACCACCCCCCGCTTATGGTGGGCGAGAGCCCCGCTGATCATCGTGGGTATGATCACGGCAAGCGATGTCCCCATGGCAATCCGGGTGGCAAGCGTGCTGTCCATCCCGCCGGCAGTAGAGAGCCAGAACTGGACCGGGGTCATCAGCGCCCCGCCGCCTACCCCGAACAAACCGGACGTGATACCGGCCACAATCCCGGTGAAGAAGAGGCAGGTATGCTGGATGAGGGGGTCCATGGCGGCTCCAAAAACTTCTGCACAGTTATTATGTCCAGGCCCTGAAATAGACTATTCGGGAAATTACCATGGGAAAAGCTGCACTCCTGATCATCGATATGCAGAACGATTTTGTTCTTGAAGGCAAACCGGGGAACGTTGCAGGGGCACGGGCCGTGATCCCGAAGATCCTGGCAGTACGGGAGGAATTCCGGCACCGGTCCCTGCCCGTTATCCATATCCTCCGTGTACACCGGGCGGACGGTTCAGATGTGGAGATCATCCGGCAGGACCGCTTCCGGCTCCAGCCGTTTGCCGTTGCCGGCACACCGGGAGCCGCGGTAATCGATGAACTGGCACCCCGCGAAGGCGAGTACGTGCTCACCAAGACCCGGATGAGTGCGTTCATCGGGACCGAACTCGACCTGATGCTCCGCACGCTTGGTGTCTCAACGCTGTTTATCTGCGGGATCCAGACACCGAACTGTATCCGCACAACGGTCTTCGATGGCATTGCGTACAACTACCCGGTCGTACTGGTCGATGATGCGACCGGGGCCGCATCGGAGGAAGTGCACCGGGCAAATGTCCGGGATATGCAGAATATCGGGGTCCGGATCATAATGGCGGCAGATACCGCACCGGTCCTGGATTCGATCTGAACCCGCTCACTTTTTTCACGCGGGTTTCCTGGTTGTGAAAGGTGCGGAAAAGAGGCATCCCGGAATTATTTTCAGAAAAAAAAACGACCAGCCAGCCCGGAAAAATCCCAGGCACGGCATGTCATCGGAGGCACAAACCGCAGTCCCGTAACCAGTCAGCCGCCGTGATTTTATGATTCCTTTCCACCCCGGTTCCGCTCGTTCCGGTACAGGACGATCGCACCTCCGGCAAGGATTGCCGTGAACAGGATTAACAGCGGCACCAGACGCCCGGTATGCGGTGTTTCCGATGCAGGCCAGGAGGTGGTCGTCCCGGCAATCACAAACCCGCCATCGCTTGTGATGTGGAGGGCGCGAACGTTCTCCCCGGACCACCCGCCATAGGTCCGGTTCCAGAGCTCTGTGCCGGATTGATCCATGCGGATGAGCCAGATATCCTCACCCTTATTACCTGCGAGTGCATATCCGCCGCCGGGAACCTCGATAACCAGTTCCGATCCTTTTAAGGCAAACGTCCCGACATCGTAGACATGGTGCCAGAGGGGGTTTCCGGACCCGTCGGTTTTCATAATCCATAATCCGGAATCCTCGTTGATCGCGTACCCCGCGACAAGATACCCGCCGTCCGTGGTTGCAAGAATAGTCATTGGTTCTACCTGCATATTTTCAGTCAGCGGCCGGGACCAGACAACGGCTCCCCGGTCATCAAGCCGGAGAAGCGTGGCTGTGGTCGTCGAGGGATTGAGCCCGGCATAGTCAACGCTTACCAGCATCGCGACATATCCTCCGTCAGGTACCTGGTATATCCGGGGAATGTTGTCCGCTTCAGGGCCGCCAAATATCTGTTTCCAGACAACAGATCCGTCCGCATCGGTTTTCACGATAACTCCGTCAGCAGAGGGGCCATCCTGTGACCGGGCACTTCCGGCAATAACATACCCGCCATCAGAAGTCCGCACAACAGATTCCCCTTCCCCCCTGACCAGATCAGGGAGGTCTTTTTCCCACTGGCGCGACCCGGTCTTATCGGTACGGACCAGCCAGATCTTCGTTGATTCCCAGCCAGACGTATCATGTTTTCCCACCAAGATAAAACCGCCGTCCGGCAGCTGCTGCATGGAATGGATCTCTGCAAGACCGTCCGACCCGATGATGACCCGGCTGGTTTCCTGTCCCTTGTCATCAAAAAATGTCAGCCATGCATCGGAATGGTCTCCGTTGTTCATCGCAGATCCTGCGATAACGTATCCCCCATCAGGAATTTGTCGTACGGAGAAGGGCTCATGGATCCGGGTGTCGCCGAAGGTTGTGTTCCAGAGCTCGGCACCCTGTGCATCAGTCCTGACAAACCAGCCGCTCGGGGCATATGGCTGCCTGTACGTTGTCTCCGGTGTGGTGAAGACTTCTGGGGGAGCAAGCCCGAACACCTGCCGCCCGGTCTCAGTACCATCGGCAGCCGCATCAATGGACCATGTACCCTGTAATGATCCCGGCCCGGAAAGGAACAGGGTTCCGTCCGGATGCAGGACCAGGTTAAATCCTCCCCAGGATAAGAGCGTTTCCGGATCGATCCCGGTATACTCCCGTTCCCAGACTCTCGTACCATCGGCGTCCAGTTTTACGAGTTTGATCTTCCAGACCTGTGAGGCCACGGTCTCAACAACAAAAAAACCATTGTCGGGAGCCTCGACAATTGCCATCCCCGATTCCAGCCCTGAATCGGAAAATTTCCGGTTCCAGATCTCATTTCCTCCGGCATCGGTCTTCACGACCCAGAAATCATCCACATTCAGCCCCGTGGTAAAGGTCGAGCCGGTGAAAACAATACTCCCGTCGCTGGTAATGATAACTGACCGAGCTTCATCGGTTCCCCGTCCTCCGAATGTCTTTTTCCAGAGAAGATTGCCGGTACTGTCGGTCCTGATAAGGAGAGCATCGTCAAGTTGTCCTGTTCCGGTGTTCGTCACACCGGCGACAACCAGTCCGCCATCCGGGTATTCCGCAACGGAGTCTGCATTATCGAAAACATCGCCACCAAATGTCCGGTTCCAGAGCTCAGCTCCCTGTGAATCGATCCTGACCAGCCATGCACCCTGTCCTTTGCCGGTGTATGCATCGGACGCCCCGGCCAGTGCGAATCCCCCGTCGCGCATCTCAGCTACCGCGCTGAAAGAATCAGTATTTCGCCTGCCGAATGTTTTGTTCCATAGTTCCCTGCCATCAGCATCTGTCCTGATGACCCACGCTCCTGTCCCAAACGACTCGGTCTGTCCCACAACCAGGAATCCCCCATCGGATACCTGGATAATACGCCACACTTCGTCATTTTTTTCACCGCCAAATATCCGGTTCCAGATGACAGCACCATCCGGATCCTCCCTGGTGATTACAATATTCCCGCGGTAACGGAAGGAATCCGGTTGTTTTCCTATCGGGATCTCCCAAGTCCCGGCAAGAACGTATCCCCCATCATTCATCTTTACGAGGTCGCGGTATTTTATCCCGGGATCTTCAGCCGCAAGGACAGAACCAGTACAGAGCGAAACCAAGAGGATTGCAGCAAGTACCATACCTGACCGGATCTTCAGGATACCCTTCATGGAACTTCATCGCTCCCCGGGCTGACAGGGAAATTTTTCTGGTGGGTGACAATATACAGCCCGGCACAGAAGATACATCCGGCAAAAACCATCCCGCCCGAGGCAAAGGTCAGGATGCTGACCGGGTCGGCTGTAAGCCGCTCGCCCAGGTCCAGGGTAACAGCAAGAAGCGAGAGCACGATATCGGCGGCAACTGCTCCCGCAAGAAGGATGACGGCATCCCGGTCATTTCCGCTGACCGGGAAAAAATACAGGAACGGCACCAGCACGGCCAGGGCCATAATGACCATCGTGAGAATCGTGAGGTCAACAACCGACCCCATGCCGGAGATCCCGGAAAGCACTATACCTGCAAGAGCCAGGACCAGTACCGCTCCGGTGGCCACAACTATCTGAAGGATCCTGCCGGGAAGTTTCTGCAGGACCAGCCGGAAAAAGACCGCAAGCCCCCCGACTCCCGCAGCCGGCAGGAGAATGAGCAGGGAAATGACAATACAAATGAGTATCCCCCGTCTGTCTCGATGTGCCGCAACCAGACTGCCGGCATGCTGCAGGAACAGGATCACCCCGAATACTGCAGCCGACAATATCATCGCACTGAGAAATATACAGGACTGGAAAACGATCTCAAGCAGGGAGGTCCCGAGGAAATTGCTGATTTCTGTCGGATAGGGTCCGTGCATCATGCTGATCATAAAATTACGAATATTGATGTAATCAGCTGCAACAACGGACGCAGCAACGATCGCGAACCATGGCCGCGTCAGGGTGAGGTGTTCACGTACAAGGGGAAAAAGGGTGATCGCTCCCATTGCAACGATGATAATAAAGGGAATCTGGAAAAGCATGCTCAAGGACTGGATTGACCAGAGAAGTTCGTTGCCCGCAACAGCGTTACGGAAAAAATTATCGATGGGTGTATACCCTGCGATAAAAATGAGCGCAATGGCAACAGGAAGGATCGCCTGCGCCCGTTTATCCGGGACCTTCCCGATCAGGTAAGACACTACGGATGCACATACTGCGACGCCGAGCAGGAGGGGCAGGAGGAAGATGGTCATGATGATGACTGCAAATACGATTCCGAATACCATGGATATATCGAACGGGGGAGTTGCCATTCTATCACCGGGGAGAGAGATTTTTCAGGAACCGGTTAGCGGAGGATTCGATGTCCTGCTGTGCCGGATATCCTTTGAGCATTTTTTTCAACATCTCACGACAGCGGGGAGGGTAAAAAATTACTGGTTCCGGATATATTCCCGGAAGAGCCAGACGCCGACCACGATAACGACAACATAATAGACGGCTGATACGAGTGGTACGAACTGGTCGGAGATCCAGGTCCGGATCAGTTCCTGTATCACGAAATAGAGCTGGAACGCCGCAATCAGGACAAACAGCCCGACGACCATATACACAACCCCGAGCCAGTCAGCGCCCGGTTTCTTCTTCTCGATTTTTTTCTCATTTGTCATGGGTGCACCTACCGGTGGGATGTAGAACGACTCGTCCTGCCCGCTCTTTGAGGTCTCTTCATCGGTCATCTCCTCCGCCCCCTCAGGTGCGCAATCACGGCAAGGGAACCGATCGCGACAAGGACGAGCGGGGCTGCAAAGCCAGGGGATCGTGTAGGCACCGGGTAGGGTGCCTGGGACATCATAACAGACCCGGATTCCGGGACGAACTTCGAGGTCTCGATCTGCTTTGTCACGAACTCGGTGTCCTTGTCAACCTGCATGCCAGGCCGGAGCCGGACATAGCCTTCGCCCCGCTTGACGATAGTGTCGTTCTTCCAGACCAGCACCTCAACCACATAATTATACTGATCGGGAACCGATAGCGTGACCGTTGACACGCGTGTTGCATCCGGACGGATGCCTGCAACCGATACCCGCTCCTTATCGGCGAGCAGCCGGGCGTCCTCCTCTTTTGCCTTGACTTCAATATCGAACGGATCACTGGGCAGAGCGCCATCGTTGGTGAAGTAAATATCGGTCTGGATCTCTACCCGGTCGCTGGTTACCTTCGTTACCAGGAAATCAATATCAGTGATGGAAAGACCGGTCTGCTGCGTATCGGGTGTCAGCCGTTCGAGATTGTACACGGTCATCTCCCCCTGGCCCTTGCGCTGGCCATTCTCAAAGACCGTGCTGACAAGCCGGTAGGATCCCTTCCGCGGGAGAACGATGCTCTGCGAGACCGATCCTGACCCGCGGATGCCGAGGAACCCGGCATCATTCGTAACCTCAGCTGCCACAAGGCCGCTGCCGGTATCGTAGGCTTTCAGCTGGACGCGGGAGATCCCTGAGGAGACCCCGTAATAGTTCTGGAGATCGGTGGTCACGTTCAGGGTGACTTCACCTCCTGTCACTTTCTCGGCTCCTACCGTAATACCGGTGACAGAGACCGAACTGTCCTTGAGACAGCCGGCACCCGCCACAAGCATACAAAGGAAGAGCAGCATAATGACCGGCCATGCAACCGATGCGAATCGTGAGCTCATTGGTATCAATCCATGAATTGTATGTTGTTTATTTTATTATTGTATAAATAAGGTTGCGATTTACAATTTTACGTAGTAAACCATTCAGGGACAGCATACCCCCGGGATCAACCGGATCCATTCACAACGGGATCGCGCACCCGGGTATTAAAAACGGATTCGTATTCCACCCCGCAGAAGAGACTACGCAGTCAGGGTTGTGATGAGGTGCTGATTGCAGGATTAAAAAGAAAAACCGGATTAAAAAACCGGCTCGGAAGTATCACTCACAATAGGGATCGTTTTCCCATTCATCGATGATCTTTTTAGGCGGCCTGCTGCCGCGGTGGTGGTGCCGGTTCTGTGAGGAGGAGCGGTCGTTTTCGGTCTCTTCCTCATCGGTATCTGAACCGGCTTCTTTTTGCTGGGGCGGGCGCTGTTGCGGGGGCCGTGGGGCCTGCTGGTCGTGGCGCTGGGGATCGCGCCTGCTGCCGTGGTGACGGGGGCGGTCACGCCGGTCGTTCCGGCGCTGCCCCTGACCCTGTCGCTCCTGCGGACTCTTCTGGCCTTCCGGGGCCGGAGCAGTACCTGGGGCGGGCTGCCCCCCCTGTGCCGGCGGTTGCTGGTTCTCTTCTGCCATATCTGTCAGACTGATCAATCGGGCGGAGGACAGAAATAAGTTGGCATAAAGGGAGTTCCGGGCGGGACATGCCCGGGCGGCACGGAAAATGAACACTCTTATACATCAACGTCCAAACCTGTAGCAATTTACAATAGCCGGTGCCCCATGTCCAACGTCACAACCCTTCTCGATTCAAAGAGTGTTCCGGAAGCAAAAGCCGCTCTCATCTGCCCCACGCAGAACGAGACCTACAGTTACAAACGGCTCCGGGAGGAGATGAACCGGATCGGACTCGGCTTAAAGAACCTTGGCGTGAAATGTGGCGACCGGGTCTGTATCTATCTTGACAGTTCACCGGAGTATCTCATCAGTTATTTTGCTATCTGGCGGATCGGGGCGGTGGCTGTGCCGACCAACATCGTGTACCGCGGTACCGAGCTGCTCCACGTCATCAATGATGCCGGCGCCAGTACGGTTATCACGGACAGGAACGGGGCAGAAGTCATAGCCGGTATCCGCAGGGATATCCCCGGGGTTTCCCATATTATCTGCGTTGGTGGATCCTGCGGGGACATGGTGGCATGGGAATCGTTCCCGCCGGCTCCAGAAATGATGCGGGCCGAGAACTGCTCGATCGAGGACCTCTGCCATATCCAGTACACGGCCGGCACCACCGGGAAACCGAAAGGGGCCATGCTCACCCACGGCAACTGGATGACCGCCCTCGACACCGAGCGCGATGCCCTCCGCATCCAGCCCGAGGATGTCTATCTCGGCATCTACCCGATGGGGCATGTCGGGCTCTCGTGGGGGCTTGCCGTGATTCGATCCGGCGGCACATACGTGATGATGGAGCGTTTTGAACTGGACAGGTACATCGCCCTTGCCGGGCAGTACAACGTCACCATCCTTGCCGGGATGCCGCCGGTCATCCACTCCCTCAACCACGCCCCGCCCAATACCAACGAGCACCTGAAACAGGCCCGGGTTATAATATCCGGCGGGGGCCAGCTCCTCCCGGTGGTCTGGGAGGCATTCGACCAGCGCTTCCATATCCCTGTTGCCAATTCCTACGGGCTTTCCGAAACGATCGTCATCGGATCGGGTACGACAACGCTTCCAGGCTACCCGCACCTGACGAAAAACTACCAGAGCGTGGGAGTGGCAGTCGGATACACTGAGATGAAGATCGTGGATCCCGGAAACCCGGAACATGAGATCCCCTTTGGCGAGCCAGGAGAGATCGCCCTCCGTGGCCCGGCCATAGCGAAAGGCTACTGGAATCTTCCCGGTCCAACCCGTGACGTGTTCCGACAGGACGGTTGGTTCCTTACGGGAGATATCGGGGTCCTTGATACGGAGGGGATTCTCTGTCTCACTGATCGGAAGAAGGACATGATCATCATGTCCGGCTGGAAGATCTATCCTACAGAAGTCGAGAACATCCTCATCCAGCACCCCGCCATTGCAGATATCGCTGTCTTCGGCGTCCCGGACGAGCGGAAAGGTGAGTACCCGGCTGCCGCGGTTATTCTCAAAGCTGGTGCAGTGCTATCTGAGGATGAACTTTTTGCATGGTGCAGGGATCGCTTGGCAGGCTACAAGATCCCGCGGAGGATGATTGTAACAGACTCGTTGCCCCGGGTCCATGGCTGGAAACTGCTGAGGAGGGATCTCCGGGAAAAGTTCGGCGGATCTGCCACCTAATCCAATTTGGCGGGATATTCTGCGACAAAACCCCCATATGGTTCGGAAGCCTTTTATCTCACCAAAAAATAATATTGCGTTGACACGAACTCATGGCCGATACACGTAGTTTCATTCAGGATATCTCTGTCGGGGGGAAGACGAAGAAGCGGACAACCGGCATCGTAGGTCTCAACCTGCTTCTGGACGGCGGATTCCCCGAGGGCACCCTTATCATGATCTACGGGACGCCGGTAGCAGGTCTTGACCTTGCCACCATGCAGTTCTGGAAAGCGGAAGGGGGAGAGGAGGGCACCTACTTCATGAACGATGGCGACGTGGAAGTCGGGATGGTCGATGCCATGGATCTTCACCCCGGGATGTATGGCACCCAGATGGCCGGCAGCAGGATTATTGTGGACTCGCTCTCCACACTCATCGTCAAGTACGGCGTGGAGGAATCCCTCAAATTCCTCCGGCAGACCCGTGAGGAGATGAAGAAACGCGGGGCAAATCTCATGTTCGTGGTTTACACCGGCATCCATTCCGAGATGGAAATGACGAGGATCATGCGTATGGCAGATGTGGTCATCGAGTTCAAGACCACGGTCCAGCAGTCCGAGATCGAACGGACCCTCGCCGTCCAGAAGATCAAGGATGCGGCAGCACCCCAGCGCCTGCTGCCGTTTATTATCACCGCAAATGGCATCGAGGCCTCGACCACCCAGCGTGTGGTTTGATCGGGCCTGAATAAAACCCGGTTTTTTTAATTCCACGCACTTCTGCGTGATTTTTGTTGTGCACCACAATAGGGGAATTTTCGTACGGTTTTCTTATTTCCATTACCATTTCACCCTGAAAAGGAATTCGAGTGTACAAAGGTGTTTTTAAAATTCGGTTTATTTATATAGCAGTAATTGCACAAAAAAATTTATACGCAAGGTTTATCCAAGCACCATCCCCATGTTGTATTATAGCATACATAAAATACAGGAATATTTCCCGCAGGCACTGGGTTCCCAACCGGCATTTATTTAACGGTAATACAGGAAACCGCCACCCGGTTCTGGGAGCGTGATCAGGTTATTGTCATGCAGGACGTCAGATGTCGTCCGCTTGTGTTTTTGTGTGAAGGAATTCCGGAGATTGATACCATCCTTATCATACTCGCACTGATCTGTCTCATCGCGGTCATGGAAGCTGCCAGCACGCCGGCAGTCACCTGCGGAGTACGGAAACGGGCAACCGGAATCGTCGGCCTGAACCTTCTTCTGGATGGCGGTTTTCCGGAGGGCACGCTCATAATGGTTCACGGTACCGCCGTAGCAGGGGTTGACCTTGCTGCCCAGCATTTCTGCAACTGCAGCGAGGATGAGACCGGCACGTACATTACCCCAGAGGAGATGATCGAAGAGGCCGGTCCGCAGGCAAGGATGAATCCAGCGATTCTCCTCGAGCAGATGAAGGGGAACAGGATCGTTGTGGATTCGCTCTCAGCAATCATCCAGCAGTACGGTATCGAGCAGACACTCTTCCTTTTAAGTCTCGTCAAGGAGGAGGTAAAAAAGAATAATGCGAACCTGATGTTCATCGTGTACTCCGGTGTCCACACACCAATGGAGATGACCCGGGTCATGCGGGTTGCAGATGTGGTAATCGAGTTCAAGACGCAGGTCCAACAGTCCGAGATCGCACGGACACTGGCCGTCC
This sequence comes from Methanoregula sp., assembly GCA_023228295.1. Taxonomy (GTDB): domain Archaea; phylum Halobacteriota; class Methanomicrobia; order Methanomicrobiales; family Methanospirillaceae; genus Methanoregula. The sequence continues at coordinate 21,032 of JALOBP010000032.1, forward strand.
AGAAGATTAAGGGTAGTGCCGTGCCCCATCGCCTGCTACCTTTTATCATCACCGATCATGGGATCGAGGCAGCAACAACATCAAGGGTTGTGTAAAATTCACCCGGGCAAAAATTTTTAAAAATTCTTATTTTTTCTCAAAACAATCCCTGCAGGTCCATTTTTTCCTGACAAGTCCCATCAAGCGGATGCAACTGCTGCACCCTTCCAACCCGCAGTGATCGCAGGTCCGCTGCTCGCTTGCCGGGACGACTTTCCCGCAGTGGGGGCATTGAACTGACACTCCCCCTCCCCCGTCCCATGATTCCGAAGAATCATCTTCCGACAGGGTTTCCATTCCCGGGTTTCGGGCATTAGGCGGGGTTGTAAGGGCGCTATAGAGGGCGAACTGAACCGCACACATCTCGCATATCATTCTCCAGGACAAATTCCCGAGGATCAGGACCATGATCCAGAAGACCGGTATTTCGGAGAGGAGATCCACCGATGCTGTTTTTTCCTCCGCATCTGTTGATGTTTTCGCGGATGTATCCTTCTGTGCAAGGTCCGCAGTAATCCCGGTGAATACAATCAGGAGAATGGCGATAACACCAAGCCAGTAGATCGGTTTGATGGAATCCCGCCCGATGAGCCGTTTGAATGGCAATGGTTTTGCGGGAACTGCCGCCATCTCCCGTACCGACCGATATTGCGGGACCCGGGCGGTACTGCGGAGAACAGGGGTGGGCGGTTCAGGAGGGGCATAGGGTTCTGCCGGAGCCGGGGCCACAGGGGCCGTGGGCGTGTTGGCCAAGCGGGGCATGGTCCGCACGACCACGGTCTTCTTCTGATCTTCCGGGAATGGTGACCCGCACTTATTACAGAACTGAGACTGTTCATCGATAGCCGGGCGGCCGCAGTTGGGACAGATTCGCGCCATAAACTCTCATTGAATAATGGTTGCGTAATGAATCAATAAGTTACTGATCCGGCTCAATACCGCACCAGCGTGATAATGCAGAAGAGCAACTGAAAAATGGTATTCTACCGGATTACAGTGCAATCCGGACTTCCTTTGCCGCATCGCACATGTTCTTGAGTTTCCAGTAGGCCGACTCCCGGCTCCGCATCCGCATCCCGCAGTCCGGGTCGATCAATAGGATCTTCGGGTCGAAATATTCCACGCCTTTCTGTATCCGCTTCTTGATCTCCTGCACGGTCTCGACCTCCTCAATAGAAGAGTCAACGCAGCCGTACCCGAGCATCTTGCCATCAAGGTCACGGCGGGAGAGGATATCGAGGTTGTTAGCGTTCGTAGAGAATTCGAAGTCAAGCACGTTCACGTTGAACTTGAGGAGCTCGTCGAGTACATTCCCGAGGTTTCCACAGACATGCATGCAGATGGGGATATGGACAGAAGAGCCGATCATCTCCACAGCCTGTTTTGCAATTGCGAGGTCAGCGGTGCCGGTCGAGAGGATCGGTTCGTCGATCTGGAGGAGTGTGACACCGGCGGCTTCAAGGCTCCGTGCCTCCACAACCAGGGCAGCCGCCAGATCGAGCGCCACCTCCTCCTTGTTGCGGTACATCGGCGTGCTGAGGTGAAGGCCGTGGGCAAGCGTGGTTGGGCCGGTGATGATCCCCTTTACTTTGGGGAACTTCGAGCGGGCGAATTTTGTGTCCCCTGCGGTTATCGCTCCTGCTGCCGGCTGGATCTTGCCAATAACTTCCTGCTCGCGGATGCCCGGGAGCTTGGAGGCGAAGGCGCCGATCATGTCCCCCCGTACCTGCCCGTCCGAGATGATATCGATGCCGGCACCGATTTGGTCGGAGACCGCGGTCTCGACAGCTCCTGCGAGCGGGTCGAAGAGGCTCTTGAGCCCTCCAGCTTTTACGACAGGATAACTGCCGACAACGGTCGTGGCCAGTACCTTATTGATAAAATATGCTTTAGACATGAATCAGGCCCCGTTCAGTATAGATCCTTGTTTTAAAGGCAAAAATAGTTCGTGGTCAGGGGACCAGCCGGTGCAGGTCCCGCGGAAAGAGAACGGCTTCCCGGACGTTTTGGAGACCGAGCATGGTCATGACGAGCCGGTCGGCGCCAAGGCCCCAGCCGGCGTGCGGCGGCATACCATACCGGAACGGTTTGAGGTAGAACTCGAAACTCTCGGGATTGAGGCCTTTCTGTTTGATCTGCTGCACAAGCCGGTCGTACCGGTGTTCCCGCTGAGCCCCGCTCGAGAGCTCCATCCTCGGGTGCATCATGTCAAACGCCTTGCAGATCGAAGGATCATCCTCGTACTGCATCGCGTAGTAAGGCCGGATCTCAGATGGCCAGTCTACGATGAAATAGTGGCCGCCCATCTCGGCGCCGATCGCCCGCTCGGCAGCGGGGCTGACATCGTCACCGTACTTGATCGGGTCCTCAATCTTCTTTGCGGCAATCTCGATCGCTTCAGCATACGGGAGCCGCGGGAACGGGGCTTTTGGGACTGCGAAATCCTCAACTTCGATGTTGGCGAGCTGGACGCTGCATGTCTTGTTCACATACTCGTAGGTCTTCACGATGAGGTTCTCAAGGATACGCATGACCTCGAGGTGGTCGGAGAACGAGACCTCGATATCGATGCTGGTTGCCTCGTTGAGGTGCTTTGTCGTGTTGTGTTCCTCGGCACGGAAGATCGGGCCGATCTCATACACCTTCTCGCAGCCCGCAGCCATCATCATCTGCTTATAGAGCTGCGGGCTCTGGTTGAGGAAAGCCTCTTTGTCGAAGTAGGCAATCGGGAAGAGCTCGGTGCCGCCCTCGGTTGCGGCAGCAACTATCTTGGGGGTGGTGATGGCAGTGAAACCCTCGTTGTGAAGGTACTCGTTGATGGCAAAGCACGCGGCGCTCCGGATCTCGAAGACGGCAGCAACGCGGGGGCGCCGGACATCGAGGAACCGGGCGTCAAGCCGGGTGTCGAGCTCGACCGGGACTTTCTCGGAGACATCGAGCGGGAGGGGCGTCTCGGCAAGGCTGATGATCTCGATGGATTCAGGCACGAGCTCGCGGCCGCCGGGTGCCTTGTCGATGGCCTTGACCGGGCCAATGACCCGGACAACCGATTCGCGGGAGACTGCCTTGACTGCGGCAAGGACCGCTTCGGAGACTTTCTTCTTCGGGATGGTCACCTGGATGATGCCGGTCCGGTCGCGGACGAGCATGAAGGCGAGACCGCCGAGGTCCCTGACCTCGTGGACCCAGCCGCAGACTTCCGCGTGGCCGCATTCCGGTGTGACGTTCTGTATGGGTATGCGCATTAAAATCCTATAACAATGGGCGGCGGGAGGTAATGAGATTATTGTGGTACCGTTCCGTAGTAGCGGGCTGGAGAGGTTGTGCAGCCCGTAACACCCCTTCGTCAGCGGCGTTCCCAGTGGGCCCGGGCCCGGAGGATTTGTGGTGAGGGGCTAGTTTAACAGAACCATAGAGGGGAGGGCAGAAATAAGAGGGGGGGGATCTGGTCGGCAACTCTTTTTCAATAAAGGTAGGGTAAAAATTTTTTCAACGCAATCCAATATAAAAAAAATCGGATCCTGATTGATCCGGAATCATTTTTAGATCGCTATCGTGATCCTGCTGAAACATAAAAAAATTAAAACCTGATTGAAAAATAAAAATCACGATCCGGGAAAAGGATGGGAAAGCCGGTTCATTTCCGGGTAACCTCGCATCAGGTTTCTGCGGGGGTTCATGCTCGTTATTCCAGCCAGGGCCGGGTTGCTGATACGAAACCGGTAAGAAATAAGGAACAGGAAATCTACGCGTTCTGGGATATCGTTGCAGCCGGGGCAGAAAATCCGCCACATTTATATTTCGTCCACTCGTTTGTTGAATAGGAGAATTACATGACAGATAGCACTATTGAAAAGACCACTCCGAAAGAAAAAGCCGGCTGGGGCCTCGGGACGAAGATTCTTCTCGGGATTATCGCGCTCGTGGTTATCATTTCGATCCTCGCAGTTGTCACCTTGACAGTCGCAGTTATCGACTCACAGACCGGGACCTCGTTCCCCTACACCACGACCTACCGGGTCAGCATCCCGGACGGTGAACCCGTTACCATGGGCACTACCAAGATCCTTGTCATGACCTACGAGGACGAGGTTGTTACCGAAGTTGATGGCGTGAAGGAGAAACTGGTTGTCGGTCAGGAACGCATTATCAGCCCGCGCTATGCACGGGTCTCCGCACTCGGCGTCCCGATGTTGGACACAGATTTCCAGATCACTCTCAAGTATCTCGGCACATCCGGGAATAACGCCCTGTTTGACATGAACATCAAAACCTCAAAACAAGTCCCCGAGATGGTCATCAGCAAACTGATCCCGCCGAAAATGAACGCTGTGCCGAACTGATAAAAAAAAGATTCTTTTTTTCTTATTCAACGTACCGCATTATTCCCGGATACAACACATCATCCCTCCCGTCCAGCGTGATTGTTGCAACCGTTGTGTTGATGTTATCAATCGGGTTTGCGAGAATCTTCGCTGTCGAGAGCGTGTAGAGCGTGTCGCCGATCCAGAGCGAGCGCTTCACCTCGTTCTTCGAGCTGCCATAGTAATAGTACCCGCTGCTGCCAGTACCGTGCTCCACGGTGCCCCGCAGGACAAAGCCGGTTGACGGATCCACGCCGAAGACGTACGCCCCGTACCAGACCTGCGGCTGGTTGCCACTGATTTTCTCAGCCGCTGACGTGTCCTGCTTCACGACACGGGTCGGGATCACGAGGAGATTTTTCTGTTTATCGAAGAGGAACGCCTTGTGGTCCGAGAGTGCTGCCGAGTCCGAACCTGAATCCCCGATCTCGACTTTTCCCACCTGCTTCGGGTTCTCCACGTTGGTCACATCAAAGAGGGCGAGCTTGATCCCCTGCGTTGAGACGCCGCCCCACTCATTCGTCCCCGTCTCCTTGCCCAGCCCGATGATATGGGTGCTGTCATACGGGTGGAGGTAGTCAGAGTAGCCTGGAATCTTGAGCTTGCCGAGGATCTTCGGGCTTGCCGGTATAGAGAGGTCGATCACAAAGAACGGGTCGACCCGCTTGTAGGTCACCATGTAGAGTCGGTCGCCGATGAACCGGGTCGAGTAGATTGTCTCCTGCTCCGCAATGTGGGTCAGTTCGCCAATCGTCTTCATACCAGAGTCCAGCACGAACACATTATTGTACTCGTACGATCCCCGGGTCGTATAGACATTCGAAGTGGTTGCGACACGGAGGTTGTTATTGTACTCATCCATCGCGAACTGGTTCTTGAGGTAGCCAGGCACCTCGCCCCGCGCTATGTACGTTATCGCACCGTTGTTGATCGCGATCTTGTGGATAGCCGTCGTGCTCTGGTCGATCTCCTTTTTCGTAATCTTCTCCGCTTCCTGTGCCTTCATTTCGGCGATTACACGCTGCTTCTCCGCGTCGCTCATCTTGTTGAAATCCTCCCAGAGTACCGATGAGGTGGACCCGGACGAAGATTCCACGCTGCTTGCAGCCCGGTCATCGATTAAGATCACCGGCTCGGCCCCGCTCCGCACCGTGCGATAGACATTGTGGTACTTCTGGTAACTGATGTACATCGCGTCCTGCGAGACGTACATGATGTTGCCGCTTCCGACAAGGTACGTCTTTGCATCCTTCTCGTTCGCGCTGTTCGTGTCAAACGAGGTGACGGTGGTGAATGCATATTGTCGTTCGGGGTTGTCGAAGTAGTAGACATCCGGTGTTACTACACATTTCGTGTTCTCCCTCACGCACGGGACATTGATCTTCTCGTCGCTATTGGTATACACCTGCTCGCGGGTGACAAGGTAGAGGTTGCTGCCGATCAGCCGGGCATCGATGTAATCCCCGTCAATCCCGTAATCTTTCGTAATCTCGGGGTTCTTCCGGTCGCTGATATCGTAGAAGACCACGTGGGTCGCAGGCGAATAGCTGCCATAATTGGGCATGGACTTCATCTGCGAGGCATAGACCGGGCTGTCTCTACCCTCAGTGAATGAGGAGCCGGTGGTGAAGAGCACGAGCCGGTTGCCGGAGACAAAGATGTCTTTTGGCGTGTCGTCAATCAGGGTCTTTGAGATGATTGTAGCACCGGATGACGGGTAGGCGTCCACGATGGTAAGGGTGTCGCCCGAGATGACGTAGATGTATTTTCCGTCATTCTTCACAAAGTCCGGTTCGTCAACACCAGCCACCTGTACGTTTGTGGTGGAGTAATCCGTTGTCCCGGCCGGGGGTATCGATGTGAACATGCCATTAGCCGATTCGGCAGATGCCGCTTGCGGGACTACCATGGCAACATCCCTGGCCATTCCCACTCCTTTGGTATAATACTCGCCCTCCGCCTCCGCGACAAGCTTCGTGTTCTCCTCGATATACTCGCGGATCTCATCCGCTGAACTGAACTTTTTTATCTCCCCTGCTGCGGGATTCACCGTGGAACTGGTGCAGCCGGCTGTAATGATGGCAGCTATCACCAGCACCGTGAATGCAAGGGAAGAGAGTATCCTGCGTGACATAATCGATCAGGATTCTTTATACCGGAAAAGATAATGAATCTGGCGTTAACTGCGAAAAAAATGGCAGGTATCGCATTTATTCCTGAATGGGCCGGAAGGAGACACCCCATTTACGAGGCAATCCGGACAACTGCGGTTCCTGAATTGCACCCTTGCCGGATCACCGGGTTTTTCCTGATTATTCCCATATCTTCAAGCAACATTATACCGATTATTACTGAGGATCTCATGAGTACGACCCTTGACAAGACTTCGCTCGATCAACTTAAAGAGAATACCGCACGGCTCTCGGTTATATCCAACACCGGGCTTGTCGTAATGAAATTCATCATCGGTTTTGCCATCGGTTCGGTCAGTATCATCTCTGAAGCCATCCATTCTTCGATGGATCTCATCGCCGCCATCATCGCGTTCTTCTCGGTTCGGAAATCCGCCGAGCCACCCGATGAGGCCCATAAATTCGGCCACGGGAAGTTCGAGGATATCTCCGGGCTCATCGAGGCCCTGCTTATATTTGTGGCGGCAATCCTGATCATCAAGGAGGCAGCTTCCAAACTTCTGGGCGAACCCTCTGAGCACTTTACCCCGGACCTGCTCATTTTCGGTATCGCCGTAATGGGCATATCTGCCCTCGTGAACTGGTATGTCTCGAGCCGGCTCATGAAGGTTGCGAAAGAGTCGGAGTCCATAGCGCTTGAGAGCGATGCGTGGCACCTGCGGACGGATGTGTATACCTCCGTCGGGGTCATGCTCGGGCTTGTCCTGATTAAGCTGACCGGCATCGCCATCTTCGACCCACTCTTTGCGCTGGGTGTGGCAGTCGTGATCATGAAAGCGGCATACGACCTCACGGTCCGCTCGCTCTCCGATCTGATTGACCACAGCATCCCACAAGAGGATGAGAACCGGATCATGGAGATCATCTGCGAGCACTCAAGCGATTACGCGGGGTTCCACGACCTCAAGACCCGCAGATCGGGCCCCGAGATCTTTATCGAATTCCATCTCGTGATGCCGGGTGGGATAACTGTTTTGCAATCCCACGACTTCGCCGATCACCTCGAAGCCGATCTCAAGGTCGAATACCCGCGGGCGAATACCACCATCCATATCGAACCTTGCAGCGAGGGGAAATGTAACCGCTGCGGGTCGTTCTGCACATTTTCCCAAAAAAAGGGTACCATGCCATGACCAGAAAAATTCACTTCGGGAATCTGGCATAACTATTGATCCAGAGAAAATTATTTTCGAACACGATACTATCCGCGAACGGTTAATTGTACCGGGCCTTTTTAAAAAAAAGGTGATTACTCATTATAAGCCACTAGTTTTGAAACCACCCCCCTCTTGCGCCACCAGTCCCCCGTGGGGGACGGGGCGCATTATGATTGGACGAGGTCGGTAACAGGAAATACGTCGTTATCGCAATTTGGGAGATGCCACAGTGGCGGGGGCGGAGGTGGAACCGAAGCCACCAAGAACGTCTGATGTATTGTTTCTGTAATAGATTTTCAAATAACCATAAAATGTTCTGGTGGCTCTAATTAAGGAATCACCAAAAAAAAGATTGGATCAGATTAATTCTGTCGTGATCCGGTCATAGAAGACCGCTGC
>JALOBP010000125.1 GCA_023228295.1 Methanoregula sp.
CACTCTGTTGCAAGAAACGGCCCCACCGTATCGCTCACCGTCCGCAGGTTCGCCGTTGCCTGCGAGACCTTCTTTGGCTGCACGAGCCGGCTGCCGTTTGCGTAGTAGCGCTTCAGCCCTTCGAGGCACCAGTTCAGGATGCCCGGCGACTCCGCGAGGAGCTTTGCCGCAATGTCCGGGTCGCACTTCTCCTCCGGGATCTGGACCGAGAACGGCACCATCCAGATCCGGCGCCAGATACCGTCATCGGTGCCGGGGATGACCGGCTCGTGGTTGGTGGTCATCCAGATCTTGGCAACGGGCGTGAACTCGAACTCGTTCTCGTAGAGTTTCCGCACCGTGATGACGTACTCGCCCGTGAGCTGCTTGATGATAGCCTCGTCCATCCGGGCGCCCTCCGCCCCCTCGGCAGCGGTGGCAAGGCGGGCCCCCGCAAGGCGTGCAAGGTCCGACCGGGCGTTCTCGAAGCGCCGGGCCATCAGGGAGTCGGCCGCGATGTTGACCGCATAGTCAGAAAAGATCCGGGCCAGCACCTCGATGGTCTTGGACTTGCCGTTCCGGCCCCGGCCATAGAGGATGAACATCACCTGCCGGGGGTTGGTGCCAAGCAGCGTGTACCCGCACATGGACTGGAAGCCGGAGATGTAGTCCGCGTCGCCTGCGAAGATCAGGTCCAGGTGGGCGAGCCACTGCGGGCACTCGGCCTTCGGGTCGTACGTGACAGCCGCAATTTTCGTGAGCATGTCCTCCATCCGGTGCTCGCGGAAGGTCATCGCCGGGAGTTCGAGGGTGCCGTTCCGGCAGTTGAACAGGTCCGGGCGGGCATCGAACTCACCGGGGAGGACCGGGATGTGCGGGGCGGCGGAGTCGATCATCGCCTTCCTTGCGTGCAGGCTCTCGGAGAGGATCGCAAAGCGGGAGAGCGCCCGTGAGCGGTCGGCAGTCGGGGCTACGGCTGCTTCCCGGTGGACCGAGCGGGCAACGCTCGTCGCGATGAGGAGCATCTTCCCGGCATCGTCCCGCACCCAGACCCTCCCGTTCCAGAGATACCATGAATTGAAGGCCGCACAGTACCGGACCCGGTCGCCGAAGCCGGCGATCAGCCGCTCGGCGTTTCCGGCATCGGTGAGGGGGTATTCGTGCGGTTCTCCGGCGGCGGAACCTATCGGGCCCGGCGGCGAATAGAATAAACCAGCCGGCAGTTTACCTGCATCCGGAACAGCTTGTCCGGCCCGCTCCGCAGCCGCTTTTGCCCTCGCACGTTCACGCCGGCCGGCAGCAAGCCGCTCCTCCGGTGTCCTGTACCGTTCCCGCAGCTCCTTCCAGCGCTGCTTCCCGCCGCCGCAGGAGGCATGGTGGCAGCCGGCATGGATGGCGCCGTTTGCAAACTGGACCGCGTATGCACCGTCTTTGTGGGCGGAAGAGAAAGGACACGATTCAAGGAGATAGATCCTCCCGTCCAGGTAGGGCTTCTCGGACCGGACCGGGATGCTATGTTCCCGGAGCCAGACGGACAGGTCCAGCCTGTTCTTCCCCGCCGCGGCCTCTACAGAACTCCCGTCATCCGGAGGGAGTGCCATGCCCAGCCGTTCGAGCAGTTCCGGGCCCGCAACCTCCAGCCGGTCCGGCACCGAGAGGATTTTGCTTCTCCGGTGCGGCCGGTCGGGCGTGCTGTCGCCCTTGCGGGAGATCGTGCCGTAGAGTTTCCAGATCCGGCCGGCATTGTGGTTTGCCGCATCCACGGTCACCGACCGGTCCGAGAAGATTGCCTCGAGAACCCGGAGCCCCCGCTTCACGAGCGCGAGCGATGCCGCATCGTTGGGGAGATCAATCCGGTAGAGCAGGTGCGCCCCGTTCCCCGAGTCCGCCCGGACCGGCTCCGGAAAGCCGAGCTCCCGAAGCCATGCCCCGATCGCGCCGGCCATCTCAAGGGCAGCCGCGTGCTCCGCGTCCGTGGACGAGATCCCGGATGGCCGGACCGGGTCGATATCGACCGGGAACCAGCGGCGCCGGATGATATCCGCATCGCCCGTTGTTGCATCGGTTCGGGAAAGCCGCATCCGGATCCGGTTCGCCCGCCGGGACAACAGTGACGGGTTCACCTCGTTCAGCGTCACGTAGATCCCGTGCACGGATGGATCCGTGTCGAGCGCGACAACAGCCCGGCCGAGCGCATCGAAATTATCGAAATACCCGGAATGAACCGCCGATCCTGCGAGCGCCCTCACCTCGACAACCTGTCCCGGCCCGGCAAGGAGGGAGACGGTTTTTGCAATCATCTCCTCCCCGCACTGGCAGGGGAGGTCAGGCATCGCTCCTCTCCCTGAAGTCAAACCGCTCCAGCGTTTGCTGGTACAGGGAACGGTACCGGATTTTTATCCTCTCCCGTGCATCCCGTGCCCGGCACTTGAACCTGATACGGTACTGGTGTTCGGCAGTCCTGGCTACCGAAATCCGGAAGAGCTTACCGCCCCGCTGCTTCACGCCATGGGCGATTGCCGAGGCTATCAGGAATAGGGGCACATCCGGGTCGAAGACTTTCCGCCCGGTCATTTTCGCCCCCTCTCTTCCTGCATGGTCCTGATATCTTCCTCCGCGTCGTCGAGCCGGTACGTGAGGTCGTTGAGTTTGTAGAAGATCGCCTCGTTCATCCGGTCCTGCCGTTCCATTAAGGAGCAGACAAGGTCGCGGACCGCCTTCTCTGTCTTCGCATACGGGATTTCAGGATCCGGCGTGGAGAGGTCCCGTTCAGTCCTCCGCCGCACGGTTTTCTTCGGTTCCCTGCGGGCGCCGATCCCAAGGCCCCGGAGTTCCGTCTTCCGCTCCACCATCTGTGGCGCGGGTCCCGGAGCAGTCTCCCCGGTCACTCCCGGGACATGCCGCTGTGCCCATCTCAGTTCCTTGTTCTCCTGCCCGGTACCCCCGGCACCGGCCATGTTCTCATCTTCCTGCGATTCCTTGGGGGAAGGCCCGGCCATGCCGGTATCCTTCCACCCTGTTGTTTTCTCGTTATTTTCGGTCATACCTGATCGGTTCGTTCTTGTATTCATCCCGCGGTTCAGCCGGGAGTATCTGTTCTCCCGGAAAAAATCCACAAAAATCCCGGCCACGCGAAAGAGCCCGGGCTCGCCGGACTGTCGCGTACTCATGCCGGCAGGCCGCAGGTCCCCTCGTGGGAGAACCTCAAAAACCAGCCGGGGACCGGGAACAGCAGCTAGCTATGTATCAGCAAAAGAGCGGGGCAAAACCGTGCGGGACGATACCCGCCGGCACCGTTGCCCCGGACAGCAATCGGATACGATTCCGCGTTCTGCACGACCCGCAGCATCTCCATCAGGGTGGCGACAACCACCATCTCTATGAAAAAGAACCCGGCAAAGACGCGGGCATACTCCTTTGCATACCCGAGCCGCTGGATCTTCTTTGTTAACTGGTGGAGAAAATGTGCGATCATTGCAATAAAAGAAAATCGATATGATGCAATATATACTAGTTGGTAATTGCGGGAATTTTCGCACTCATCCGTGCGTTCCGGCTGCTCTTCGGCCGCCAATCGTCATACCGGATCCGGGTGGCCGGGTGGCGCGGTGGGGTCTTATCCGGAACCCGGTTATCGGGTACCCGTGCTGAACCCCCCGCACACTGGACCGTACGCCGGTAAAATTCCGTACGGTTTATTTAATACCCGGAATTTCCAACAGAATCGTATGGATGATTCTGCCGCTGTCTGGACACTGCCCGGTGTGCTTGGGCTCATTGCTGTTGTACTGATTGTGCTGGCTATAATCGTGACTGTGGGCTGGGCTGCCAAGTGTGGCATGGGATCAACGAGCTGCGACTGTTCTGCAGAGACCGTTCCCCTGCAGTGCAATTACCAGTGCTACGAGTCATGGGCCTGCACCTGTGACGACCTCGACGACATGAAAGCCGTGCGCGACAATATCGACACGTTTGTTGCGCAGAGAGAGGCCGAAGGGTCCGGGAGTGCCGGGAGCGATGACGGTTCTGCTGAGAGGGCTGGGCAACGCGATTGGCTATCAGGTGGGAAGATCGCAGGGCTGAATGACAATGGCGAGATCTGGATTGCCGACAGCGTGTATGACAACCACTGCCAGGACGTGGTCGAGTCGGTGTACCTGCACGAGCAGGTCCATACTGGTGATGACACGTGCCGGAACCCTTTGACATTCCTGACCGGGATTTTTGGAAGTATGGGTGACAGCAACTATGCACAGTCCCTCCATGACAAGTCCGAGTTCTCCGCGTATGGCACCCAGACCGCGTACCTCAACCAGAGAATTGCAGTACTGGAAGGCAGCTGCAACACGGAATACCGGTGTTCCTACTCTGATGAACTGTTCGACAACCGTTTCAACTGTATCGATGCCTGCCCGTGCAGCCTGGCCCATCCATGTGCCGGCATTCCGCCCTGTATCGAGCAGAACAAGGATACCGGTGAGCCGACGGGACAGCGGTACTAACTCATTTTTTCCTATCCTGCCCGGATCGCTTCCAGAAATACCGGCCCATACCGGGCGAGCTTGAACGGCCCGACGCCGGTGATGGCAAGAAGCCCCTCGCGGTCACCCGGGCGGGAGGCGGCCATCTCCTTAAGGCTCCGGTCCGGGAAAATCATGTAGGGCTGGACCCCCTGCTTCCCGGCAATCTCTTTGCGCAAATCTTTGAGGCGCAGGAAGAGGTCCCGGGCATCGTTGTTCAGCCCGGTATCTGCAGGCACATCAGCATCTTTCACCGGTCCCGTCTCCGGTGCCGGCAGCATCGCCCGGAGCCTCCCGTTCAGCAGTTCCCGCCCCTTCCCGGTCAGCCCGATGACCGGGTACTGGTCCCCGCTCCGCTCAAGGAAGCCCTGCCGGACAAGCTCGGCAATCCATGTGCGGTACTGGCCCTTGCTGTACTTCTTCCCGGTCCCGTACACGGCAAGCCCGTCCAGCCCGTACTGGCGTACCTTCTCCCCCTTCGAGCCCCGGAGCACGTCGATGATGAGCTCGGTCCCGAACCGGCCGGGCATGGCCTGCACGCAGCCCGCGACGAGCCGGGCCGCCGCTGTGCAATCCGCCATGTCGGGCGGGCTTGAGCAGGTGTCGCACGAGCCGCAGTTGTCGGCGGGGTATGCCTCGCCGAAGTACCGGAGCAGGTTGTGGCGCCGGCAGCCCGTGGTTTCGCAGAAATCCGTCATGGCCTGCAGCTTGGCAAGCGCGATTTTGAGGTTGGTCCCGCTTAGCGAATCATGGCTGATAAAGGAACGGAGGCGGGCCGCATCGCCCTTGCTGTACAGGAGGATGCACTCGCTGTACTGGCAGTCCCGGCCGGCCCGGCCGGTCTCCTGGTAATAGGCTTCGAGCGTCCTGGGCAGGCTCGCATGGATCACGAACCTCACATCCGGCTTGTCGATGCCCATCCCGAACGCCACCGTTGCACAGACCACGTCCACATCGCCTTTCAAAAATGCGTCCTGCACCGCGACCCGGGCCGAGGGCGGGAGCCCGGCATGGTATGCGGCCGCCCGGAACCCTTTCTTCTTCAGCCCGAGGGCGATCTCCCCGGCCTCGTTCCGGCTCAGGCAGTAGATAATCCCGGCCTGGGTGCGGTGCTGCCCAATGTAGTTGGAGAGGAAGACGAGCGGGTTCTTCTTCTCTGTAACGCGGTACTGGAGGTTCGTGCGGTTGAAACTCCCGACAAACTCCTTTGCCCTGAGAAGGCCAAGCTGCTGCACGATATCTTTGCGGACCTCGGGGGTAGCCGTCGCCGTCAGCGCGATGAGGGGAACGTCCGGGAAGATCTTACGGAGCTGGGCGAGCTGCCGGTATTCCGGCCGGAAGTTGTGGCCCCATGCGGAGATGCAGTGCGCTTCGTCGATGGCGATGAGCCGGACCGGGCAGGTGGCGAGCGTCTTTAAGAAAGCGGCCTGCACGCACCGTTCGGGGGAGACGAAGAGAAGACGGAGGGTGCCGTCCCGGAGCGACCCTTCAATCCGGGCCCTGTCGCGGGAATCGAGCGAGCTGTTCCATGCAGCGGCCGGGATGCCCCGGCGGTTGAGGTCGTCCACCTGATCCTTCATCAGCGCGATTAAGGGGGAGATGACGAGGGTGAGCCCGCCGAGACGGAGGGCTGGGAGCTGGTAGCAGAGCGATTTTCCCCCGCCGGTGGCAAGGATGGCAAGGGTGTCGTTCCCGGCAAGCACCGAGCCGATGATCTCCTGCTGGAGCGGACGGAAGGCCGTGTGGCCCCAGTATTTTTGTAAGAGTTCCTTTGCTGTGTCCATTCACGCCTGCCGCCTTGTATGGGAGAACGTTCGGGAAGGAGTTATAAAAAGGGCCGGGAGCGGGGGATGAAAGTGAAGGGGGGCAATTGCCTTTCAATTACCAGGAAGCTTTGCCGGCATCTATCTCACGGCATCGCACTGCTGCTGCGTTCAGCGTTCCCGATCTCAAGAGAAGTGACCATAGGACAGATGAAGATCTCGCCGTCACTGGGATTTCCCGTCTGGTTCACCGCGATGAGTGCATGGACAACGGGAAGAACCGCTTCATCGCCGACAACCATGATGAGCATTCCCCGGAGAAGAAATCCCTGCCCGGGTTCCGGTTCGGCAGGACCGGGTGTTGTGTCTTCAGCCGTGGCCTCTTCCGGCGTCAGGGTAATGCGGGGTAAATCCCCGGGCCGGGAGGAAAATTCGGGTTCCGGCATACGGGGCGATTT
>JALOBP010000033.1 GCA_023228295.1 Methanoregula sp.
TTCGGACAACCTTCTGTCATCCTCAGCGATCGATCTATTCATTAGTATTTATTTTTGATCCTTCAGAAAAAAATTTGTATAGAAAGCGGAAGGTACTGATCGACAACACATAAATAGAATTTATTTACCGTGCCGGAAAAAAATGGCTAGCTGTCGTAACACTGGTTGGCGCGGCAATAGTGCGGGCAGTTTTATTTTCCCGCCTCTTTATGCGGCCTTTATGGGCCGTGCCCCCTTAGCAATTTCCGGCCCTCACCACCATTCACCCCAACTTCCGCAGGGCACACATGAACAAGCCGAAGGATCAGCCGGGCATGATCATGCGGGGGTTGGATAAAAATATGATGAGACAATCCTGACATTCTATGAAGTCAACTATCGCTTCCGGATTTCCTGCATAACTCCAACAGATCTTCCCAGTAGACTGCCCTTAATTGTTATGGATGAACACTCCGTATTTTGATCTGCCGGTTCGGTCATCCGGATTGAGCTGGACCGTAACAAAAAAACAAACCATTACCTTATACCCGGAACGCCACGCCGGTAAACTCCGCAACCGGCCGTTCACCTTCATAGACCATAACCCGGTACGTATCGCAGGTGCCATTGTCCTCCACCCGCCGGGCTTCGGCAACCAGCATTCCTTTTGCGGGGGCGATATACTGGATGCTGACCGAGACGGCTACCCGGTGGGGACCGCAGCAATTCGATGCAATCCCGAATGCCTGGTCGGCGACCGTGAATATGGCTCCCCCGTGGGCAGTCCCGCCCGTATTCATCTTACCTGTACAGTCCATGGTGACGCGGGAATACCCGTCACGGGCTTCAACAATTACCATGTCCATGAGCCGGGCAAAATCGCTCTCGTTAAAGATCCGGACCTGTTCTGCGATTGCCGCTTCATCCGGTTCATGGGAATGGCCTGTCATAAAAAACGAATACGGTATGGCTTACTTGTAATCCTTGCGGGTATAGGAGTACTTTCCGCTCTCGCCGCCATCGGAGACAATGGCGACCCACTCGTAGATCGACTGGATGGCACCGAATTTCTGGTAACGCCGCATGGAAAACCCGACCTTGAGGCCGTTGTCAAAGTAAATACGGCCGCGGTTCTTCAACCGCATCGAGATCTCGAGGTCATCTCCCGCATCGATGCAGCGGTACATGCCGGCACTGACAAATGCCTCTTTCCGGAAAGCCGTGTTGCACCCGAGCGTGTAATAGAACGTCGTGCTGTAATACCCGACTCTTGAGAACATATTTGCCATGAAGAGCGAGAACTGGTTGCGGATCCCTTCTTCGATGGGATAGACCGGGCCATAGACCTGCACGACAGCAGGGTTCCTGAAATCTTCAGCAATGCTCCTGATCCAGTGCGGCGGCAGGATACAGTCGGCATCGGTTGTGGCGATGATATCTCCCTTTGCCGCCATCACGCCATCGTTACGTGCCCCTCCAACCTTTCGGCTGGTCTGGACAAATACCTGGTCTGCGTATTTCTTTGCGATCTCGCAGGTAGCGTCTTTTGAACCGCCGTCAACTACAATGATCTCGTACTCGCTCCGGGGCATGGACTGGTGCGATAATGAGACAAGGCACTGGGCAATGTTCTCTTCTTCATTGAACGTCGGGATAATGACCGATATCATGCGGGAGGTCTCCTGTATATTTTTTGGGCTGGTACCCTGATAAGGATGATGCACATACCATGACCGGTTTATTTTTTATCGCTGGCAACGAAGTCAAAGACGCTCCGTATGACTCCGTCCATGTTGAGGTACTCAAACTGGGCAAAACGGCCGATGAGCGGGATGCCTTTTGTGGCGCACCATGCCCTGATTATCGCGATGTTTTTCTGGTACGCAATGTCGTAGACAACGTACGCAAATGGCTGGCGCCGGACAGATGAATAAACAATCATATCCTGCGTGCAGATTCCCATCTTTTCAAGCATTGCTGTTACTTCGCGGATAAGATCCGCATCGGTCATGGCACCGGTGGGATCGCCCGGCTGGTACGTGATCTCGGCAAGCACGGAGCTGCATCCTTCCGGTGCGGCATTGTTGCTGAAATTGGACGGGAACGAGATGCGGTTGGTCATCCCGAGCGTCTTGTCCGGAATGTACATCCAGGAAATGGGCGGGAGTGTGCCGCGGACCCCGATATTTACACAGATGAGCGCATTGCAGACCAGTGCCCGGCAGGCCTCAGCGACCGGCGCCGGGACATCGTCAAGGCAGGGCAGGATGTGCTGGACCGGGATCGTGCAGATTACCCGGTCGGCCTCAATGGTCTCTTTACCATTGCCGGCCAGCCAGCGGTTGCCGGATTTTTTGATTGATGTAACCCGGAACCCGGTGCGGATGAATGGTTCAACTGGCCGGGCAATGGCCCGGACAAGCGCCTCGATCCCGCCGTCCCGTGGATAGGAGAAGACCGACTGGTGGGTGTAGCCCTCAGTCCCGATCCCGATGGCGGATTTGATGATGTCCTCGACCGGCGGCCGGGGGATCCTTTGGTCCACCCAGTGGAGCGACATATTCTCTGTTTTGTATTTCCAGATCTTCTCGTTATAAGGCACCATGTAGCACTCGGCAATTCCGGTGCCGAACGTGCAATAGATCCAATCCCTGAAATTTTTCGGGGCTGCAATCTCGCCTTTCTCAACCGCGATCAGGTTTTTGATAAACCCGTTGATGCAGGCAAAACGGTCCTCTGGCGGGAGCTCGTACAGGCCGTTCTCGAACGGGTACTTGACAAACCGGTCTTTGTAAAAGATCTTCGTGTTGCGGTTGTTCCGCTGGTCGTTTCCCTCTATCATCCGGCGCATGAATGCAAGGACTTCATCATCCCGCGAGAATATGATGTGGGAGCCACCGGTATCGAACGTGAACCCCGACTCTGTATGGGAACGGCAGAGCCCGCCGTACTGCTCCTCTGCTTCAAGGACAATGACTTCTTCGCCCCGTTCGTGGAGGAGCCGGGCAAGGGTAAGGCCAGAAAGCCCTCCCCCGAGTATTGCTGTTTTCACGCCTTACCGGTTCGCCGTCTGGATTTATATTGGTGCGGGTTGGCTCATAACGGGTTTATCATGGGTGTGGCCGGTGCAGTGCACTGTCCCTGGAAACAGATCAGGCCTGCGGGACAATTATTGAGGCACGTGCCGCAGTGATCGAGGTCCGTCTGGAGATCGAAACATCCGTCAACACAACTCGTCTGGCCTGACGAACAGGTCTTCATACACAGGCCGTTCAGGCAGAACTGGCCGGCAGCACATTCCGTACCACAGAACCCGCAGTTCCGGTTGTCGGTGCGGAGGTTGGCGCAGGTAACATTGCATTTCACCAGTTCTGAAGAGCAGATGACCGGCTTGGTTGTCCCGATCGTGGTTGGACTTGCCGTAGGGGGAAGGGAAGTTATCGGCACTTCCGTTGTGGGGAGAAGGGTCGGCTCTTCTGTTTTGACTTCCACCCACGAGTGGGTTTGCGTGTTGTTGGTCTCCTCTGCCGGTGTTGTCATTGCCGGGCTACCTGCGGACGAGAGGAATCCTGATCCGGTCAGCATCGGGTAGATGATAAACAATATGCCGAGGATGACAATTACAAGTCCGGCGATCGCAATGAGGCCGTTCATTGACCGGAAACCGGATGGTGCGGCCGGTATCCGGGATATTTCTGATCCGGATACTGGCAGATCCGGGATTAATGATGCCCCGCAGGACATGCAGTTTTTCATGTCAGGTTCAACGGCAGAGCCGCACTGGGGACAGAATCGCAAAAGGAGATCACCTGTATACTGTATTTTGGTACCTTTACCGGCACGGGGAAAAAATGTTTTGATGATCTGGATACTATAGTCCAAAAAAAGATGGATAACGTGCCAATCCAGCCCCAAATATCTGACTCTGACAATTGTCCGCCCCCTTACGCCATCCATCTTCCCATTGGTGTCGGGGGCGCATGCGATTCCTTTGTAGTACCCAAAACTCCGATTCAGGTAATACAGCATGTTTGCGACCGGGGCGCCATAGTGGCGGGGCGAAGCCCCTGGAGCGTTTGTGTTTTCCGGTCCAAAGCGGATGTACTTTTTCACATTAGATTTTGGACATGCAGTTTTTCCCTGTTTTCACTCCGTAAATCCGTCCTGGATCCAGGGGCAGAATTAGTATATTACCCAAAAAGATTATTATTTTGATATGTACCAGCCGGTGAGCGTCTCATCAAGGATCTTCTTGTCGGTCTTTTTCGTAACAAGGCTCACGATTACCATTGCGATAATCGAGATGATGAACGCATATGCCGAGAAGTGCAGCGGGATTGCGGCAAAGTCGATGCCGAGCGCTTTGACTTTGAAGTAGTTGAAGAACCCGAAGAGAAGGGCTGCGACAAGACCACACGCCATGCTGGCAAGCGCTCCTTCCCCGGTTGCGCCCCGCCAGTACAGGCCGGCAAGGAGCGGCACGGCAAACGTGGCAAGCATGGTGCCGATGCCCATCCAGATAAGGATGGCGAGCATCTCCGGTGGATTGATGGCAAGGAGCATGGTGACCAGGGCCGAGATGACAACTGCTATCTTTGAGACCGAGAGGACTTTTGCATCAGGTGCATCGGGCCGTAAGATCTTTTTGTAGATATCCCACGAGAACATGGATCCGATGGTGAGCATCAGCCGGTCGGTGGTGGACATGACCGCGGCAAGAACGATGACGGCAAAGATTGCCGATAAGGCTTCAACAGGGAGCGCAGCCTCGATACTTTTTAAGATAACATAATCCCCGGCATTGGCAACTGTGGGCAGGACGATGGTGCCTTCCCTGACCAGCACCGCCCCGGCAAACCCGGAAAATTTCAGGAGGAACATGACGATTCCGTAGGCAACGAACGCAATGACCGGTGCCCACTTGAAGAATTTCACATCACGGATTGTCAGGATGTTGTTGATAACATGCGGGGCGCAGGCAAGCCCGACCATCAGGAGGACGGCAAACGAGACCACGTAGGGTAATGCAAATGCGCCTGCCGGGTTCCATGGCATGACAAGGTTCGGGTTTATATTGCCCATCACTTCGTTAACAGAGGTGAACCCCCCGGCTTTGAAGATGATGAGTGGAGCCATGAGGCAGACGCCGATGAGCAGAATGGCTGACTGGACCACCGATGTCCAGGCAACTGCATACAGCCCACCGATGGTGGTATAGGCCGTGACTACCAGCGTGGCGATGACAAGCGCAAGCCAGAGCGGGATATCAAAAATGGCGATAAGGACAATTGCGATGGCGGTGTACTGCCCGACAAGGTAGATCAGGGATACAATGATGCCGGCAACCGCTGAAAGGGTGCGGAGCGCGACCGGGCTCTGGTACCGGTGTGCCATATAGTCCTGCACGGTAATGTAACCGGCAGTTTTTGCGATCGTGTGGAGCTTGACGCCAAAGAATATGATACAGAAACCAATGGAGAGCGGGACAAAGATCTGCTCCCAGATCGTAGGCCAGCCCAGTTTGAACCCGAGACCGGAGACGCCGAGCAGCGACATGCCCGAGGCAACCGCCCCGATCATGAGGAGTACAAAGACCCAGAAGTCAAGCGATCTTCCGGCAACAATGTAATCTTCCGTGTTTTTGATCTTCTTCGATGCCCAGGCACCGATGGCAAGCATGACCATGAAGTAAATGCCGATAATTACGACCGTAAACATGTCTGCCATTTAATCGTGCCCCTGAAACGTGATGCCCCAGTACAGCAGGGCAATGATCACGATGATCACGACTCCCCCGACTGCTGCTACCGTAATATCTGGTAATCCGAACATAGTACAATGTTAACGTGTAGCATGCTAGTATATAACACGCTCGAAATTAAACGGCGTGGACCTGCCGCAGGATATCGCAAGTTCCCTCCGAAATATCCGGATGTACCTGCCTTACCGATTCCGTTATTAAAACGAAACAGTTATCTTGCTGTCTGCCTGATTTTTCTTTTCAGGTATTTCAGGAGTCAAGGGCATCGTGGATCTTCTCATCTCATGTATTCTGGCTATCCTGCCCATCCTTGTCATCTTCATCGGCCTTGTATTCCTCCACCAGTCCGGGACGCGGATGGGCGTCCTCGGCTGGCTGCTCACGGTCTTCATGGCGGTTGTCTTCTTCCAGACCTCGCCCGCAATCGCGCTCTCTGCCTCATGGGCCGGCGTTCTTTCGTCTTTTGGTATATCGCTGATGGTACTCTTTACCATCCTGCAGGTGACCATGATGGACCTGACCGGGGCAATTACCCGCATCACTGCATACATCCGCTCCATAGCAGCCGAACGGTACGAGCAGATCATGATCCTCAACGTGGGATTCGGGTCGTTCCTGGTCTCGATCGGTGCAACCCCGGTCACGATGCTGCCGCCAATCATGCTCGCGCTTGGTTTCTCTCCTATTGTAGCGATTGCTCTTCCCTGTCTCGGGTATGACCCGCTCACCTCCTTCTCGCTCCTTGCAGTTCCGATCACGATCCCGGCCTCGGCGTTCGGCTTTGATGCGAAAGTCCTCGGCTGCCAGGTAGCCCTCTTCCTGCCGGTCATCTCGACCGGCCTTGCGCTGGGGATGCTCTGGATTGCCGACGGCTTTGAAGGGATAAAGAAGGGTTTCTCCCTTGCTGTTATCGCAGGGCTCACGCTGGGGGTCTCATCGATCCTCTTTGTCAATATCCTGCCGGCATCCGCCATCGGCCTTGTCGGCGTCTTCTCCGGCCTCGTAACCATCGCGGCCCTCTTCCTCGTGCGGGCAATTCGTCACCACCGGGCTCCCGTTGTCGCTGCCCCGCCGGTCATTCCGGTTACACATACTGGTATGCCACTCTGGAAAGCTGCCTTCCCGTGGATCCTGCTCGTCGGGTTTGCGATTATCATCAGCATCCCGGTCATCCAGGCCGGCCTCTATAATCTCCTTGGCCCGGTCCAGAATGTCACGGTTGTAGCTAACAAGATGGTTGATCTCAAACTCCTCAACCAGGCGTACTTCTGGGTGCTTGTCAGCACCGTCATCTCCGCGCCGCTCCTTGTCCGGAGCAGGGACGAGGCAAAAAGCATTCTTTCCCTCTGGATAAAGCGGGCCTGGAGCCCGACCCTTGCCGCAATGGTCTTCTTTGCAATTGCCTATGTCATGGACTGGTCCGGCCAATCGGTGATCAACGGAACCCTCGCATTTGGGCCCGGGGCCGATGCCTTCAACATGAACGCGGTGATTGGGCTCTCGCTGGCGCTCTTCTTCGGTATCGGGTTCCCCATGATCAGCCCGTCGCTTGGCCTTTTCGGGGCATTCATCTCCGGCTCCGAAGCTTCGTCAAATGTTATGTTTTACGGCATTTTGAAGAAATCCACCGATGTCCTGGACCTGGATTTCATGCAGGTCTATGCAGCCCACGCGGTTGGCGGGGGGATAGCATCAGGTGTTGCCGTAGCGAAGATCATCAATGCCGCCGCCGTTGTCGATAAACTGGGAATCGAAGGAGAGGTTATCCGGAAAGTGGCCCCGGTCGCAATTGTCCTGACACTCCTGACCGGCATCATGCTCTCCGTGATGCTCATTCTCGGGTAATTTTTTTAAAACCCGGTATCGGAAACGGTCTTTTCTGTTGTAACCGCCGGTATGCGGTTGGCGGTTTTTCACCCATTTACCTGAAGCCTGAAAGGGCGTATCTGACTGTAGTAAAAAAAGGGCCGGTTATGGGAGTTGTGCTGCCGGCTGCGGTTCGCCAAGGTCATAAATGAGCGACATGTACCGTGCTGAAAAGATCATAAAGACGGGAGTAAATACCATGTGGATAACCGATCCTGCATAGGGAATCAGATCAACGACTGATATGACAATATAGAAGATAAACCCGCAGGCCATGAGGACAACAAGAGCGATGATGTACGTGCCTGCCCCGATCGTGCTGATAGTTTCTGAAATCTTCGAGAACCGGATACCTTCCCGGATGCTGCCGGTACGGGCAAAACGGATCATTCCCAGTGTGCTGAACAGGAGGATAATGACCAGGAGGATCATTTCGATGACAATGGAAAGCAGCATGAGACCGAGCACGAGTCCCACGGATGTCATGTTTCCTCCGCTTGCCATGCCAAGGGTGGCGATTCCAAGCAGTACGATGATAACGATAATCATCGGGGAATACCAGATGAAGCTGACAACTGCAAGTTTGATCCCGTCAAGGTACAGGGAGTACCAGGAATCAAATTCCGGAGCGGGTTTTGTCCCGCGATAAATCCTCGTGATATATCCTGAAACTATAAACGACAGGAGGAAACCGGCAATGAAAATGGCGGCCAGCTGGTCCCAGTGGATCAGGTCCCAGCGTATCTCCGTGCTGGAAAAAACCTCTTTTGCATCTATTACGAACGGGAAGAGTGCAAAGGGCAGGCTGCAGATGATGAAGATGAGCCAGCGGACCCATTTCCCCCAGAGTGCGTCTTTGGTATAATCGATTGAATCGGTAATCGCTGTTCCGTAATCCATGTATATGAGTTTCGTCAGTATTCATTTTAAATTATAGTTATCGAAACCCCGTTTCAGGATGATCTGGGTGGAGATCAAAGGGTAAAAAAGCGCGGGGAAAAAATGGGCATCCGTTGCCGGCAGGGTCCCGTCAGGGACTTTTCCGGTACTGGAACTCAGGTGCCTTCTTGTTCTGCTCGTAGAAATTCCCGATCAGGTCGTTTGCGAGTTCCTGGAGATTATGCGGGAGGACTTTCTGGCCAAGTATCTGGTACGAGAACTGCAGCATATGCCCACCCCACTCTTTTTTGGTCTGGCCTGGTAACGCGCCGGCAATGTCATCCGACTGGCCGATGAACAGGACTTCCTGTGTACCGGCATCGGTGAGAATATAGAGCCCTGCACCGGGTTCTGTTTTGCCTATGTTCTCGTCCGTGAGCGGTACTGCCGGTGTCCATTCAAGGCCCATCCAGTCAGGATACCCGGGTTTTCCTGTTGCCTCCAGCGGCGGGATACTCGGGAACCCGGCCGGGTTGTCCTTCTGCCCGTCTTCGAGTTTGCCGCCCCGCAGTTTTTCATTTTTGTTCGATGACCTGCGGTACCGTGGGTGGAACCGCCCGAAGTTGCAGAGCGGTGACTCCCCGTGGTCCTGCCGGTAGCGGTAGAGCAGGAATGCTTCCATCCCTCTGCGCCCGGCACCCGAGGCATCCAGCGGTGCTGTGGAGCATTCGAGCATAACAGGTTCAGCCTCATCAGTTTCATCGTCACAGTCCGGTGATCGGTCTGGACAGGTCTCTTTATCGGCAGCGGCAATCCATTCCACCCAGTACGCCCACAGGCACGGGGCCTCTTTATGGGGATCGCTCCATGGCATCAGGTCGCCGCGCCGCAGGGCCTGCCGGAGCTCGGAGAGTTTTTTGTGCAGGGACTGGCCGGTCTCGCCAATGTAGAGCAGGAAATCTTTGCCCACCGGCCGGATACGGTAAATCCCGGGAGCTTTCTGGATGTAAAAGTACTCCCGCGGTGCATTGAATGGCACCCACGGGGACCAGTCAAGGTCGAGCCATACCTCGGAGAGGCACTCGGAATCGCCAGGGTTTTCCGGGGCCTGGGACAGGATCGGTTCGGGATCGGGCGGCATACGTGATACTGTATAGGGCCGATGACAGGATAAGGATTGGCGGGTTTTTTTCCTTGAATGCCCCTGCCGGTTTTTTCCTCAGACTGCCTTGTGCGGGGGCGCTCACCAGGATTCTGAATTTTCCCTGCCGGAAAATTACCGGATATTGAAAATTCTCCGGATGTCCTGCAGGGCCATCTCTTCGATGGTACGCCCGAAGACTTCATAATCCGCCTGCGCCTGTGCAAGCTCCCGTGCACGTTTCTCGATGGCCGGGCGGAGCGTGATGCGTTTTTTCACGACATCTTCCTGGATGCGGCGCAGTTTCAGGGTCCCGATTTTAAGTTCCCGTTCCACCGGTTTCATCCTCGGCTGGTATTTATGGATGAGCGCCTGCATATCGTCGCGCTCGATCCCTTTAGATGGGTCGAAGAGGAAATTCCGTGCGGTTTTATCCCGCCATGCAAGAAGCTCGTTTGCCATGGTGTTGTCAAGCTGGGGAATGCTGCGTAACGCGGCTGGCGCGATGTCGGCAGCAGTCCTGATCCCTGCGGCTTTCAGGACATTCTTCAGCCCGGCCGTGATCCGGGGGTTCAGGCAGGAATCGATGCTCCAGCGCCCGAGGAATTGTCTGAGCTGCCGGTCTTTGATCGTCTGTTCGAGCGAAAGGAAATCTGCTTTGTATTCCTGCCCGATCTTCTCGTATTTTTGCCTGAATTCGCGCAGGTGATTGAGCTGGGCAAAAAATACCTCGTCGCCTGCCTCGGCCAGCCATTTTTTGTTCCAGAGGTCCCAGAGATACCGGGCACCGTCAAGGCTGGCCTTCCGCCGCCGTTTCTCGTTCACGGTTTCATCCGGGTACAGGAAGAGTGCTGCAATGACAACTGCGGCCGGCACGAACCAGAGATAATCTGTCACCATCTCCCCAAGCAGCATCACGATGCATACCGCCGTTATTCCCACGCCGGCAATCTGGCGGATGCCCCGGAAGTCGAGGGACCGTGCAATGCCGGGGTGGAGCGGCATAGGCCGGACAGCATAGTCCATGGGGCTGACTGACGGGATCTGTCCCGGGGGAATGATCGCCTCCACCTTCTGCCATTCTCGCCGGATATCGATTTTTGTAATGCTGTCGGCGGAAAGAAAGAGCAGGATCCCGGAGTGCTCTTCGAGCCTGCACCATGGGCAGGATGAAAGGCCCGCGTAGTAACTGTGCATGGAGTCGGCGCTGCACTTCCGCATATGGTTCTCAAGATCCTCAAGCACGTCCCACCAGTCCCCGGCCTCCGGGCGGCCGGCATGCCGTGCGCCGTCCTCGGAAAATGAAGTCTCGAAGAACCCTGCCACTTCGTCCGGGACAACCGGAAGTCCCACCGAGTTTGGCGGGGGGGCGATCATCCTGAGCCGGGAATTTTTGCCGTATGCAAACCGGTATTCGGTGATCGCTTTCTCGATTGGCATGTCTTCTTTTCCTGAGTATACGCCGGCGTACGGGTGCCTTCCCAGAAAGAGGAGCTGGAAGATGAGGATCGCGAGCCCGAAATTGTCATGGTTCTTTGTCCGCTCCATGTCATAGTGCTTCTCTTCCTGGATTTCCGGCGGAGTGAAATGGGCTACGCCGACTTCGCAGTTGAACAGCCGGCTTCCCGACCGGACCTGGAACGAGTCGCAGTCTATGAGCCGGACACAGGCAGTCTGGTTGACCAGGATGTTTCCCTCGTTGACGTCCCCTACCACGTACCCGAATTTATGGATGACATAGAACGCGGCCGCGAGATTTTTTGCGGTTCGTACCAGGAACCGCCAGTCCGCGTGCGGAAAGACCTCCTTACGGTGCGTGGGCCCGTACGCTTTGTGGACCGGTTCGTAATCGGAAATTTTTGGCATCAGGAAGCCGACAACCGGTCCTCCGGCTTTTGCATGAAGCACGGAAGTCGGCCAGGCAGAGATTGCCTTAAGCTCGTCATTGCATCCCTTCACCATCAGGAGCAGTTTCTCCTGTTTCTGCCGGGAGAGCGGTTTATGGTAGATCTTGGCAACAACATCGTTGTGGGAGTTGATGATCGTGTATACGTCCCCTTCACCGCCGCTCCCGATCTTCTTCCCCAGAACGATCCGGGAGCCGGAACTGTCAAAGAATGGTTTTATGGGGACTTTTGCCATCAAATCAACCTGTTACGCGGACGGCCAGGACAAGCGTCTTGTCATCGTCGCTTCGTGCGCTGATATCGTCACGGAGGAGAAATGGCCCGAGCTGTGCGGATAATGCGCCAATGCCGTCCTCCGGGTTCTTCTTCAGTGCGGAAAAGAGCGGTGCAAAGAAACCGGCATGGGCTTTTTTTGTTGCAAACGAGAGGACCAGGTTCTGCAGGCCGTCGGTGAAAAGCGCGATCTCGTCCGGGGATTCCGCGTGACAGATCTTCAGGTTTGCGAGATACTGTTCGTCCGTGATGAAATACGTCGTGTTTGCGTACTCGCCCTGTTCGGGCCAGAATACGGTCTGGTAATCTGCGCCCGACCCGGTAACGATCGCCCCGTCGCCGATCTGGAAAAAAACCGCCCTGCCCCCGGATGCAACCGCACCGAGAACTGTGCAGGCATATTCCCGCAGCGATTTCCCGCTCCCTTGTGCTTCCGCAGCAACCGCGTCGCGAGCAGCAGTGACCCAGTTCTTCACCATATCGTCCGAGATGACGGAAAGGTCAGTTGCGCCACGGATGGTTTGGGTGATCCTGTCATGGAGTGTCCGGCAGGTGATCATGGCTCCCGGTCCGCCATCCGTTGTGCTGCCGGCACCATCGGCTGCAATACCGATGAAAAAATCATCATCCGCTATTCTGACGGAACCTGCCTTGCAGAAGTCCTGGCCGTTCTCACTGCGACAGGTGTGTGCTTTACCGGTAACAGAAGCGCTTGCGGTCTTCCATCTCATATCTCACTCCAGCCAAGGGGTGAAGCGAGCATGATCTTGTCGCCGGGATTGCTCCGGGAAGCGGATTTCATGGAATTGGAGAGCCACTGGAAGAATTCACGGAACCTGAGGCCCTGGAGTTTGACCGGTTCGCGGACCGATATCTGTTTTAAGGTTTTCATATCGGCCTTATTGACGCCGATGGCAAAGAACGCAAAAGCCTTGCTGGCCTCGCCTTCGCGGACCATGGCGGCAGCGCTCTGCCATTCGTCTGTGGGAGCACCGTCCGTGATGAGAAAGATCCATGGCCGGTAGAACGAGATGCCGTTAGCCCGGTACTGGTCCTTCCTGTTCCGGATAAGTTCGATTCCCCTTTTTATTGCCTCGCCCATGGGTGTGTCGCCGACTGCTTCGAGCTGGGGATCGAAGAAGCACTCGGCGGTATTGAACTCGGAAAGGACCCTGACCGGGCCAAACGAGAGGAGCGCGACCTCAACGCGTTTTATGGCGAGCGAGTCGTTCTGGAGTTCGTTGTAGAATTCACGGATGCCTTCGTTGAGTTCGGTGATCGGCTGGCCCGCCATCGATCCGGAGGTATCGAGCAATAAAAGGCAGGGGCACCTCGGCTCGGGGTTCTCTGCAAAGGTCACCGCACCCAGTGGCTGCTGGTCGGGGAGTATCATATCCATATTGTCATCCATAGATTTCACCGTAAAATGTCGGTAGTATCACTATCGGTTCGTATGTACCTGTTATGCGTTCTATTGTCTTAAATTAAATTTTTTCTTCATGGCCCGCGGGTATGGTGAGTATCCGGGAACGCTTCTGGTTACCGGCCGCCGGCCGCAAACCTACATCTTTATGCAACATCCCGTCAATCAATCCCTATGGAAAAACAACCTCAGGCAGTAAAAGTAAAGCGTGACCGCAGGGTCTGTGACCGGTGCCAGGACCCCAATATTGTGGAGAAGCCTGACGGGACCTACCGCTGCAAGCGGTGCGGGTACGACAGCGGGAAGTAATATTACGTTCCCGCGCCCGTGCAGGGCCATACCAATCCAGTGACGGATTATCGTGCATGAGCACGCCGATCTCACTGCTATACCAGATCTTTTTTCCTTATATCCCGGGACCCCCGGACTGAATGCGGCAGCCGTGGCGCATCACGGCGCCTGAATCACTCCCCCGGTGTGAGGGAACCGTTACCAGGCAGCACCCGGCAGGAATAATAAAAAACCTTTACTATTCATTACTATACATATACGATACATAAATCTACAACCATTTGCATGTCTGGAAATTTCCGGTGCAATGGGTGTAACGACTAAACAAAATCCTCTTTCCCCGGACGAAGTGTCTTCATGCATTCCCGCGAACTCCTGGTGACCTGCGCCGGTCTTGGTATTGCCGTTGTTATCGCAGGGTGCATGGTTGCCGGTTTTTCCGCGCTCGGTATGCCATCCGGCATTCTCTCTTCCTTCCTTGGGCCAGCATCCGGAGAAACACCGGATTATTCGCCCAACCGTACGATCACGCTTGGCGTCACCCTGCCCGCATCCCCGGCAACGGTGCCGTCATACCGGATAATCTCGGTTGAGAGTTATACGATCCCGTTACGGGAGACGTTTACGGTAAGAAAGAATATCCCGTCCGTGGAAGAAGCACCGGCTCTGGCAAAGAATGCACTCCTGGATTATGGTGGATTACCTCCCGATGCGGTCCTGGAAAATACCTGCCAGTCATTCATGGGACAATATGATACGAGCCGTGGGGTCGTCACCGGCCAGTACCCGCAGTACACCCGGGTCCGGTATCGGCAGTATGTCAACGGCTCGCCGGTTATAGGAACCGGGCTGTCGGTGGAGCTGGGCGGCGATGGTGAGATGCCGGGAATAACCAAAGCATGGACCGTTCTTGAGTATACCGGCGATATCCCCGTCATCTCTGCGGAGGAAGCATTCGAAAAACTCCGTGCTCATGAACTGCTCAACATGCCCCAGTGCTGTATCGATGATACGGTCATAATCCGGGTTGAGCCCGGCTATCATGTGAATAATCTCAACCGTATTCCTTCACGCGAACCGCCTCTTCAAGACCCCTGCACACCGGTCTGGATCTTTTATGGCATAAAACCCGGAACTGACGCTGACCCATTCCCGCTGCTGGTCCGTGCCACGAGAAGATGAGCGGCACCGGGCGTTACCCGGAATCCCTTTGAGCGGATACATTTATTTTCCCGGCAGGGCCACATTTTCCGGGTTTTTTTACCAATGCAGCCACGCGAGTTAATCAGGGCCTGGATCGATGCATTCAACCAGGCCGATGCCGATGCTGTTGCCGCTTTTTACGCGGAAGATGCGATCAATCACCAGGTTGCCGAGTCGCCGGTGCAGGGCCGGGAGGCCATCTGCCGGTTTTTCAGGGAATCGTTTGCTATGGCAAAGATGGTCTGTATCGTCGAAAACCTGTTCGAAGATGGCGAGTGGGCAATCCTTGAATGGCGCGACCCGCTCGGTCTCCGTGGCTGTGGTTTCTTCCATATCGTGAACGACAAGATTGTCTTCCAGCGCGGGTACTGGGACAAGCTCTCGTTTCTCCGGGTCCAGGGTCTTCCCCTGCCGGATGATCTCTAAAGCCTTACGATCCCTGCCTTTGTGCGGGTATTACACCCGTAAATCGGCATTTCCTGTGGGGGACCGGGATCGAAAATCTTCTTTTGCCGTCCCCCTGTTTATGGTAACCATGCCCCGGGGATCCCTATCCTGGACAGAAGACATTTACCAAATACCCGGCTGGCGTATTACCGGGCGTACTATGAGTGCTCCTGCCCGCGTGCGGAATGTGAATACCTGCATTGCGATCTATGGCAAAGAAATACTCTTTGGGTAATGTACGATTTCAAGCCCCTGAATCCAGGATGGATTTACTAAGAAATCGTATGCGCCCCCGACCCCAATGGGATGATGGATAGCGTAAGGGGGGCGGACTATTGTCAGAGTCAGATGTTTGGGGCTGGATTGGCATGTTACCCTCCAAAAAACCGGGGTTCCTGCGCCCGGGCTGCATCGTTACCTGAATGTCTTGGGCGCTCTGCTCACATAAAATAAAGTGCCTGGTTTCACAAGCGTAAAAATAAGAAAAATATTATCCGTCAAGACACTTCAGAAGCGGGGCTTCCGGTGTTTCGGCAGGCAGTCCCGGCAATAGACGGGCCTTCCCTCGGTTGGCTTGAACGGTACTTCGCATTCTTTTCCGCAGTCTGAACAGACTACTTTTGTCATTTCACGGGGACCCATATCGCGGGGACCGCGGCTTCCGCCAAAATCTGATGATCCAAACATTAAGTTCACTCGTACTGTCTGATTAAAGAACAGTGTATTATACTATTGGTTGCCCGGGTATAAGCATTCGAGCATTGTGACCCTGCAATAAATGCACCTGCCGGGAAAGCCGGACTGAGATCCATTCACGTCGTATTTTCGGGAAAAAACACGGCCCGGCTGAATTTTTATACCGCATCAATGACTTTTTTCACAACGGTCTCGAAATCCTCGTCCGAACACTCGATTTCGATATCGGCATAATTCTCATACAGGGAGACCCGTTCGTTATACATTTCCCGGAGGCTCTCACCGGCACGCAGCACAATTCCGCGTGTCGTGATGTTCCGGAGCCTCTTTTCCATCTCCTCAAACGAGATCTTCAGGTAGACAATAACGCCGCCCGATTTCAGGTGTTCCATCGCAAGCCGGCTGAAAACAACGCTGCCTCCGGTTGCAATGACCGCATTGCCGCGGTGGAGTGTGAGAACCGTTTCCGCCTCGATCTTCTTGAACGCGTCGGGTCCGTCCGTGTCGATAATCTCCTGCAGGTGCCTCCCGGTCTGTTCCTGCATCACAAGGTCCGTATCAATGAAATTCCGCCGCAATGCCTTTGCAAGGATAACTCCCGCGGTGCTCTTGCCTGCGCCGGGCATGCCAATAAGGATGATGTTTTTCATGAGGCGGTGTTCTCCGGATCCTGTTGTTGCGTTGTTAGGCACAGTATCATATAAAAAGTGATGGCTTGCCGCTGGTGACGTATCCTGCCGGGTGCCGGAACGGACATTATCCCGGTTCCCGGCACTGCCCACCCTTCGTTACCGGACAGCCGGATGATGGGGGTCGGGGAGATCCCCGGCCGTGATGCAGGGGCCCATTTTCAGTCTTTTCCCGCGGCTTTCTTTTTGAGCACGGCCACATCGACTGGCAGGTTCAGCACGTGCATCTTCCGGTGACAGTTGGGGCAGAGGGCAACGATATTCTCTGATGTATCGGTCCCGCCCTTATCGAGCGGGACAATGTGATGGGTATCGAGCCATGGTTCACCGTCAGGGCCGGTGAATGGGCCGGGCCGCAGGCATAACCGGCAAATCCCGTTGGCTCTCTGTTTTGCGGTTACGGCTGCATACGGATCGCGTCCGGCTGCCGGGAGGACGATATCACGTTTCGCGTTCCCGCCGAATACACGTGGAGCAATGTGGTGGACGTCAAACCCGGGTTCTCCGCAGGGACCGGGCCGGGGGGATGACGGACAGATCCCGTCTGCTCTCTGTTTTGCAGATATGCCGGCATCCGGCTCGTCGCAGGCTGCCCGGGAGGCCCCGGCGGGTTTTATACCGGTAGTGTGGGCCAGCCTCTCCACCCGCAGGGGTTCCTGCCGGGGTAACCGGCGTCCGGTCTTTCGGGAGATCTCTTCTTTTGTGACAAACCTCTCATTCTTACGGAGCGGCGGGTGTTTGTTCCCTTTGAGGCACAGGGGAAAGACACAGACATCACGCATGTTTTTTTCACGGTCCGTCTGCCGGGACCGGTACGGGTTAGCGGCAGGTTCGACCTCGCCGATGTACACGCAGTGCCCTTCTTCGAAGACTTCGAAAAGGTAGAGGCTGATACCGTTTGTCTTTGATTCGGCAAGGGTCTTGTTCAGCGGGGATCCGATGCTCTGTTCACCATTCGATCCAATACCGGTAAACTGGAAAATCCTGCCAATCCAGGTATCTTCGATTTCCGGTACGGTGTGATCCGAGATAAGGACGAGACTGTTTGTCGGAAGCGAGCGTCTCATACTGCCATGCGCACTGCACCGGAAGATCCCTTTTAGCGTCTCGTTGTCGATAGTGTCGCCGGGATTGATGGGCATCTCGAAGCCGGCGATCATCTCTTCGGTGGAAGTTCCGTCCAGTTCGATCTCGTAATGGCCGGGTTCCGGCAAACGGGTGAATTGTATCGATGGCGAACCTTCGGATCCCTTCCGGTTCTTTTTGAAAAAATCATACCATTCCGGGTACTGTTTCTGGAGCAGTGCTGCAAATTCCCCGCGCCACATCAGCCGGGTCCTGGGGGGTTTGTGGATGGTCTTTTCGATGGTGGCATCGAACCGGTGCTGGCCGTGCAGAAGAACGATCTTGTGTTTCTGCCCGGGCTGCAGGTCATTGGCACTGAAGAATCTCCGGATCTCTTCGGGCAGTACCGATTCACGGAACAGGAATGCCTGGCGGTCCGTTCTTTTTATTACAGAATTATTGTCTTCGATTGTCCATGAGAGTACGTTGTCATCCGGATAATCCGCTGCTTCTTCTTCTGCAGAAGCGATAATATCCTCAATTTCTTCCATGGTGTCGCCTGTTATCTGGTATCCGGTGTGCTGGTACACCGGAATGAATCTCTCGTTTAAGACGTTGTCCGGCAACCGTTAAGTATGTTTTTTCATCAGGGAATGCGATGCAGAATGCGTGCAGGCCGCAGGGAGTCCGGGTTTTTGGTATCGTCCATATTGCTCCTATCGTGATGAAATGTCAGTATTTCATCATACCATGAGGGTACATCCGTGATATTGGGATACACCGGTATTTCTGTGTGGACTGGCATTTGCTCTGGATCAGTAATTTCAGCGGAAGCTGCGGTGCTGAAAAGTCAGATACGGAACCGGATGGAGGGAAAACCGGCATAATCTCCCTTGAAGTCCGGGTTACAGGATATTGCCGTTACGGCGTTTTTTCCCTGCCGGGCTCCTGATGCGCCTTTGTGTTCTTACAACCCAATCCCCCTACTACGGCTACGGGAACCGACCGGTAAATATCGGAAATACCCGGTGCCTTTTTTCATTCATGGCCGGAGATTACGGCCAGTAGGTTCACAAAAAAAAGTAACGATTATGGGTTTTTGGGTGCTGCCGCAGGTTTTCCCGGCAAGAACCACCCAAGGACCATCAGTGAAAAACCGGCTGCGACAAAGGTGCCGATGACCGGCAGGACCGGGTTTTGGATGAAGAACATTTCCCGGACCGGGTAGATCATGAACGCCAGGGCAAACAGGATTGATCCGGCCATCAGGGCCGGGTTTCCAGTACGTGAGTGCTGTATGCCCATGGCAAGAAATGTCCCACATGCCAGGAAGTAGAGGAGGGTGACAAAGGTGGATGCGCTGACACCGGTAAGAACGATGATGCCGGCAGGGATGATGAAGCAGATGGCGATGATCCCCCAGGGAAGATACAACGGGACCTTTTTTTCCGGAAAGCCCGTCCTGAATGATTCTGCCAGTACCAGGAAGGATACGATCATCGCGATGTCGATCATACCGGGGAATGCCTGGGCTCTCTGGCCGATGAGGACAAGGAGGTACCATGAGATGTTGGCGATGCCCCAGAGCCCGAACCCTACGGCGGCCCAGATGAATGCCTCCTGTTTCCCGCTCCTGTGCCAGGCATACAGGAACAGCAGTGATGCGGCAACTGCGGCAATGATCTGGAGGTAGTTGCTGAACGCCAGGAAAGCCGGGCCGGGAAGGAGCAGGATTAGCAGGGCGAGGATGGCCGCGATTCCCAGGATTGCCATAAACAGGATGGTTATGATCTTAAGGTCACGTGCGTCGAAGTAACGGTCAGGAGTTGCCGGAGTACCAGGCATAAGGGAACATATTCCGGTACTGGCCTTAAATTCTTTTGCTGCACCGGTTTTTTCTGTCGGGAATAAAAAAGCAGGATGCCTGTTGCAGGTCCGGGGGCCTGTCCTTGTGAACCCGTATTATTCATGGCATTTTGGTAACATGATGATGACGGGAAAGGAGTGATACCTGGCAGAAATACTACGGGAGACCGGGTGGGATGGCCGGATGCATCCTGAAGAAGAAGATCCAGGAATCGATTGTTTCTCTCCGGATCTTTTATGATACAGAGCAGATGGTAAACTCTGGTTCCGGTTGCCAGTTGTGGTGCCAAAGATTCCAGCGATATTGATTTCCTGGTCCGGTTTGCCCATCCAAAAAGCCTGATCCAGATTGTCCGGATTGAAGACGAGACCGGGAAGTCCATCCCCATGAATGTCGATCTCGTTTTGGGGGAATGCAGTCAGTTCTCAATAGCGTGGAAAAAACCCCCGCGATGAGATGGTGGTTTTAGGATGTGACTGGAAGATCCGGTATATCTCCTCCACTTGCCCGATGCTATTGTTTATTGTGAAATTTTTTTTTAAGGGGTATCAAATCTGCGACATTGTGTACGGATTATCCTCCTGAACGTGCCGGTATTGAGCGGATGCTTACTGTTTTCCCCCACCATACAGATTCGGTAGATATTTCATCATCTGCTCGTGGTCGATGCCGGCGATGCACTCTCTCCGGCAGCTCACGTCCTGGAGAAAAAAGATCGCAAACTCTTCTGATACCGTGATGCACCGTACATCCTCGCCGGGAATCTCCGACCAGTCCCGGATCGTGAAACGGAATCTTCCGCTTGGAATCCGGTGTACGTAGAGGTCGGTGCCGCGCCGGACCGGTGTGTTGCTATCCGGACTATTCCGCGGGGAACGGAAGAGCGGGATATCTATTGCCGGGTTATATGCGGGAGATTCGTTTCCTGGGTTTGCTGGTGTTTCCATGAGGTCATCTTCCTTACACATCCATGATTTAGAATTTAATGTCGTGGATAATAAAATTTGTTACACGTTTGTCACACATCTTATTACCTGCAATTTTCCTTATTCCCTTGATGTATTCTCTCGTGAGTTTTGTCACCCGGGGGAGCGTGAGGAGGAAGACGCTCAAAGGTCTTCTCCAGCCCAACACGCCCACTGAACTTGCGAAGATTCTTGGCATTGAGCGTTCGGCCGTGAGCCGGACCATCCATGCGCTGGAGGGTGTCGGTCTTGTAGAGTGCCTGACGCCGTCTGAGTCCATGAACCGGTATTACCGGACAACCGAGAAGGGAAAGAAAGTGGTTGAGATTATTGATGGGTACGCATGGGAGTGAGGATTTCCCGGGGAATGCAGGATCTGCCGGACTGCCCGGGCCCCTGTAATGCTTATTCCTGCCATGCAGGAGTCTGCGATCGAGCGTTTTTTTTCGCTGGATGTTTGTTATGACACGGACCGGCCTGCCTGCTCCACGGTGCTGAAGGATACGAATCGTTCCTGCCCGGACTGTATGGTATGGCTTGAGTATTTCCTTTTTGCGTCATGTCATTTCCCGTGTGTTACCCTTATTCAAAGAACGAAAGGGAGAAACTGCGAACCGTAATGGATGGGATCGGGGACGGGTCGGTGTTTGCCCGCGACCCGGGTTTTTCATTTTGTCCCGTCATTTCCCGTGTGTTACCCTTATTCAAAGAACGAAAGGGAGAAACTGCGAACCGAAATGGTTGGGATCGGGGATGGGCTTTCAGCTGCCCGTGAAAGAATTAACTCATTCCATCCCGTCATCTCCCGAATCCTTTTCCTGCCTGAAGAATGGTGAATGAAATCACGAGCCGTATCGGCCGGGATCAGGAACGGGCCGGCGGTCACCCGGCAGGATGTTTTCCTGTATCGTCCCGTCATCTCCCGTGCCTTACCCTTACTCAAAGAACGGAGGTAGAAACTGAGGACCGAAATGGTTGGGATCGGGGACGGGCCGGTGTTTGCCCGCGACTTGGGTTTTTCATTTCGTCCCGTCATCTCCCTAATCATTTTCCTGCCTGGAGAACAGAGGCAGAACCTGCGAACCGTAACGGCTGGGATCGGGGACGGGCCGGTGGTCACCCGGCAGGATGTTTTCCTTAATCGTCCTGTCATCTCCCGCATCATCCACCTCACTTCAGGTCCCGGTACAGTCCCGGAAGGTACTCCATGAGGTTCCCGTGCAGAAGCCCGGTGATCGGATCCATGCCGCCAACCTGTTCCCGGATAAAATGTTTTGCAGAGTCCGAAGTCGTCAGCTGACCGACGCTGGTCCTGTTCGGGCACATGCTCCAGTGCCGGAAGTAAAAAGAGATCGTGCCGCCCGGGTTTTTATGGGCAGAGACATCGGTGCCGCGATGGAGCCGGGCATTGTCGGCCGTTACGGTTCGCGGCGAGCGGTAGAGCGTGATGTCGGTCGCGGGGTTGAGTACGGGGGATTGCGGTTTTGTTTTTTTGTTGTCGGGTTGAGGTTGCATGAGATCATCGGCCTATCACATCCAGATAGTATGTTGATTATAACAGGTGATAAATGTTGACTATAGTCATCAAATCCAAAATCGGGTTTTGGGATTGCTGGCGCACTGAAAATACTTGTTCGATGTCCTTTTGCGAATTTCTTATCCGTTTTCTTAAATGGGGTCTGACGCTCATCTGGACTTGCGGCCCGGGTGTGTTGGCCAGTCCCGGAAAATTTTAAAAAAATCTGTAAGAAAAATTAATTTTGTTGAATTGTTTTCTTTGTTCGTCTGGCAACGCCCGTTGGTAAATTCAGAATATGCATCGTACGATGACCATTGGGGCAGTGTGCAGCCGGGTTATTTGGCTGATCCCCCGCATTTCCTGACC
Source organism: Methanoregula sp. (assembly GCA_023228295.1). Classification (GTDB taxonomy): domain Archaea; phylum Halobacteriota; class Methanomicrobia; order Methanomicrobiales; family Methanospirillaceae; genus Methanoregula. Next base: position 22,338 of record JALOBP010000033.1, read on the forward strand.
CGATAATCCGGATCCTTCTTCTCATAGCTCGAGAAGAGTTCCGAAGGATCAATTTCCAGCGCTGAACAGATCTTCAAAATTGTCGTGAAGGTCGGATTGCGTTTGCCGTTCTCGATGAGACTGATGAAGGTCCTGTCGAGGCCGGTGAGCCCGGCAAGCTTTTCCTGAGAAATTTTTTTGGCTTTACGCTCGTCTTGCAGTATTTTGCCCAAAATTTCTTCTCTGGTTTGTGTCACTGAAGGAGAGTTTTGTTAAATGAGGCTAATGTCTATCGCAGACTATAGTCAACAATAGCCGGTATCACCTTCTGCTGTGCGTTACTTGATGTCGCGACAGAGGACTTGATGCTCAATGGGGGATTCGCTGTCGAAAAATCCAGGCGAATTCTTCTCATCGTCCTCCGGGTTTAATGAGCTTTTGGACAGCGAAGAGCCCGGATGAATTCTTCTCATCCTCGTAATCAGACGACACCTCCGACTAACAAGTATATATCCTAAAATATCAACATCAGTTTAATCACAAATGTTCAATGATCTCTCTGTCCCCGTAAGAATGAAGGCCATGGCGCTCGGCCACACGTTTGCTGAGGCCCGGCGCCTGGCCGATGCGATCATGCTCCAGCTGGTGCTTCTGTGCACCCTGCTCGGGTACCGCATAGTCCGGACGGATGAGGAAGGCTGGCTTTTGGAGCATGTATTCTTCCGGGTCTGCCAGGTATCTTCACGGGACATTTGTGGGCTTGTTCCGGCCATTGCCGGGACCGCGGGCAACAATTCCCGCACTTTTCTGCAAGCATAGCCGCCGTTCCGTGACCGGTGGGCCGGCTGTAGTGTACAACTGGTACGCAGTAACGGCTGCCGTTCATCGCCGGCCGGAAGCGGTGATTCCCCGGGTTATGCGGATGACCGGGTTTTGCAGCGAATGCATGCTGAACACCAATCTCAATGAGGAAGAACCAATGCAAAGCAAAAATTACGGCCGGGATGCGACATGCCCGGCAGAGGAAGACAATCGTACGGAAGAACAGGCAGGTGCAGCCTGCGGGGAACTGCCATGTACCCATAGTACGCCCGGTGCCGCGGATGGCGCCGGGCAGGCGGAGGACAGGAATGCGGCCTCCGTGACGGGACCGGCTGTACCGGGGAATATCCCGGAGCTGGAATGGATGCAGAAGCACGTACGTGCCAGCAAGAAGGGCCGGTGGTGGGAGCCCGGGGTCTTTCACAAGACCGAACTGCACGACCGCCCGTCGTCCATCTTCAGTACCCGGACCGCCGGGAAAAAACGGCGGGCCGGTCATTTGGCCGGTGATCCCGGATTCCCGGTACCGGAAGAGATGCAGGAGTTTCTCAAATCCCTTATCGGGGACCTGAACGGGACTGCTGAAGACCTCTACCTCCAGGTTGCGCTGGTTGACGAGCATGTTAACGAGCTTGATACAATGTTCCGGAAAACCACCCGGCAGTTCGAGCGGCGGATTGCGGAACTTGAGGAGCGGGGGCGGTGGACATGACAGAGCGCCGGTCGAAGACCGGGACAGAGGTCCCGCTCTCACTCCTCCCGCAGGCCATTGCCTGCCGGATCCGCGAGGGGGGTACGGTCGTGTACCGCATCCGTGTTGTGCGGACCCGCTGGCATCACTACAACGTGACCGTGCGGACGCGGCTCACCAGGAAGGAACTGGCGCCGGTGGAGGTTGCCGTATTCTCCGCGGCTGCAGAAAAGACAGGCCCAACAAGGCGGGCCGGCCGGGGGTGCGCCGCATGAGTAAGGGAATACCTTCAAAAAAGGCATTCGATGCCGCGGTTGCTATTGCCAGCACCCGCGGGCAGATCACTTTTTTACAGGACTGGCCCGGTTCTTTCTGCGATTTCCTGGTCATGACCCCGTACGGGATCCTTGCCGTCTCTGTAAAAAGGACGCGGCGTATCCGGGCGGAAGTGGCCGAGATCGCGATGGACTTTAACGAGACCCTCAACATGATCCGGGCGGCGGACCACTGTCCCGGCATTTATTGCGAGTTCTGGCTCTGGTCCCCGTACGGGACGATGCGGTTCTTCGAAGTCGAGGGGTTCCGGCTCACCGAGCTCGGCCTGACCGGGCTGCCGCTTGTCCCTCTGGTCACCGGAAAATTTTCCGGGCAGCCGGGCAACAGCACGGAAACACCGGCAACCCTGCCGGGCATCGTGCAGGCCGGACAAACGGATTCACCGGAAAAAGGACCGGGCACAACAACCGGCCGGAAAAACCCGGCCGCGATCTCGCTGGTCCCTGCCCCGGCCCAGCCGGCTCCCCCCGAGCCGCATTACATCCAGTACCTGCGGCACAGGAACGCTGAGATCCAGCGGAAAAATGAGGAGGCCGCGGTGACCGGTGGGAAACCGGTTGCCGGGCCCACCCCCGTCCTGCCAGGTCCCGGGGAGGAGGGATCCCCGGCGGAGAACAGCCCTCCCGGGAGGGCATGATCCATCCGGGGCCATTTCCGCCCCCGATCACCCTTTTTTCCGGGATTTTTGTGTCTCATTCGGGTTTTTGTGTGTCTCAGTCCTGGAACGGAGCGCATTTCACGACCTGATGGCTGGTTATCTCCCGTTTTACTCCCGGAAACCTGCCTCTTTGGGTCTCTTTGGCTGGCGGAAAAGAGGGTCTGACGTGCCGGGGGATGTGGAGCCGGAGGGGCATCTTTGGCACCCGGGTATTCATGGTTGATTATTTCCCCGCCGAATGATGTCCATCTGGGAGGGGTAGGCTCATCCGGAGTCATTTTGAACTCTGATTGGCCTTTTTTCCGGGATTTTTGTGTCTCATTCGGGTTTTCGTGTGTCTCATTCCTGGAACGGAGCGCATTTCACGACCTGACGGCTGATTATCTCCCGTTTTGCTCCCGGAAACCTGCCTCTTTGGGTCTCTTTGGTTGGCGGAAAAGAGGGTGCAACATGCTGGGGGAGGTGGGGGGATCCCGGGGACTCCCGCCTGCTTCATCAGAAAGCCCGGCACTTCACGGCGGAACTCCCTCATCACCCTCAACAGATCCCCCTGACCGCAGCGTACATCTCATCCCCGGAATCTGTCCCTGAAAATTTCAGCCGCGTTGCATGGAACCGTGATTCCCTGCTCCAGATGAACTCCCAGGAAAATCTGATCTCATCGTGGATGAACGGTACAGAATCTTCCACCGGTGCCCACGGGAATGGCGATGGGATTTTTTTCTTCCGCTGCAGGGCCCGGTCTCTGCAGGTACCCAGCGGGAGGACCAGCCAGATGACCGACACCGGCATTCCCGGGCAGAGCAGGTTTTCCCGGACATCCTCTGCATGGGGGCCCATGCCGGAAAATTCCAGGATTCCCGGTGCGGGCTCACGGCATGCCGTAATTTCGGACAGACAGATTTTAACCGCGATAATTCTGGTTAAATCATTTTACCCGGAATAAGATTGTTGCACCATAAACACGGGAGCGATTTACTCGTGCAGACGGGAAGTGAAGTACGTCACGTAAAAAAGGATATTTCAATACGCTTCATCGTGGTGGGTATAATCAACGAGAGTAATTTTCTGGTTTTTCTTATCGATTTTATAGATGAGGACATAATGCCCGATATGGAGCCGCCAGAATCCCTTGAGGGGTTGTTTGAGTGGTTTTCCGGTTTCCGGATTTTCTGACAGTTCCAGCAACTTCTTCTCGATCTGACCGAACCGTGCAGAATCTTTCTTCCACATTTTCCTGAATATGGCCTCTACCTTTGGCTCCGGGTCTATCGTATAGATCATTGCTTGATATTCCGGATGAAATCTTCCATCGAGGGATAGGTTTTTCTTTTTCCTTTTGTGAGTCCCGCATCAATTTCTTTTATTTTTTTCACATAGGCTGGTTTTATTGCCGATTCCGGAGGATAGGCAGCCTCGTCTATTTTTTCTTCGATGCGTTCGAGCCTGAAAAGAATGTCAGAAAGGATTTTTTCAATATTCCGGGTGCCGGGAGCACCAGGCGCAGACTCCATTACGCATGGGAAGGTTTCACTGACGGAAGATGATTTCCGTACTGATTTTGCACGCCGGGCTTTTTTTGGCGGGATTGTATCGGAATATTGCATGCCAGTAGTTTCATTGGGTTTTTCTCTTCAATAGTCTTTTTGTCGGCTCCCGAACTGATCCGGGTTTGTGTGAATGTACCGGGGGGTTTGATGCGTCAACCGGGGCTCATCGCACATTGCCTGAGTGGGTTTCCTCCGGAGGTTAAGAGAAATACAAAACCTGGCATCTTAATCTCTTCCGGGTACAATCTCACTAAAAGGCAGGTCCGATGAAATCTCTCCCTCACGGTCTCTATGAACAACTCATCAATACCCATCTCGAAGAAAAACTCCGGAAACAGGGAATAACGATCAGTAAGGACGCCCTGAAAAATTTTGATTCACCGGTTCTTCTTGCGCAATACCTCGGCCCGGTCCTGAAAAAGTCCCTGGAATTCCTGGAGGATTCCCAAGGCTCGACAATCGCTGAACAGATTGCGTGCTGCAACGAGATCATCCGGCTTCTCGCAACAATAACCAAAGAAGAATGTCTCGTCCAGTGCGTGATCCCTGAAGATGGAGAAATTCTCCTCTCCATTAGTGACGAAAAAGGTTCGGCATCCCGGCCCGTCACTCCCCTTTCGCAGAGCAGCCTCTTCACCGGCTCCGCTCATGAGCCAAGCCTGATCCAGGAGCTTAAGGCAGAGATCCTTTCAGCCGACCGGATTGACATTCTCGTCTCGTTCATAAAATGGAGTGGCATCCGGCTCCTCATGAACGAACTTAAGCAGTTCTGTGAGCAGGGCGGCCGGCTGCGGGTCATCACGACCGCCTATACTGGCGCGACGGACGTAAAGGCCATTGATTTTCTTTCGTCCCTGCCGAACGCGGAGGTGCGAATTTCTTATGATACGGCGCACACCCGGCTGCATGCAAAAGCCTACTATTTCGAGCGGGACTCCGGGTTCTCCACCGCGTATGTCGGGTCATCGAACATATCGAACCCCGCGATCACCTCGGGCCTTGAGTGGAATGTAAAACTGACAGAGAAAGATTCGAAGCCGCTGATCCGGAAGATCCAGGCATCGTTTGAGAGTTACTGGAATGATCCGGAATTTCTGGGGTATGGGGAGAAAGACCGGGCAATGTTTGAGGAGGCAGTCCGGAAGGAACGGAGGGGATCCACTGATGCGGGGATGCCGTACTTCTTCGACATCACCCCCTTTCCGTTCCAGAAAGAAATTCTTGAACGACTGCACGCGGAGCGGACAATCCACAACCGTTTTAAGAATTTAGTCGTGGCAGCGACCGGAACCGGAAAGACCGTCATCTCTGCATTTGATTTCCGCCGGTTCCGCGAGACGAATCCCCGGGCCCGGCTGCTCTTTGTTGCCCATCGCGAAGAGATCCTGAAGCAGAGTCTTGCAACGTTCCGGGGGATTCTCAAAGACCAGAACTTCGGTGATATCAGCATTGCCGGGAAAATCCCTTCGCAGATCGATCACGTCTTCATGTCCATCCAGACGTTCAACAGTTCCGAGTTTTCCGGCCGGACTCCTCCCGATTATTACGATTACATCATTGTGGATGAATTCCATCACGCGGCAGCAGTCTCGTACCAGCATCTCCTGTCGTATTACCAACCGAAGATCCTGCTCGGGCTGACGGCAACACCGGAGCGGATGGACAATCTCGACATCTTAAGCTGGTTCGATGGCCGGATTGCCGCAGAGATCCGGCTTACGGAAGCCATCGGGAGAAATCTCCTTGCACCCTTCCATTATTTCGGTGTCGCGGATTCGGTTGACCTTGATGATGTGGAGTGGTCACGCGGGAGATACAACCAGAGCGTGCTCTCGAAACGCTATACGGGGAATGACGAGCGGGCCGGTCTCATTGCCCGTTCGCTCAAAAAATATGTGACGGAGATTGACGAGATCATTGGTCTTGGCTTTTGCGTGAGTATCGAGCATGCAAAGTACATGGCGGAGATCTTTTCAAAAATCGGGATTCCCTCACTCTCCCTGAGTTCCGATAGCCCGGATGATGTGCGGAGGACGGTCCAGCAACGATTACGATCGAAAGAGATCCGGTTCATCTTCGTTGTTGACCTGTACAACGAAGGCGTGGATATTCCCGAAGTGAACACGATCCTGTTCCTCCGTCCAACCGAGAGCATGACCATCTTTTTGCAGCAACTTGGAAGAGGGCTCCGGCTCTGTCCCGGCAAGGAGTGTCTCACGGTGCTGGATTTTGTCGGGCGGCAGCATGCGAATTATCATTTCGATGCAAAGTACCGTGCCCTGCTTGCGGATGCCCACGTACCGGTTGTCCAGCAGATCCGGGAGAATACCTTCTCACTTCCCCCGGGATGTTTCATCACGCTGGAGAAGGTTGCCCGGGAGACGGTGCTTGAACATATTGAGCGGGCGCTTACGAAGTGGAGGGGGCTCGTGCAGAAGGTTGGGCGGTTTGAAGCAGATTCCGGAAAGACGCTGGATGTAAAGAACTTCCTTGAGTATCAAAAACTCGAACCCCGGGAGATCTATGGGAAGTCCAGT
>JALOBP010000126.1 GCA_023228295.1 Methanoregula sp.
ATTCAATCGTTGAAACGTACTGCAAGAGGATACAGGAACACGGACAATTTCATTGCCATGATCTATCTCAGGTGCGGGAAGCTCGAATTCAATTTACCCACTTGAAATGACGAAGAGGCAATTATATTTAATGCAGATTTGAACGTTTTTCGTTCACACGATTTGATTTTTTTTCAGTTTCCATAGTTTTCCCGCTCTCCATAATTTCATGCAGTTTTCGAAGATTGACGATGATTATGGTGGATATTTTTCCCGGTTTCATGGTTTTCCCGTTCAGGATATCGGCGGCGACGGCCACATGCTCCGTAGTGTTCAGGTCGACACCGATCCAGCGGGTTACAATGAGTGTTGCGGATGAACTCCGATCACCTTTCACCTCATCGTGATTCAACCGCTGTACGAATATCTGGACATTTTTTTTTGTAAAACGTTCCGGGTATCTTCCTCCTTTCCTTTCTACTTCAAAACTGTATTCTGATGAATATATCTTGCTGTCAGAAGCCCCGGATTCCAAAACAGATACCAAATTCATATGCATTTTTAAAAAACGGGCTATTATGGCCGTTTATGCCATTACAATGTAGGCTACAATCGAGAGCAGAAATGCCAATAGCAGCATCGCAAGGGAAAGCGGTGCAACAAAGACCAACATGGCATTTACCGTGCTAGCCAACTGGGTGATCCGGTTTGACCCGAAGACAACCACATTCTCACACTGGGCTGTTGCTGCTGCTGTCTCTGTCGGGGAGAGATCCTCCAGTGCATCGTGGATTGCCTGCATGACCTCCGGAATAATGTCATGAGCAGGTATCACCATCCCCACAGGATTTTTACCGGTAATTGTATTGACTATATGGGAGTCTGTGGTCATGATCTCCGCGTGATCCACCAGGGTCAGGGCCTGCTCCATGATGATATCCCGGGTACCGGCAGCTACATTATTCCCGTCAATCAGGACGTATGCCGTTTTCTGGGATTCCACCTCCACAACCATCACCTGGATGCCAAGGTCCCCAAATCCCTGGTCCCTGCCAAAGGGAACCGGATGATGAACTACCCCGATCCTGAATGGGAAGAGTTGTGACATGCGGCACACCTCCATCGCGTCCATTGCCGCTTTCTGGTATTCGGTTGCCGTCAGGGTTGCAAGGAGGACCGGTGAGGAAAGGTCGGTCATACAGTTGTGTGCATCCACCACAGCAACGTTAGGGAACCACCGGTGTCCCTCTGCCATGATCGTCATACCAATGGAAAAATCGATGTCTTCTGTTTTTTCAGGAGAACGGGTGGTTACGAGAAGTACCGAGTCACCAAACCGCTGGTAAAGTAATTGTACGCTCCCCCACATGAGCCGTCCTGATTTCCCCGCATTTCCGGTATACACAAGTCCCTTCCGGGATTTCTCCATCGCATCGATGACTTTGCCGATTTCCTTGTCGGATACGAGATTGAAATCATGTGTGGCACACCCATGGGGGACGAGTGTCTCATCACCCTGGAAATAATCGTGCAGGAGCTTTGGCAGATTGCCGCCTCCGATATCACCCATTGGGCCCGGGTGGAGGTTGGGGACTGTGAAGATGATAGGTTTTCCCCGATCCCGCCGGAAGAAAAAACTAACCTGCGGGACAAAAACACCCTCTCCGATCTCCCGGAAGAACTCCTCCATACCTTTTGAACCATCGGTCATGTGGGCAATGAACGCGTTGATAAATGCCAGACCCCGGATCTTAAATGCCCGCTTAAGGGGTTGCTCGATTATCCAGATCAGGATGGCAAATCCCAGCCCGAAGACAATGTGGAGGACGAGGGCGAAGATGGCAAACGTGGGTGAGAAGAGGATCATGCCGACAATGATCCCGACCCCGCTCTGGGTAAGTGCCGGCAGGATCATACGGGGAATCCGGTAATCCGCAATGGCAACAAGTACCAAAAGACGGAGACCGAAAATGAACCCGAGTGATACCGCGTAAAATACCGGAATAAGCTTGACTGAAAATGCCAGTGTCGCAAGAGTAATAATAACCCCGAAGACTGTGCATGCGAGGGCAAGGAGAGCAGACCGGTTCCAGGTCATCGTTTTGCCCGTATATTCTATCATCGGCTTGGTCAGGAGCAGTGCAGCAAGTGCTGGTATGGTGAATGCGATAGTTCCCGAGAACAAAAACGTTTCCGGAAAGTAGAAATAATCGCTTAACACTGTCGGCACCGACAACGCAACCGTGCTCTGGAAGGGGAAATTCAGCCATGCTTTGGCGCTTGCAGCGTCAATGATCAAGCCAAGGAGAACAATGAGGGTAAATGATCGGAGTGCAGAAGGGGCGGTGAAGATAAACCGGGTCAGCTGGCCCAGCTTCACATCACTGCCCTGTGTCATTTACGAGAACCCCCCGAGGATGAGTTCATGCCGGTCATGTACTGACCGTACTTCCGATGTAGTGTAGGTGACCGGCTGGGAATAAAACGGAGCATCGAGGGTAAGGCTCTCGTACTCCCCGCCTTCTCCCGCGAGATTGATGCGATGGGTCTTTGCAACCTGCTTTAAACGGCCGATGAGCGCCTCGTCAAAACGTGCGCCAAGGTAACTCGCATCCAGTCCTTCGGCAGCAGTTACAACAATACATGCATCCATCCGTTCTGCAACTTCCCGTACCAGTACCTCCGTGTCCATATGCCAGAGCGGGGTGAAGAGAGACAGTCCCAACTTGTCCGTGATCGCTCTGACCCGATCAGCCTGGTATACCGATGCGACAGCCCCGGCGATCACACCGTCGATGTCAAGGGCCGCAAGCCCTGTCTCGAGATCGGCCAGTTCCTCTTCCTTACGCCCGTGGGTGGCAATCTCCACATATTCCATGCCGGCAACCCGGGCGATGACCGGGACGGCATCGAGGTTTGCCGAATGGAACATGTAGGAATCGGGATTCTTTGGCCGGGCCGTGACCATGTACCGGACATCCTTCCCGGAATCGATTGCCTTCTGGCAGGAGAGGATTGAGTCTTTCCCGCCCGATGTCAGTGCTGCCCAGCTCATATGCACTCACCGCAATTGCTGGGTCTCAAGCGGCCCGAAATGTTTCCTGTACCGTTCGGTCATTGCATCCCATGTCGGCAGATGTGTCTGGCAGCCTACGTGCTCGACTACGAACGACGCGGTAACCGCACCGATCCTGCAGCAGGTCTCCGGTGCATATCCCCGAACATAGGCTGTGAGGAAACCGGCCCGGTAGGAGTCGCCTGCCCCGGTGGGGTCGGCAAGGGTTACCGGAACAACGGGAATGACAGCCTCTTTTCCCTTGGAATACAGGGTACTACCGTCCCCGCTCATGGTAAAGATGGCTGTTCCGATGCGCTTTACGATTTCATCCCGCGTTGTGTTCAGCGTCCGGCACATGTGGGCCACTTCGTGCTGGTTTGCGAACAGGATCTCGATATTGTCGAGGATCGAGTTGAGCTGCTCCTTTGTGTACCAGAACACGTCCTGGCCCGGGTCAAAGCACGCGAACTCGCTCTTCTCCGCAACCCTGCAGTTGAACTCCGGGTCCGCGGTTGCCATGTGGACAAAGGGAAGGCTTGGCGCTTCCGAACCGTTGAACGCCTTTGATGCCCCCCATTCAAAGAAGGTCATCTGGTCGCCGGACTCATCGGTGAACATGAATGCCGTGGGAGTATGGGCATCGGGGACGAGGAAAAACTGCTGGTGGACGCCGAGCTTGCGCAGCCACTGGTCGTACACACTCCCTGCAAAGTCCCCGCCGACACAGGAGACAAGCGTCACTTCCCCGCCGAGCATTGCGATCCCCGCGGCGATATTTGCCGCACCGCCGCCATAATAGATCTGCCGGTCGGTGATATGGGTCGAGCAGTTCTTCTCCGGGAGATGGGCAACTTTCGAGATATGGTCAATGGCCGTGTGGCCGACGATATGGATCATTGTTCCTGCACATCCAGTAACTTGAGCGGGACATCGCGCAGGGCTTTGCCTATCACTGACTTGGCGATCCGGCCGGCATGTTCCGAGGATTCCGCCCTGAATACTTTCATCTCAAGGATCAGGCCAACAAGTGCCGTATCCGCAACAACAATAGCGCTGGAAAGTTCCTGTTCGCAATAGGGGCAGGATAGCATGCCCGCATCCACTTCAACATATTTTGCCTGCGGGTTCAGGCGCTTTCCCGCTTCACTGATTGCAATCCCGATCGCATCGTCAAGCGATTTTACATCCTTGATAAACCATGCTGATTCCAGGGTAACTGTATAATCCGGCATCTTTCTCTCCTCACCATATCTCGCGGTGCACATGTTCCCCTACTGCCATCCGCTCCGTGAGCGTTATTGGGGGATGTCCCTTTCCCACGGCAAGCAGTGCAACGGGTCGGATATGCTGTGGCAGATCGAGGATCTCCCTGACCGCATCCTCATCGAACGCTCCTGTCCAGCATGAATGAAGTTTCCTTGCATGGGTTGCGAGCATCATGTATGTGCAGGCGATGGTCGCGTCCTGCACCGCGTAGATAATTCCCCGCTCGCCATATCGCGACATCGACCTTACATAGTTGGCGCAGACAACAAAAACCGTTGATGCCCGTGCTATATGTTCCTGATCATAAGCCGCTTCTGCGAGAATGGATTGTGCATCGTCTTCTGTTACGACAACGACGTCCCACGCCTCAAGATTTCCTGCACTCGGCGCTGTGCTGGCACAGTCAAGAATATACTCTGTCTCTTCATCCGTAAGCGGCTGTTCGTCCGTGTAGTTTCGGACTGACGACCGCTGGGAGAGAAACCCGAAAAACTCAGATGAGTCCATGCTCGCTTAATACCTGCCATGCATTCTGTGCCGGGGTGGTCGAGGCACTGATCGCCGCTGCAATCTTCTCTGAAGCTTGTTCAGGCTGGCTGCTCTCAATAAGGGAGATTGCATCATTGATCGAGGTGATCGCCTTCTGGAACTCCCCCTGCCCGGTACTTCTTGCTGCAAACTGGAGTTCGCTCCGCACTGATTCCAGCAGGAGGAGGAGCATCCGTTTTCCCCCTGCACGTTCCGCTTCTGAAAATCCGGTCAACGCGAGGCTTAACTGGGACGAGATAATCAGTTCGGATTTGGCCCGTTCACCGAACTGGTAGCTCTTGACTGCGGTTGGAAGATCCATACACACCATGGGAATTCTCTGGTAAAATAGCGTTCTGTTGTATTGAACATTAACTTCTGAATTACCACCCTCGTTTTCAGGGACATGAAAAAAACCGGGGTTTGGGTGAACCCCTTGACCCATTTCGGGCACTGCCAGGTAAATTACCGGCTAGATTTTGCCTTTGTACCGAGCGCAGAGACTTTTGCCCTGCGCATGCGCCTGCGGATCATCGGGTTTGCCGTGGACTCGTTCATCCCGGAACCGCCGGAACGGTCGCCCCCGCGCCTGCCGCCACGCCCGCCGCGGCCACCGCGTGAACCGCCGCGACCGCCCATGGCTTCATTCATCTGGTCGATCTGCTTGACATTGGCGCCAGCCTTGAACCGCTGGTTCGGTCCCGGGGTCTTGCCTTCGCCTTCACTCTTGGGGACGAGCCTGATCTGCCCTTTGACGCCTTTTACCTGTGCCCAGATGGTTGTACCTGTTTTACCCATAGTTAAACTCCTTATGTAATTCTGCTGCCCCGCTCATAAAGGTTCGCGCCTGATCCAGTACAGATCAGGAATGAACCGATCAGGGAAAATGGTTATTTCGGGGTGATTGCAGCATTGATCTCTCTCTTTAAGATCTCGCTCACAACCTTCCCGTCCACCGATCCGCGCACTTCAGCCATCACGACGCCCATGAGCGGCCCCATGGCAGCCTTCCCCTTCTCCGCGACAAAGTCTGCCCGTTCCGTGAGGATCTTCCTGACGATTGTTTCGAGTTCCTCGCGTGAGACCGCAGGGGCAAGTTTCTGCATTGCCTCTGAAAATGTGCTGCCCCCGGCAACACTCCGGAAGATCTCGGGAATTGCCTCGCGTGCCGCCTTCCCGGAATCGACCGCATGCCACGTGTCGAGATACACCTGATCCGAAATCTTCGTGATATCCACACCTTCGCGGCGGAGTTCCGTTGTGGTGGAGAGGATGGTGAAAACCGCCAGTTTGGGTTTGATACCTTCTTTTACCGCCCGTTCGAAGAGCGGGAGCTTCTCCGAGGCAGCCAGCTGGAGTGCATAATTCTTCTCGATCTCGTATGCTGCAACAAACCGCTCCGCCTTTGCGGTGAGCAGTTCGGGAATGACGACCGCATTCCACCGGGCATCGTCAATGATAACCGGCAGTACATCGGTTTCCGGGTACATCCGGGCAGCACCCGGCAGCGGGCGCATGTAGGCCGTGCTCCCGCTCTCAAGCATCTTCCGGGTCTCTTCCGGCACCGGCTTGTCCGAGAGGGCGAGTTTTGCCCGGGTAATTACCTGGCCGATCGCACAGGCAGCCTGCTTCTCGCTTGCCCCGGCAACAAGGATGACGCAGTCCTGTTCCCCGGCATGCATATGGGTGCGGAGGTGTGCGACCTCTTCTGCGGTGACCCCATAGGCCGGCAGTTCGTCCGTATGGAAGATGCCGCCGACCCCGCACTTTTTCGCGTAATCCGACATCTCGCTCCCGAGCCGGCGCTCCGGCTGGATCTCGCGCCCGACCATGCCGGCAAAGCCTTTCAGGACAATGGCATGGATCTTTTTTG
>JALOBP010000127.1 GCA_023228295.1 Methanoregula sp.
GGGCTGAGACGCATGATTTGTAATTTCCGAGTTCTGCTCCCATTTCAATCACCTTCACTGGAGTGCCGCCATTATGGCCTCGTTGATCGCCTCGTACTGGCTGATGACATCAGTGTTGAAGAAACTCCTCGGGCACTGCGAATAGCATGCGCCACACTTGATGCACAGGTCGCGCTCACCTTGGGGTTTACCGTATTCCATGGTGATTGCATTGACCGGGCATGCTGCCACACAGGTTCCGCAACCCATGCAGAGGCCTTGGTTGATGACGTTGGTCATCAATTCGCAGAAGCATGCGCTGGTTCCTGCTGCCGCGAGATTCATGAGCGGTGTAAGGAATGCAGTTGCGAGTTCCTTCTGTTCCTTGGTTCCCTTGAGAAGCAGGTATGCCATAACGGCAACATTCCTGATCATCTGTGGGGTCGGTGCGCATCCTGGGATGTACACGTCGACCTTGATCAGGTCGCCGATAGGCAGGTATGCCTCATGTGCGGGCTGGTTCTGCTGACCGCCGCGTGAGAACCGGGTGATGTTGCCATAGCATGCGCAGCCGCCGAGGGCGACAACGATTGCTGACTTCTCACGTGTCTCTTTGATCTCCTGCACTGCGAGTTTGTCGTTGATACAAACTGAACCCTCAACGAACGATACATCGACCTGCTGGATGTGCCTTGCGTCTGCAAGTGTCGGCATATACTTCAGGTCGACATACTTGTCGAGGAGTGTTAACAATCCGGCGTAGTTGTCTGCTAATGCTACAGTACAACCGGTGCACCCACTGAGATGGGTGTAGCCTAATGTAATCTTGTCTGCCACAGGCTTAACCTCCTTTTTGGTTTCTGCTGGTTTTGATGTTACGTCAGCGGATTTCGGGGCAACCGCAGGTTTCGGCGGTGCAGCCGGGCTGGCGTCCTTCTTTCCGAAGATACTCTCGAGAAAACTCATTTTCCACCCCTATTGTTTCCAGTATAACCCGAATTGTTTTCGGAATTGCTTTCTGAACTTCGTCAGAGAGCCCGAGTTCAAACTCAGGGGCTGTAACCCTTGCCGGCTGGACCCCGATGATCGTTACCTCAATACGGTCCTTGATCCGCTGGAGCGGTTCGGTGAGATCCCACGAATGGGCGTCACGGTAGGCGCCCGGGGGCAGGTCTTCCACCCGTAGCTTGGTTATGGTTCCGGGTTCCGCGCCAAAATCAGCAATATCAACAATGATGAGTTTCTTCGTTACTTCCGGGTCGAGCAGGGTAAAAATAAAATGTGGGCCGCCAAGGCCTGCATCGGTTATTGTTACATTGTCGGGAAGCTGGAGATTCTGCATCTCTTCGATTACTGCCGGGCCAAAACCGTCATCGGCAAACAGGGGGTTTCCACACCCTGCTATCACGATCTCTGAATACAGCATTGCGGGTTACACTCACTGGATGAGCTTCTGAGCGATTACTTTGTTGTCCTCATTCACGACGATCATGTGGGTAGCACATGATACACAGGGGTCGTACCCGCGCATGATGACCTCAGCAAGCTGCCACGGTGCGCCCTGGAGTGCAGCACTGCAGGTTGCAAAGTTCCAGGTTGTTGGAACGAGCATGCTGAAGTACTGGACCTTCCAGTCCTTGACGCGTGCCATGTGGACATCGGTTCCACGGGGGGCTTCGTTGGATGCCCATCCGAGAGTGCCGTCGCCATCGGGGATGTAGTCTGCAACGACCTTGCCGGCAGTGTTGAGCTCGTCAAGGCAGTCAATCATCTCGTAGAAGCAGTCCGTGTATTCCATCTCACGGGCAATGTTCTGGCCGACAGTACCTTTCTCGTCATATCCCTTGTAGACTGCGAGACGGGCACGGGGGCCGACTTCAACGGGCTGACCGTCGTACATCGGGATACCGGTGCAGGCTTCCATCTGGGGGTTGACCTTGGTTCCCATCTTGGTGGTTCCCCCAATCGGGTAGCGGGGCTCTTCGAGCGAAACTTCCATTTCACCCATGTACCAGTCCCACGGCCTGACTTCCTTAAACCGACGGATGTCCCAGCTGGGGCACTCATCAAGGCTTGAGGAGCCATAGAACGCGTGGGTTGCAAGGTAGCCCTGGTTGTGGTAACCGAGGGTCTTGGGAAGTGCGACCTTCATGCCTCCGACGTCTACATGCTCGCGTGCCTGGTAGTTGCGCAGGATCGCGATCATGAGGTCCATCTGGGCCTTTGCCAGGGGTAATCCTTCCTTGGCGAGGTCATACATCTTGGTTTTTGCCTGCTCGGAGACGTTGCGGTACATACCACCAACACGGGTGTTCCGCGGGTGGATACAGTCGCCTGCTGCGATCTGGCCGATGGTCTGGCCGATCTCACGGAGGCGCTGGATGCGCTTTGCAACGGTGCGCACCGGCTCTTCTGCGGTGAACGGGTTGATCTTGGTCTCGGTGCCCGGTAAATACAGGTCAGGGAGAATCAGGATATCGTGCAGTGCAATGCTGTGCAGCCGGTTTGCGAGCTGCAGGATGTGACGGAGCATCAGTGCGTCCTTCGGGATCTCACACTTGATTGATGCTTCCATTGCTTCGGTGGCCGCGAGGTTGTGGGCAATCGGACAGATACCACAAACACGGGATGCGATCTTGGGAACCTGCTCGGGGGTCTTACCTACAGCAAGTTTCTCGACACCCCTGACCGGGGTGATTGAACACCAGTTACCGGTCTCGATAATGCCCTGGTCGTTGACTTTGAGCACCATCTTGGAGTGACCCTCATGTCTTGTGGTTGGGGAAATCTCTACAACTTTCGACAATATTATCGCCTCATTTTATGTTGAGTTGTTCTGACTACGGTACAAAATTACTCTATACATCTCTCATCTCTAGAGATCAATTGAGCGTACAAAGTACGTTCAACTCTATGTTACACGAAGCCCGTTATAACCTTTATGACTTAATCGTCTGTTGAAAAAGAGGCCAATACGCGAACATTTTCAATATTATCTCTTAAATTGCCCGATTTCTCTCGAAGAATGGATTAAAACCGGATCAGGAAAAAACCCGAATGATTTTTTAACCCTGAAATTATTTTAATAAAATTTATGGTGGATTATCCGTTGTTTCTCTTATCCCCGTTCAATTCATCAACCAATTCAGCAATGGTGGCTTTCCGTTCGGCATATGCATCGTGCTGGTGGATGCTCTCCTCGTTGGTCTGCTTGATCGTGACAACAGAATCCCCGGATAAGTACTCAAATTCTGCAAGAACTTTCTTTGCCATCTCTCGTACGCAGTCCTCTACAAACCGGGGATTTTTGTGCGCGGCAAGGACTACATGGCCCTCATCGCCACGTTTCAGGAGTTCAAAGATCCCGCTGCTCATGGAATCTTTCAGGATGCATATGATCTTCTCGAGATCCACATGCTCATCGTCATCGGTCTCGATGCAGAGGAATCCCTTGCCCCGCTGGTTGTGTGTGGCCATCGGCACTTCTGAGAAGAATGCATCGATCTTATCCTTACTTATATCAAGGCCCTCCAGCACGCGCCGTGCCCGCTCCTTCATAATATTCTGGGCGCAGGGGCAGGCGGTCATGCCGGTTACTTCCGCTCCGATGCTCTTCCTGACAATCGGTTTCCGGAATGTACGACGAGCTACGGCATGGGCATGGACTTTGACAACTTCATGGCAGGTAGTTTTACTGACCGGGGTCTCACGCTTGACCATAAACTCGCTGCGCATGAAGACCTCTGTACGATCAGCATATTCATGGCGGTCAAGGAGTTTGCGCGCAACAACGCTGCAGAGTTGCTCGATTTCATTGACATCCCCGTCGATCGCCTGCTGGAGAACCTCATCAATCACTTCAAAATTCCGTGAGAGGTTTGCCCCCTTGAGACTCCCGGGCAGGTCTACAAATACATCAAAGTTCGAGATGAAAATAACCGGCCGTTTCTCTCTCCGATGTACTTCTACAAGTTTTTTTACGTTCTTGACCCCGACCCTGGTGAGGTTGATACGGACATCAGGTGATGATGCCTGGATGTCCGGCAGATCCTTGCTGAAACCTTTTTCAGGGGCGCGATCGTCAGTCTTGGTTTTAATAGGTCATCGCTTCCGGATGGTTTTTCGAATGTGCTTCTTTAGTTTTTTTATATAATATTTATGTGCTTTGTTGCTGATATCAAATGGATCAACCATGATGAAAAAATATTATGAGGCAGATGCAGATATCCGCGTGCTGAAAGGTAAGCGTATCGCTGTTATCGGTTACGGATCACAAGGCAGGGGTCAATCCCTCAACCTGCGGGATTCCGGACTCGATGTCGTCATCGGTCTGCGCCCGGGCAAGAGCTGGAATGCTGCAGCCAAGGATGGGATGAAGGTCATGAAAGTCGCCGATGCAGTCAAGAGTGCGGATATCATCCAAATGCTCCTTCCGGATGAGAGCCAGGGAGCCGTTTTCAAAAACGAGATTCTCCCCCATCTTAAGGAAAACAAATGCCTCATGTTCTCGCATGGGTTCAATATCCATTTCGGTCAGATTGTCCCACCGGCAACAATCGATGTAATCATGGTGGCACCCAAAGGACCCGGCTTCATGGTCCGCCGCCAGTACGAGGAAGGCAAGGGTGTGCCAGCGCTCATTGCGGTCCACCAGGATCACTCCGGCAAGGCACACAAGATTGCGCTCGCATATGCCAAGGGTATCGGTGCCACCCGCGCGGTTGTGCTTGAAACATCATTCCGCGAGGAGACCGAGACGGATCTTTTCGGAGAGCAGGCAGTCCTTTGCGGCGGCATTACATCCCTAATAAAAGCAGGATTCGAGACGCTTGTCGATGCAGGCTATGCACCTGAGATGGCATATCTCGAAGTGCTTCATGAGACAAAACTCATTGTTGACCTGATCTATGAAGGTGGGCTAACCAACATGCGCAAGTATATCAGCAACACTGCGCAGTATGGCGACCTCACCCGGGGGCCCCGCGTTATCGGTGAAGAGAGCTATATTGCAATGGAAGAGATCCTGGATGAAATCCAGAGTGGAAAATTTGCCCGTGAATGGATGCTTGAGAATATGGTCAACCGCCCGGTTTTCAATGCGCTGACCAAATCTGATGAGGAGCACCTCATTGAGGAAGTCGGAAAGGAGGTCCGGGGTATGATGCCCCAGTTCAGGAATGATGACGAGAAGAAACCGGTAAAGAAAGCCGCAAAAACGCCCGTCAAAGCACCAGCCCGGAAGAAATAATCCCCTTTTCTGATATCTTTTTTTATTGCGGATCCTAATAGTAGCAGAATGAAAATCTGCATCATCTATCACAGCGAATCCGGCAATACCCGTCATGTCGCCCAGCACCTTGCGACCGCATGTGACGGGAAACTTATTGGCATATCAGATACGGCGAATTATAACCGTTTCACCCGCTTTCTGATATGGTGCAAAAAGGCACGAGGGGAAGAGGCAACCTCCATTGAACCGGCGTCCATCGATGTATCCGGTTACGACCAGTTGATCTTCGGATCGCCTGTATGGGCATTCAAGCCGACACCGGCAATTCATGCAGCTATCAATGCGGTGAAGGGATGCGAGGGAATGAAAGCGACCGCATTCTGCACCCATGGTGGTCGCCCGGGACAGACGGCAGAAGCCTTCCAGAAGTGGATCGAAGATCGCGGTATGAAATGTGTGGGGAATGCCAATATTCACCAGAACGATATTGAAAATAAGAAGAAGACAAAAGAACTCATTTCTGTCCTGATCAAAGAGAGCAAAACGGTATAATTCTACACTCACCTCCCGATGCGGATCTCCTCATGGCGATTGAATAATCGCTCGTCATTTTTAAAAAAATTCCCAGACTAACCAGTTCCAGTAATTCCCGATCCTTCATAGCAAACAACTTTTCTGGCAGGATTTTTGTCGGGGAAAGCCTTTTTGTCGGCCGGCACCGTTATAGTATACAAGTATGACCGACCCGTATGAACAGCTTCTCAAACAGGCCTATTCCAATATCACGGAAAGGACCGAGTCTTCGGAACGTTTTGTAGTTCCCGAGGCTAAAGCCTACGTTGAAGGCAAGACAACGATTCTGGAAAATTTTGTCGAGATCGTCGGGAAGGTCCGTCGGGAGCCGGATCACCTCATGAAATTCCTGCTCGGGGAACTGGGCACGAGCGGCAAGATTGACGGCAACCGTGCGATCTTCAACGGGAAGTTCGAGATAACCCTGATCAAGGCGATTATCAAGAGTTACGTTGAGGACTACGTGATCTGCTCGGAATGCGGCAAACCCGACACTCGGTTGGTGAAGGATGACCGGGTCATGGTCCTCCGCTGTGATGCCTGCGGCAGCCACCGTCCGGTACGGAAACGGAAGGCAAGGACCGAACCTGTGTCGGAGAATCTCGAGGAGGGCACCATCATGGATGTCGAGATCCAGTCTATCTCGAAACGGGGCGATGGTGTCGTGAAGATGGGACGGTACATTATGTATGTGGCAAATGCAAAACCCGGGCAGAAAGTGAAAATTAAGATTTCCCGGATATCCGGCTCGATCGTTTTCACCGACCGGGCTGAAGAATAATTTTTTTGCCTCTTCGTCATTTCAAGTGGGTAAATTGAATTCGAGCTTCCCGCACCTGAGATAGATTATGGCAATGAAATTGTCCGTGTTCCTGTAT
>JALOBP010000128.1 GCA_023228295.1 Methanoregula sp.
TGACAAATCCGATAACAAAAAGCGCGATGCTGAACTGTGTTCTCGTTGCCTTATCCATAAAACATATACTCCGTGCTGAAATATTCGGGGGCATGAGGAAAAAAGGTGTTGTTCAACGACTTCCAGGGGATATGCCGTTTAGAAATTTCCAATGACAAGGGAATAGAGAGCTGCTCCCGGCACCGGTGGCGACACGGTATCGCTGACGATTATCCGTTCATCAGGGTAGGCAAGGCTCTCGCAAAGAGCTATCTGAAGAGGATTTCCGAGAGTTCCCAGCCGTGTGTAGAGTTCCGCAACATCAAATTTCGGGTCGGCAAGCAGGAAGACTATCCTGCCCCGCCGCACCTCTTCGAGCGTATCCTTCATTCCCTTCTCGTGACCCCGTCCATGTGCGACAACGACCGATATTCGTGACAGGGGGATATGGAGCCGGGCGATGGCGATCTGGAGAGAGGAGATTCCAGGGATAACCTCCCCCTTGAGGTAGCCGAGACCGGCAAGCATGGGATCACCGGTAGAGAGGACTACCGCATCGTCCGGCAGCGTATGGAGCTTCTTGTAATCATCAATGGATTTTACGGAGCAGTTCGCTGGCAGGAACGAACGTGCGAGATCAATTGCCCGCTCCGAACCAAAGGCAAACCGTGCTTTTTTCAGTTCCCGTATAGCCTGTTCTGTCAGCAGGCCCGGGCCACACCCGACACCAATAATCTTCATGGACTCTCACCAACCACTGAGCCTTCCCGGTTGATGAGGACTACGGTAACCTGCGGTCGGGTTTTCCGGAATTCTGCGAGCGTGGTTTTGACAATTGCGGCAAATTGCGGAGATGCTGCCAGCTCCTCGATCGTCATGTACCCCGTCCCTTCAAGGATTTTCGGGTTGATGTGCCGGAGAATAAGCGCCGGCAGGCCGCAGAGTGTAACCTCGCCTTGGGATGCATCAAGGGCCTGCCGGAGTTTTCCGCCGATGAGGATCACCTCGCGATCCGGAAAGAGCAGGCGGGAGAAACGGAGGCCGATTCGGCCGGTTGTAAGCACGGGATTCTGTGCGAGAGCAACCCGGTCGGCGGTTGATTCAGTCAGGTGATCGTCCCAGGGTTCGACAAGGCCGGTCGTCCCGAGCACGGAAATGCCTCCATCAACCCCGACTTTCGGGTTCAGCGTCTTTTCTGCGATTGCTACGCCATGGGGAGCCGAGATCCGGACTGAGATGCCGGTCTCGCCAATCGTGTCGAGCGCTTCCTGCACCGCACGGACGATACCGGAGAGCGCCGGAGGGCTGACTGCCGGCGTTCCTTTCTTGTATCGCGGGGTATCCCTCGAGAACCTGCCGATTCCCTCTCCAAAAATGATCGTGATGCACCCCGGCTGGCGTGTTGCATCTGCAATGAATTCAAGGCCGGCGGTCACATCAGAGGGGTAATCACCGGAAATTTTTTTACCGGAGCCGCAACCGTTTTTCCCGTGTACCGGCACAGTGACAATAATGTCGCCGGGCAGGGTGAGCTGGACGGATTCTGTGTCCGTTGCCAGCGAGAGGACTGCTGACTTTGCAACGGCAGCAGCCGTGGTACCCGTGGTGAATCCACGGCGGAGGATTGTCCCTGATGAAGTTAAGACCGCAAGGCCTTGCTCTGCCAGCTGCAGTTGTTCAGGATCGGAACATTTCTCTACCCAGTCCTGAGGATACTCAAAACCGCTGACCGGATCTCTCATACGCGTGTGCCTTCAATGAAGATGGTGATGCACTCGTTGAGTGCTGCAACAGCAACCGGTGTCCCGCCCCGCGTCCCCTCATTTGAGATTGAGGGTATGGCAACTGTACGGAGGACTTCCTTGGACTCGGCGGCGTTGACAAAACCGACCGGTGTGCCGATCACAACCGCCGGGCGGGTGCCGTCCCGGATCATCGTGCAAAGCGCGAGAAGGGCAGAGGGTGCGTTCCCGATGACCACAATCGAGCCGGGGAGCCGGTCACGGAGGGCCAGGAACCCGGCCGAGCTCCGCGTTATCTCCCGTTCCTTTGCGATATCCGCCCCGTAATCGAGAGCACAGAGTACTTCGCTTGAATGTCCTTTTTTCTGGATCCCGATCCGGACCATACGGATATCGGTAATGATCGGTGCACCGGACCCGAGTGCTGCGAGTACTGCAGGAACGGGATCATGGGAAAACCGCATCAGGCCGGCCATGGCAAAATCGCCAACCGCAATCGAACACCGCTGCCGGATCCTGTCCTCTACCGTTGCATTGCCGACAACCTCGCGTGCGAGGGTACGGGACTTTTTTGATATCGCGTATCCTTCCGGGGTATCTGCGCCCGGATCAATATACGTACTTGTGGTGATATCCCCGTGGCGTGATGATTCCTTTGACATCGTCTCCCATCCTCCAGATCCTGCTCTCGCTGCCACCGATGATGACGGTCGTGTGCATATCGATGGCGGATTCGTGTTCCTCTATATCCCCAAGGGTTGTGATGATCGTCTTCTCGTTATCCCGCAGGGCATTTATCACAATCGCAATTGGCGTCCCGCTCCCGAGATGTTTCCGTGCATGCGAGATTGCAAGGGCAAAGTTATGCGGCCGGCCCCGGCTCTTGGGATTGTAGAGCACGACCGGGATGCCGATCGAGAATACAGCATTGAGACGTTTCTCGATAATCTCAAGAGGTGTCAGCAGGTCAGACAGGCTGATCACAGCAAAGTCCCCGGATAGCGGGGAGCCGGCCCGGGACGCAGCGGCATTAGCTGCCGTGACCCCGGGGATGATCTCGACATCCATGTTTTCGCCATCATGCTCGAGTACTTCGAGAACGATACTTGCCATACCGTATACCCCGGCATCGCCACCCGAGACAATGGCTACAACACGGGTGCGGGCGAGATCGATTGCCTGCCGTGCCCGGTCCACCTCTTTTCCCATAGAGCTGCTTATGACCTGTTTGCCCGTAAGCAGCGGTTCGAGCGGTTCGAGGTATGTGGAGTGCCCGAGCACGCAATCTGCACCGGCAATGGCTTTGAGGGCCCGGGCAGTCATGTATTCTCTCCTGCCGGGACCAAGTCCGACAATGGCAAGTTTTCCCTTATTTTCAGCGTGCGATGGCAACCGTGACTCTCCCGTACACTTTCTTCTGCATGACCAGCTCTTTTCTCTTCGATGATGCAAGGGCCGAGGGTTCTGCAACCCCGAGCAGGCCGATCTTTGATGCCCGCGAGGGACCGGTCCCCACTTGTGCGTTTATCATATCGTCGTCAAGGAATATTAAATTGCCAGAAATGTTCCCGACTGCTTCAACCAGACCGGTCTCGTTGAGCTTCTGGATAGTAGTTGCGTAGACAAATACATCAGATTCCGGAATTGTATTTTCTGACAGGGCAGAACGGATCGCTTCAACAACCTCCGCCGCCGTCACTCCTTTCCGACACCCAATGCCAACCGAATATTCTCCTTTTGTTACCAGGATCGATACATCCGGGCCGGCGAGTACCAGCGCCGGCCCCTTCACGGCATGAACCGGGATATCAGAAGCCAGCAGGGCTGCATTCACCTGCCGTGTTGAGTCCCGGTTGACGACGTCCGTTTCGGTCTTCTCCGCAACCATCTCCACTGAGTCCCGGCCCCGTGACTCCGTTGCGGTTGTGATGACCGGCTGCATCCCGAGTCCGGCAAGTTCGCGGGCGAGTTTGTTGGCCCCGTGATGACCGCCCAGTAACGGAACCGCATACCTCATATCAGGGCTGACAACAACAACCGCCGGATCTTTCCACTTGTCTTCAAGCAGGGGCGCGATCTTCCGGACCACGATCCCCATCGACATCAGCGCCACGACCCGTTTCCGTTCCGGAAATACTGACGTGAAAATATCCGTTGTATATTCTAAAACATCCGCATCAAGGAATGCAGCGATGCGTTCCGCTTCCACAAGAGAGTACGGGAACGTGATGACAACCGTGGATTTCATGAGTAAAGGTGCGACCGCTGGTAGCCGGAATCGATGCCACGGACCGCTTTGCCGACAATGAGGAGGGCTGAACGATGTATACCGGCAGCCTGTGCTTTCTGTGCAATATCGCCAACGGTACCGGTAATGATCTTCTGGTCCGGCCAGGATGCATGAAAGATCACCGCTGCCGGGGTATCCTTCGGGCAGGCGAGTTTTTCGGTAATCTCGAAAAAGTGCTCGCTCCCCAAAAAGAAGGCCATTGTCGCCGGGATCTGTGAAAGCTCCGCAATATAGTCCTTTTCCAATGTTTTTCCGGCCGGGCGGGTGATGATAAGCGTATCAGAGACTCCCCGGGGGGTATATTCCGTGGTGAGCGCCGCGGCAGCGGCAAAGACCGAGGATACGCCGGGAACGATCCGAACTGCGATATCCATCTTCTTTAATCCAGCAATCTGTTCGACAATAGATCCGTACAGCGCCGGGTCTCCGGAATGGAGACGGACTACCTTTTTCCCCATCCCGACCCGGTCGGCCATGAGGGCTACCATATCATCGAGTTTCATCCCCCAGCTGTCCACTTTCTCCATGGCGGGGCTGGCAGTGACGAGTGCGGGATTGACAAGCGATCCCGCATAGAGCAGCACGTCCGCCTTGTCGAGCAGGGCTTTTCCCTTTACCGTGATAAGTTCGGGATCGCCGGGACCAGCCCCGACGAACCAGATAACCTTTTCCTGATTATTTGCGGGCATACATCACGCTCATGTAATCGCTCTCGGCAGGGAGATCCTCATTCCGATACACCTTCATTTCAGGGAAGAACATCCGCTCGACAAGGATGAATTCACTATAACCCTCGGAACGCAGCTCAGCGGCTTTCTTTCGGGGTTTACGGACTTTCAGGAATATACCGGCAGCAGATGCAGAGCCGTCACTGACCGTAAAGCCGCTGTTGACCGGCACACCGGCAGCAGCGGCAAAAGCCGTTATGGAACTGATGCCCGGTTCCGTACGGAACTCGACTGCCGGGTGCGTCTCGGCAATAACTGCACAGAGACGGGAGAATGTCGAGAAGAAGTTCGGGTCGCCAAGAATGCCAAATACTGCAAGGCCATTATCGGCTACCGGGGCGATCTTTGCGGCATTTGCCACCATGCATTGCCGGATCTTTGTCTCGTTGTCGGTCATCGGGAAATCAAGCATGACCGGCTTGCGGTACGGAATAACGAGATCATGAGCGATCCTGCCCGGCACGAAAACTGCATCCGCGTCCTTAAGGAGACGTACTGCACGCAGGGTAAGAAGGTCCGGGTTGCCCGGCCCCAGCCCGAGACCTACGAGCATGCTGCACCCCGGGCAACGATGATATAGACGGGATCTATGGGTTTGAACATGATACTTCCGGCAATATCATGGGATCGTGAAACCTGCACCTGCACGACTTCACAAAAGAGACCGAGTCCGGTAAGGATCGTGACGGCACGTTCGAGCGTGCTGAGCAGGACCGCGTTGATCACGATCGTCCGGTTCACCTTCTTTGAAAGTACCGGGAGAATCTCTTCAAGGCCATGCGTGCCGCCAAGGAAGGCACAGTCATAAACCTGATCGTTCTTCAGGAAATCCCGGGCATCAGTACAGAAGAATTCAATGTTGCGTGCCCCCGCAGTCCGTGCTGTTTTTGCAGAAAGCGAGACGGCATCCGGTCGCTTGTCGACAGAATGGACTTTTTTTGCAGTCTTTGCCATCGCAACAGAGACTTTTCCGGTACCGCAGCCGATCTCAAGGACGGTATCGGCAGGGGTAAGTCCCATCTTGAAAAGAGAGACTGCCATAATCTCATCCTGCGTCGGACCGCCGGCAAGCTTTGTCCCGTTCATCTGCACAAGTTTGGTTGCGTTAAGGTATTAAGGCTTGTTTTGACGGGGAAGTGGGGCACAGCATTGCCAGATTATCGCATAAACCATATCGGCAACAGGTGTGATACGTGGTGAAGGGTATCCAGTATGACAACAATTAATGCAAACGTCATCGACGCCTTCCATCTCGAACTGGAGACAGGAATTCCGACAAAAACCGGTGGATGAGATTTTTTAGAGAAATTATCGAAAAAACCGATTGTATCGCTGCGTCGTGCGTAGGGTTCTGCTCGGCCGAGTATGAGTCGTCGCCGAAATACCACTACCAGCTCGTTGGCGAGCCGATGCTGGTGTCGGTGAAGTTCACGGTCAGCGGGGCGAGGCCGGAGAGGGGCATGGAGGGGGGTGGCATGGGAAAAATGGAAGGGGGGGTTCACCGCCAACCCCCCCACCCACTCAGGCCCGGCCCCAACCCGCCGTTTCCTATCCCGCCCGACGTAAAACTACGATCAGAGATGGCCCCGGCCAGCCCCACTCACCGGTAATTTCCGGCCAGCCGGGGGGGTTACCGGCCTACCCCCCCTGGTTATAGGTGGGGGGGTTCCCACGGTTTATAATCCGGAAGGTGGGGGGGTTGGCCGGCAACCCCCTCCCCCCAATTGTGAGTAAGGCGCATGTCCCGGGCACACCTGCTTACAATCCCCCAGATGAAGCGAGGAATTGCGAAGGGCTCCCGGAAATGAGTAAGCAGCGAAATTCCCGGTAAAA
>JALOBP010000034.1 GCA_023228295.1 Methanoregula sp.
CGAAAACCTCGTATCAGCCAATCGGGGGTGAAAATGACCTGCCCTGTAAAAACCATCCCGGAAACCCCCCATTCAGGCCGGTCGGGCAACCCCCGGAAATAGTAAACGGGGGTCATTTTGACCCCGGATTGCCCAAAACCGGGGATCGGGGGAGGGCATCCCCCCGGGGCAGGTGACGTCTGTGCCATCCGACGGAGATCCTGACAACCCCGTGGGGACCCTCAGGGAATGACCCGTCCCCTCCCGTACCGGCAGTAAAACCCGGCCAGGAGGAGGAGCAGGGAAGCGACGATGAACCACGATCCCACCGGGGTCTCCTCTTCCCCGCGGACGATCTCCTGGTTCAGTCCCGCGTATATTTCCGCAAGAGTCTTTTCATCAACGGACCTGAAGTACTGTCCCCCGGTCATTTCTGCAACCGAGCGGAGGGCAGCTTCATCGAGCGTGGCATACTGCGGTTCGCCCAGCCAGTCATACCCGGTTACAGCCGGTTTATCTGAACCCATCCCGACCGTAAAGACCTGGATGCGTGCAGCCTTTGAAGCTGCAACAGCGTTGTCAACAGAGACCGAGCCGGCATTATTCACCCCGTCCGAGAGCAGGATGATGACACACTTTTTATTGGGGATGGAACGGGCCATATCGACCGCGAGCATCAGGCCGTCCCCGATTGCGGTCTCCCCATCCCGGGGGACAATTGCTGCAAGTTTTTTGCGCACCCGATCTTTATCCGAAGAAAGGTACGCTGCTGTTGTTGCACCGGATTCAAAGAGAATGACACCTGCATTGTCATCATGTTCAAGGTTTTTTATCAGCAGGTCGGCAGCCTGTTTGGCCGCGTCGAGCCGGGTGGGAGAATAGTCTGTGGCCTGCATGCTCCCGGAGTCATCGATGACCAGGACAACGTTCACGCCTTCCTTAACACCGGTGAGCGGGATGTGCGGCCCACCAAGGGCGACAATGAGCAGCGCAATGGCAGCGATAGTCAGGGCAGCCGGGATGTGGAGCCGGCGGGAACTCTGCCGGTTGCCGAGTGCGGATTTTATCAGGGCAACCCGGGAGAATTCCAGCGCCTCCCGTTTCCTCTTTTGTAAAACGATCCAGTAAAGAGCGGCAAGGGCCGGGATAACAACGAGGCCGCAAAGCCAGAGCGGATCAGAGAACCCGGCCATGGTTCCTCCTCTGCTTCATCTGCCGGAAAAATATCCGGAGGGCAATGAAGCAGGATTCGTGCGTGAACAGCGGGACATTCTCAATGCCGGTCCGGCGGAAGAACGAACGGGTCCTATCAGCACTCTCCGCTGCAAGGGCCGCATACTTTTTCCGGAACACGGGATCGGACGTTTCTGCGAGCACCTGTTCACCGGTCTCGGGATCTTCAAGGATGATCGAACCGACATCAGGAAGATCCTCTTCCCGGGTGTCCAGGACCCGGATCGCTAAGACCTCGTGCCGCTTTGCAAGGACACGCAGGTCAGAAAAACAGTCCTGCGGGAAAAAATCCGAGATTATCACGACCGAACTCCGGCGCGGGAGTGCCGATCCGAGGAACCGGGCAGTTGCGGCAATACCGGTGCCCCGTGAGACCGGTTTGTGGTCAATGAGGGTATTGAGGATCGTGATGAGATGTTTCTTTCCCCGCTCTGCCGGGATAAACCGCTCCATTCGGTCCGAAGAGAGGCACAGGCCCATCCGGTCATTGTTGCAGAGGGCGGAAAAGGCGAGAGTCCCGGTCACCTCCAGCATCTTCTCCCGTTTGCTTGAGTCTGAACCGAATGAGGAGGAACCGGAGACATCGACAACAAAGTAAAAAGTCTGGTCGCGGTCCTCGGAATATTCCCGTACGAACAGGTTGTTGCACCGGGCGGTGACGTTCCAGTCGATGAAACGGATATCGTCACCGGCCACGTACTTCCGGACCCCGGCAAACTCCAGGCCCTGGCCTTTGAAGCGTGACCGGTGGGAGGAAGACTGGAATCCGACCACGAGTGCGTTCGTTATCATCCCGATCTTCTTTAAGTTCCCGATAAGGCGGGCCCGTTCATTCATGCAACCACATTTTTTCTCACCGGTTATTGTTCATCATCACACGACTCAGGGCACCGGTACCGTTTTGAGCAGGCAGTCTATGATCGCATCGGGAGTGATTCCCTCCGCATCGCCTTCGTACGTTAAAAGGATGCGGTGCCGGAGCACATCGTGGGAGACCGCCTGCACATCTTCCGGGATCACGTACCCCCGTCCTGCCAGCAGTGCCCGTGCCTTGGCCCCGAGGATAAGGCCGATGGATGCGCGGGGGGATGCCCCATACGCAATATACCGGGCGGCATCGATGCCGGAGGATGCGGGATTCCGCGTTGCATCCACGAGATCGGTAACATACCGTTTGATCGCGGCATCCGCATACAGGCTCCGCGTGAAGGACTGGATGGCGATGATTGTTTCTGTTCCCATGACAGGGGCCGGCCGGGCCGGCGTACCTTCCGTGAACAGGTCAAGGATCCTGATCTCTTCGTCTTTCTTCGGGTACGTCATCTGCACCTTGAACATGAACCGGTCTACCTGCGCATCGGGAAGAGGATACGTACCTTCGGACTCGATGGGGTTCTGCGTGGCAAGGACAAAGAACGGCCGTGGAAGCGGGTGGGTCTCACCCTGGATGGTCACCTGCTTCTCCTGCATCGCTTCAAGGAGCGCTGACTGGACCTTGGGAGGGGCCCGGTTGATCTCGTCGGCAAGGATGCAGTTGGCAAAGACCGGCCCCCGGACGGTTGTGAATGAGGAGCATTTCTGGTCAAAAATCTTCGTCCCGGTAATATCCGCGGGGAGGAGATCGGGAGTGAACTGGATCCGGGCAAAACTGCAGGCAATGCATTGCGACAGGGTCCGGACCGTGAGGGTCTTTGCAATACCCGGTACGCCTTCAAGAAGGACATGGCCGTCTGTACAGAGCGCGATGATGAGACGGTCGACCACGGCATCCTGCCCGATAACGACCGTCTGCATCGCGTGCCTGAGGGCATCGAGTTTTCCTGCATACTCTTCTGCCCGTATATTCATGCCTGAAATTTCTGCATTCATGGTTGGTTTCCCCGGTTCTCAATCACGTGCTGGCGGGCCACAGGAAAGTTCCAGCCGGCCAATGCGGACAGGGAACCGGTATTCCGGATTTGTGATACCGACACAGCAGACTCTTCAGGATCCTTCTTAATTAATTTTATTTAACAATTTTCAAAAGTAAATGAATAAATAATAACTTTGTCAAGACTATTGCAATGAGTCTGCAACCTAAAGAACGAAATATTTACATTGCGGTCGCACTGGTTATCGGTGTGATCCTGCTCATCGATGTCGTCAATGTGTTCCTTATCGGGGGCCCGTCGTTTTTCTCACTTATTTTAGGCCAGGGATCGGCAACGGCAGTTTCCGGGAGCGGTTCCCTTGCCGGAAATACCCAGCAGCCAGCCGGAGATAAAATCCCGGCCTCATCAGGCCAGGCGATCTTTGTCCCGACAAAAGCAACCCCCGTCCCTACCGTCAGGTATGTGTCTGTCGTGACACCGGTGACGACACCGGACCCGGGCCAGTCGTCACTCCGGTACATCCCTCCCACGACACAGGCGGCCCCGGAAGAGTCCTATGCCCTGATCTATTCAGATGACCTTTCTTACCTGGCAGGAGAAGATCCAACGGCCGTGGCATTTGATGTGAAAGTCCCGCCGCTTGTTATCAGGTATAACGTTTCCCCACTTATCGTCACGGACAGCAAGATGACGATAAACCGGTCGTCAAAATCCGAATTACGGACCGACATCCTGATAAATTATACCTATCCTTCACCGGATTCAGAATTCACTGTCACGGTGTTCGATAAAAATTCCGGCAGAAAATTATCTGATGATGGGTTTGGCCGCGAGTTTGGCATGCTGACCCCGAAGACGTTCATTGTACGCGAGGCCGGGAGTTTCATCATCCAGTTTGATGGCGATGATGCCGAAGCTCACGTTGATATGCTCCTGAAAAATGAAGGGAATATTGTATAATCTTTTTTTAGATCCCGTGGACTATTTTTAAAATCCCGATTAGACGGGAAACAGGTACCTTGTGCTCCAGAGCCCGGCAAAGAGTGCAGCAAGGGCAAGGAGCATACGATAATCCCGGCTGCTGAACCCTGAATTCTTCAGGCAGGAATGGGACTCGGACTGGCGAAATCCCCGGGCCTGCATGGCATCGGAGGTATTCCGGGAGCGGCGGATCATGCTGACCGTGACCGGTATAAAAAGCGCCGCAAGCTTGTCCCGGTTTTTCAGTGCGCTCCCCCGGTCCAGTTCAAGGCCCCGCGACCGCTGGGCATCCATGATCTCTTTGGTATCCCCGGCAAGGTCCGCTATCGACCTGATAGCATAACCGAGGGAGAAGACAAGGATCGGCGGCACATGCATGCCCTTGAGGCTCTGCACGACATCGTCGGGCGAGGTTGTCCTGATAACAAGGAATGAGATCCCGGCCAGCGCAAGGAGCCGGAATCCCATGGCAACGGCAACAAGGATCCCCCCTGCGGTGACTTCGGGATGGATAAACCCGATCTGCGCAGAGAAGAAGACCGGGCCTTCTGAAACTTTTGAGAAGAAACTGTCCAGGACGACGACAAGGACCAGCAGGGGAGCGGTCAGCGTGAGGGCACGCAGGAGTTGTTTCCCTGCACGGCAGGTGCAGGCGAGCGCCAGTTCGAAAAGGAAGAGCAGTACCAGTGCTGAAAGGGTGGAAAAGAAGAGTGCGACGAGACTGACCACGATAAGCATGATGAGTTTTGTGCGGGGGTCAAGCCGGTGGAGGAATGAATCCCCGGGCTGGTACCGGAGAAGCTGCAGCCGCTGGTTCTTTTTTTTATTCCCGCACGGGGGGAGGGCATCGGGACTCAAACAGGCATGCCCCCGGGGTCTCCTGCTTTTGTGCAGCCGCGGGAGTGCAGCGGGATCCGCTCGTCGGATTCGATACGCCCGGCAGCGATCCTGATGAACCGGTCCCCGCAGGCGTTGGCGAACTCCTCGTCATGGGTGGCGACAATGACGGTCTTTTTTTCACTGCTCATTCTGCGGAGCAGTGCCGCAAGCCCCTGTTTGAGTGCGGGGTCGAGGCCGAACGTGGGTTCGTCAAGGATCACAACGGGAGTTTCCATGGCGAGGATTCCTGCAACCGCCACCCGCTGTTTTTCCCCTCCAGAGAGCCCGAGCGGGGGCGTGGACGGGTCGATATGATCGAGGGAGCACATCCGCCGGGCAGCCCCGATTATTTTCCCGATCTCCGATGGACTTTTCTTCAGGTTCCTTGGCCCGAATGCCAGTTCATCCGTAATAGTACTCTCGAAGATCTGGAAACCGGCATGCTGGCTGAGCAGGCCGACCGTGCGGGCTGCATCTGCAATGGTAATTGCAGACAGGGGAGTGGCCCCCAAAACAACGGTCCCGCGGTCAGGTACAAGAAGCCCGTTGCAGTGTTTCAGGATAGTTGTCTTGCCCGATCCATTGGGCCCGGCAAGGATCGTCACATCCCCGGGAAAAAAGTCAAGCGAGATCCCGTTGAGGACTGGTTCTGGTTCGCCGGGATAGCGGAATGTTACGTCTTCGAAGCGCAGCGAAGGGATACGGGACCGGTCGCAAAAAAATCCCTGCGTCCGACCCCCCGCCAAATCGTCCTTTGGTTGCGGGCATCCCCCACAGGGACATGGACCGGTGAGGTGTTGCATGCGTTCAGTTCCGGGAATGCCCGGATCGGGCCGGCGGTCTGCAATAATTTCCCCGTTTTTCATCGCAATGACACGGCTGGCAAGGGGAAGCAGTCCGGCTGTCCGGTGTTCCAGGATGATGACGGTGGTCCCGGCGGCATTTAATTCCGAGAGGAGCCGGGCAAGATCGCGTGCGGCAGGAACATCGAGCCCGGAAAGGGGCTCGTCCAGCACGAGTATGGATGGCAGAACTGCAAGGACGGCGGCGATTGCTACCCGCTGCCGTTCCCCCCACGAGAGGGTGCGGATTGTCCGGCCAAGGAGATGGGTGATGGCAAGGGTCCCCGCAATCCTGTCAACCCGGGACCGGATCTCCGCTGCCGGCAGATTCTGGATCTCAAGGCCGAACGCGATCTCGCTCTCGACATCCCCCGTGACCAGCTGGCTGCCGGGATCCTGGAAGACCATCCCGACATGTCGGGCAAAGTCCGGGACATCAAAGTCTTTTGTATCCATTCCCTGCACGATCACGTTGCCTTCCATGGTCCCCCGCGTGGCGTGCGGGATCAGGCCGTTCATGCACCGGGCAAGGGTTGATTTACCTGAGCCGCTCGGCCCGGTGACCACCACGAATTCCCCGGGATATATCGTGAGGCTGACCTGGCAGAGGACAGGATCCTTGTGCCTGGGCGTGTCCCCCGCATACCGGAAGGTGAGGTTCCGCATCACGATCAGCGGATCAGGACCTGTCACGGGTAATCACCCCGGCTTTCAGGAGGCGGCTTAATACCAGGGCGGCAAGGATTCCCCCGATCCCGCCGAATATCACATGGGTAATGGACGCCGTGCCAATGCCGATCAGGATGAATCCCGCCGGGATCCCAAGGAACGTCTGGAGGGTATAGTTCACGATCATCTTGACGAGGTTGCCGGCAGCTCCTGTAATAAACCCGGCCGCCGGGTGATCCAACCGGTAGAAGAAGACAAAACCGAGGATATCGATCGTGATGCCCATCGACAGGTAGATGAGGAGGTTGAAGATATGCAGGGTATTGAGCCCGAAGAGCGTGGCAAGGATTCCCGAGATGAAACCGATATACGTCCCTGCCCCGGGTTTTTTTACGATCCCGACCCCGATGATGACCGGGACTACCCAGTAGATACCGGTATGGCCGGGAATTTTCAGCGGGATTGCCAGGGCAATGTTCAGGGCAACGATGAGTGCAGCACAGAGCGACAGGAGGGCGATCTCGTACAGGGAAAAATACGGTTTTATTACTGCCATGACTCACGTCCTGATAAACTCCGTCCGTACCCGCAGGGCGAAATCGTCTGCCTGTGGCCGGTCAACGGCCACGAGCAGGAGAAGGTCGTTGCCCGGGTTGCCTCCGGTGGCGGTAACATAGAACGTCCCGTTAAGGCCGGATGTTTCCGTGACCATTCCCAGCGGTTTTTTCAGGTCTGACGTGATGTGCAGGGCCCCCTGGCCTGCGCCCGGCTGGGTGAACTGGAAACTCCGTGTCGTGCTCGTCATGCCCGCATAATCCGCGGCCTGGTTGTTGGAGATCGCAATCCTGTACTGGTGGGTGGGTTGGACAACGAGTGGGATTGCTGCCGGCATGGATGTGCCGGCAGGTGCATTTCCCGTCACAACATAGGCACAATGGTTGGTCCCGGTCTGCCGGTTCGTCCGTGTCGGCATGGTGCCGGTGGTAAGCCCGTACGTGTGAAAAACGGCCCTGCCAACAAGGCCCGTCATGTTATACGTCACTCTCACCGAACCGAGTCTCTTCACCTGCGGGTTGCCGCTGACCGGGGTTGCGTTGAGGTCGATGAACATGAGGTACCAACGGGAATTACCGGGTTGTTCAACGCCGGGTTCGATACCAAGGGGATCGTAACCTGGCCGCCAGGACTGGGGACCATACAGGAAGCCGGCTTTTGTGAAGGTCTGGTCGATGAGGACCCCCGGTACGATCGCCACTTCCTGTTGCGGGAACATTTCTCCGCTGAAGGTGTCGAGCACGAGCATGAGCCCGAGGAAACACCCGAGCAGGACAAACACCAGCCCGACCCTGGCACGGAATTCCATTGCCTAGTCCCGTTTGTCTTCCATCAGGCAGTCAGATTCCACCTTGACGAAGACCACTGACCTGCCGCAGATCGGGCAGGGCCGGGGAGGTTTGCCGGGCCGGAAGTTGACGGTCCCGGTTGAGATCTGCCGGCCGTCCATCGTGCAGACCTCGTCAATGCCATGCCGGAGGAGTTCTTCTACCGTACACGAACCGATGATCGACCGTATGTCCCCTTTCTGGAGAAAACGCCCGTCGCTCCGGGAATATGCGAGGCCGAGACCCGCCATGGTGCCGATCACACCGTCCTCAGTCCCGCCCAGGCCCTTGAGCCGGATGCCGAGATTCTTTGCCAGCGTGCGGGCCCGCTCCTGGGTGATGATCGAGCATTTTGCATCCTGGCCATAGACGATGAGCGAGGAGGTGATCTGCCGGTCCGAAGCAACGGCAAGGCCGGGGTCGCTGCCATCGAGGAAATCGTCCATCATCACCTGTTCGGCGATCTCGAAGAGGTGGTCCATGGTGGCATCGTCGCCTCCAGCATTCACATGGATCACCGCATTGCTGTTATGCGAGGTGTACGGGATATCGGGGTGCACGTACAGCTGGTGGCGGGTAACCCCGAAGACCGGGTAGTCTGCAACAACGGTGTCGGCGATGTTCCGTGCAAGTTTTCCCGTTCCCCGGGGACCCGTGAGGGTATCGGTATCGTCAATGCTGATATAAATCATAGGGACCAACTCTCAGGTAATGTAGGGGAAAGGTGAATAATAGTTTTGTTTAATTTTCCTCAAATGTAAACAAAAAAGTATTTACTTGAACCGGCGGATTACCGCTTCCTTATACCCGTTGAAGAAATACCCGGTAACAACTCTTCCCGGGATCAGGCTGGCCGGAATCACCCCCCCTCCCACAACCAGGAATATGTCCCTCCGCCAGTTTCCCGTTCCAAACAGCTCTATACAGGCCGGTTTTTCTCCTGCCGGGACGTCGTACCCGCCAATCGGGAGCAGAAATGGCAGTTTCCATAAAAATAACCTGAAAACCCCCCCGTTCAGGCCGGTGCAAATTCCCGGAAAAAGGCAAACGGAGGTCATTTTAACACCGGATTGGTAAAACCGGGGGACCGGGGGTGTACATCCCCCCTTCGTGCAGGAAAGATCCCTCCCCCCGGTTATCGGGGATCCTGCAACCCGCCGGGCTCCTGCCCATTCCATGTTTGAGAATCTTCACGGTTCCTTTGCGTTCCCGGCATCCGGATCGGATGACCGCATCGGGTATGGATATTCATCCAGGAGGTGCCGGGCAAAACCGATCATCTCCCGGACCTCATGAGCCTCCGGAAGATCTTTTGCAAACCCGACCGATGAAGACCGGTCCAGTGCCCGGCGGATCTTTTCTGCTTTTCCCCAGCAGGAACCAAGATTGCGATCGATATCGCGGTTCGTCAGTTCATTCCTGCTGCCGATCCTCTGCGCAAGAATAATCCGGATTGCCCGGCCGGTCTTGCGGTAAGCTTCCGGAAGGGATCCTCCCGCTGCATCCTGTTCAGCTTCGGAGAGGAGCTGCACGATGGCATCTGCCGGGTTCACCGGCATGGGACAGATTTCACAAAATTCCGTGACTGCGACGGTAACGGGGGGACGGTGCCGGGCAAAGTACCAGATCCCTGCACAGATGAGTATGGCACCGGCAAGGGCAGCAACCTGGCCGGCAGGTACGGGGAACCCGTCAGGATCGTCTCCCGCGATGTCGATGACCGTCCCATTCCGGATTTCGGCATGGAGGCGGAGAGGGATGGCCCTGCTGCCGGAGAACGTGAGGTCGGCCGTGGCCAGGTCCGGGGTAATGTTGATCCGGCTCTCATCGCGGACAAAACCCCGGCCGGCCAGGCGCTCTTTGTACTGCCGGAACGTTGTGTTCTCCTGCAGTGCGGTGGGAAGGGGAAACGGGGTTTTTGAAGATTCTTCCGCAAACAGGACACGGGTCTCCAGGACAGACCCGCGGACAAGGACATTTTTTGTTTCGGATCCATACGTGAGCAGGAAGGTGCCGGACCGGTCGGAGACGGGTGTGGTCTTCGTCGTTTCCAGGAAATATCCTGCCCCGGCAAGCGAGGTGTTGATGGACCGTATGATGGGATCGGCGATCACGTACGCGGCCAGGGCCGATGCATTTTTTTCCCTGACGTTCTTCTCTTCGCTCATCAGGGCCTCCAGGACAGAGGTGTTCTGGTTGAGCTGGAGGGGCTCTGGCTGCTGTTTTGTTGTACCGGCCGGCGTGTTGTCCGGGTTTTTTGCCTGACCGGCATTGTTTGTCCCAGAACTCCCCGATGATGCCGGTGACGGGGCTGCAATATCCGTACCTGTCAGGGTCCCATCGGTTGGCCGGGCGTCCTCCATACTCGCGATATAATGGACGGTTATTCCCCCCAGTGTTGAGATCCTTCCTTCACCTTCCGGATAACTGAACGTGAAGGTGAGGATATAATCTGCCGGCACATCCGACCGTCCCACCGCTACCTGTACCGTCCGCTCCTCCGTGAATGCCGCAAATTCCCGGGAACGGACGTTGCCGGCGCCGGACCGATCGGTTCCTGCCGATACGGGGATCATGACCTGCCGGAGTGTGCCGGTGATGTCGTGATCATAGCTGCTCACGATCGTCAGGGGGATGACGGCTTCCTCACCCACGATGACGTAAAACTCGCTTACGGGGACAGAGAGCGTGACATCCCCGGCCCCGACGGGCATTACACAGCAGAACAGGCCAAGTACGACAACCAGAATCCGGATAGTTTTTTCCGGACCGGGGTTTTTCGTGGTGCGGGGAATGATCATGGGTTCTCACTTTCCGGTCATACCGGGTATGCCCGTACCTGCGGGCCATAACAATTGATAGGGTTGGCGGCAGATAAATTAAAAATACTTATCTTACTTGGAGGATTAACATATTTTGATTTACAAAATGCCCGGAGTGAATTCAAGGACATGAGAGAAAGCAGCGTACCAGACAGAGAAATCCGGGTGAAGGTTTTTTTTGCCATCTTCCTTGCAGCGATGATCTGCCTGCCGGTACTGGCAGCAGATACACCCACGACACTCGGCATTATCCCTTCAAAAAGCGATATTGCGAACCTTGCGTTTGCAAACCAGCCCGCGGGCTCTTATTACTTCAAGTTCAACCAGGACGGCGGGGGCGGGATTAATGCGCTCCACGTATCTTCGAATTCAGCCGACCTGCCAAACTATGGCGATGTCTCGACAACCACGTACCAGTCCGGCACGTTCTATGTCACCGAAACAGGGGGGCGGGGATACCAGGATGAAGCGATCCTCCTTGTCGCCGTCATGGGTGAGATCCCTGACAATTTCGCCATCCATATCAAATCCAGCGGGTATTCCTGGGCGCCAACCGGGACAAAAGATACTCCCCCAACGCTTTCCCAGGTAACCTACCATGCCGGTGCCGTTGACCAGACATTTACCAAATCGCAGTTTGTGTACGGGCCGCAGACATGGAGACCTGCCGGGAATAATGTTCCCTCCGATTACCCGATCTATTACGGACAGGACACGACCGATTCAACGAGGAAATTCAAGCTGATGTTTGTCGATCTCAAAGCAGGACCGCTGGGGCCCAACGCCAAGGTAGACCGGCCCGATGCGATCGATGTCTCGACGCTCACCGATTACGGTGCGGTGAAAGTCGAGTACAGGATCGAGAACCTGGATAAGGTTGTCTCGTTCAACACGTATGCGTGGAACGACAACACAACGCAGGGTAAAGGGATCTCGTGGTCCAACGGGCTCACGTCCGGCGGGAGCGTGCCCTCTGCCGTCAGCGGGTACACCGTCCTCGGGCCCGAGTTTGCCGATAAGGCATCCGAGTTTCCGTCCCTTGGGAGCAGCATCCCGGTATTCCATGGCCCGCAGACAAATTTTTCCGCAAGTGTCACGTCCGGGCCTGCACCATTCAGCGTCCAGTTTTCGGACACGACCGCCCAGTCGGTCAGTGGATGGAACTGGGACTTTGGTGACGGTGGCAAATCGACCGAGCAGAACCCGGTGCATGTGTATACCGCGGCAGGTACCTATACGGTCAGCCTGTCTGCAACAAATAACCAAGGTATCAGCGCGACAAAGACACTGGCGAACCTGATTACGGTAACAACAGGTTCCGTGGGGAGCGGTTCCGGTTATAGCTACACTACCGGTGACGGGCAATCCTATCAGTACAACGGCGCAAGTTACGGAAAACCCGGCCAGCAGGTTGTTTACACGCCGGTTTTTTCTGCCAATATTACCGGCGGTGTGCCTCCCCTTGCCGTGCAGTTCTGGGATAATTCATCAATTCCCAACAGATCGGCATGGTCCTGGGATTTTACCGGTGACGGGTTGCCGGACAGCACTGCGCAGAACCCGGTCTTTGTTTTCCGGCATGCAGGGAATTATACCGTCAACCTGAACGTGACCACTTCGGATGGCGGTGTGTTTGGCATCGCCATGCCGGATTATATCCGGATCTTCGATACCCCTCAACTCAACAGTGATGAGGGCTGGATCTTCTCGGATAGTCCGGCAAGTCCGGGTGCCGCTTTTACCCAGGTACAGAATTCTACGGCCACACAACAAGACAACAAAAGCACCTCTCCTGTCGGGACGAAGATCGCCGGGATCCTGCTGGATGCGGTTGTTGTTGTCGGGATTATCGGAGGGGGGATTTTCCTGTGGCTGAAGCCCTGAATCCAGGCACCCGTACGGATGAACGATCATGGAGCCTTTTACACCCGTCATAATAACCGTCCTTTCCGGGAAGACCCGGGACGGATCCCTGGAAATTTTTGATGAGATCGTACTCCGGGCCGGCGATACGGTTTCGGTTGTGGGTCCGACGGGGTCGGGGAAGACCGCGTTCATCAACGATATCGAGGTCTTTGCCTGCAAGGATACCGTGACCGGGCGGACCGTGCTGGTCAACGGCAGGATCCCCCCGGATGAGATGGTCCGCGACCCGGCGAAAAAGCCGATTGCCCTCATTACCCAGAATACCAAGTGTATTGCGGACCTGACGGTCAAAGAATTCCTGGAGATGCATATCAGGGCCCGCAGGATCCCGGATGATTCCCGTGTTGGTGAGACGATTGCCCTCGCAAACGAGTTTACCGGTGAGAAGATTGCCGCTCCAATGCACATGACTTCCCTCTCCGGGGGCCAGACCCGGTCTCTCTTAATCGCCGATGCAATCACCATCAGCAGTGCCCCGATCATCCTGCTCGATGAAGTGGAGAGCGGGGGTATCTTCAAGGAGACCGTGATCTCAACCCTGAAGGCGAACAACAAGGCGGTCATCTTCGTCACCCACGACCCCTTCCTTGCTCTCCTGTCTGACCGTCGCATCGTGATGCGGAACGGCGCTGTGGAGAGGATCATCATACCCGGCGGGCGCGAGAAGAAGATCATTCATCTGGTTTCCTCGATGGACCGGGTCCTTTTCAAAATCCGGGAAGAGATCCGTGCCGGGACACTTCTTGATGGCGGGGAGGACATTTCATGAAGCTGCTGATCTTTGCCGGCCCGCCAAGTGCCGGCAAGACGGCGGTCATCCGCCAGATCATCCGGCAGCTTACCGGGGAATTCACGGTTGCGTTTCTCAAGATCGATGTGGTGCAGGCGTTCGAGGATGAAGAACTGAAAAAGGAGTTCGGTATCCCGGCAAAGAAGGTCTATTCAGGGGATATCTGCCCCGACCACACGGGAATCCTCGTGCTCCGGGACGCGATCTCGTGGGCAGAGGACCTCGGGGCCGGGATCCTGATCGTTGAGAGTGCAGGTCTCTGTCTCCGCTGCACCCCGTATACCACGCAGTCGCTCGGGATTGTCGTGCTCTCGGCAGTCAGCGGGACGAACAGCCCCCTGAAGATGGCCCCGATGATCGCGCTTGCCGATATTGCGGTTGTGACGAAAGTCGACCTGATCTCGCAGGCAGAAAAAGAGGTGTTCCGGGAGCAGGTGAGGGATGTCGCCCCCCGGGTGGATATCATCGAGACCAATGCAGTCCACGGGACCGGTCTCCGCTTCCTGACGATGGCCATACGGAATGTGCCCGACATCCTGGATCCGGACGCGATTGTACTCCGGGGCATGCCGCCCTTAGCGGTCTGTACGATCTGTGCCGGGAAAAAGGAGATCGGGTGGCAGAACCATTTCGGGATCCTGAAGACCCTTGACGGGGCCGACGATCTGTACAGGGGAGAGTGACCCGGGATGGCATGGGAACCTCCCGGCCGTAACTGCGGGGCGTGCGGATGTGCCCCGTGCAGCGAGTTCATTCTCCTTGCCCGCCAGGGAAAAAAGGATCTTTCGGACTGCCCGTATTACCCGCGCCGGCCCGGGCCGGCCCGGTTGCCGGCCGCACCCTCCCCCCCGGGCAGGGATATCTTCGGGTTCGATTACGATTTCTCCGTGAGACCCTTCCCCGGCGAACCTTCCGCCCGGCGCTATATCCAGCCGATCAGGGCAGACCTTGCTGACCGGTGGGGGATCGCGCCGGGGGATATTCTCCGGGGCCGGCCTGTTGAACCCGGCTGCCCGGTCCAGCACGTGCTCAGGGTCATCTCCATCGATGAGGTGACCGGGATCCTTGCCTGCCATACGGTAGGGCCCGCAGTTGCACGGGCAAGCCCAAAGGTTCACGATATCAAAGCATACCACGAGACCGGTTTTGAAGGGCTGGCAGAGACCGTCCGGCACGAGCCGGTGGTCGGGTTCCGTATGCGTTTTCTCCCGGCACACTGCATGCGGCAGATGGTCCATTCGGGCGTTGTCCAGATGGTGCTGAACAAATCCTTCGGGACGCATGTCCTCATCGAGGATATCCAGATGCATGGCAAGCGGGAGAAACTCAAGGATATCACCATCCGGCCCGGCGATTCTGTTTCCATCGAGGATTCAAGCGGTACCCGGAAGACCGTCCTCATCGACGGGATAAGGGTCCATGCTTCGGATGGCTCGGTGCTGGAACGGTCTGCTTCCGATACGGCCGGGCACCGCGAACACCAGCCCGGGTCCGGTCGGGGCCATCGCCACGGTCATGGGGGACGGGGCGAGGATGATGAATGACGGGGCAATGACGGGAACCATCTCCCCCCGGCGGGATGCCCCTTGTGATTACCGGGCAGCAGGGAAACGTTTAGGATCCGTTGTTTGTAAATAATTAAAACTTAACTTATTGTAAAAATCAAACACATTTCATTGTATATTTATAGTCCTGAAACGTACAAAATATCGATAACGTACATTCCGACCGTGTCTGGATTAACCGTGTTGTGATATACAATACGCGTCTGGCCTCCGGGAGAAGAACGGAAATGCGTTGTCATAACCGTATGCAAGAGCACGACAAAGGACAAAAAATCTCATCATCATCAAAATATCACATTCGGGCCGGCCGCATGATCAGGGCCGGTTCCGGAACCGTAAGGAAATTTCCGGTATACCGGCATTTCTTCACAACGCTGCATGCAGCGGTTTTTCCGGAGAATAAGTATGAAAACGCAGGAAAAACAGTCTGTCTTTTGCAATCCCCATCCCACCCGTACCTGCCGTAAATGCGGATCGGTGTACGATACAGGTCTACCGGAAGGAGAAAAGCCGGGTGAGGAGTTATGTCCCGTGTGCAGGGAGCGGTATGTCCGTTCCTGCAGGGAATGCAGGAGACCGTACCGGACCGACACCGTTGCCAGTTCCCTGGGATTGTGCTCCGCCTGCTATTATGCGATCTACGATGACGACGACTGAGTCGCTGTACCCGGCCCCGCAGGTTTTTCCAAGCGTGGACGAAAAAAAGATACTGGTTTTATTCTTTAACTTTCGACCGTGATGAAATCCTTCATCAGGGTTGAATTTGTCCCATGGGAATTGGTTGCCGTCATCGTGATTGTATATTTCCCGGGCAGGGTATAGATGCATAACGGGATCGTATCGGTGCTGTCGATGGTCCCATCGCTGTCAAAATCCCAGGTCAGGCTGGTGATATTCTCACCGACCGAGACGTCCTTGAACTGGACCGCAAGCGGTGCAATCCCCGTTGTCCGGTTCACACCAAACCGTGCCCGCGGTATCCCGGTCGTGACCGTAATGAATTCCGGTTTTTTTATCCATGCTGGACCGGTAGCTGCACCGAGGGTGAGGTTGACCGTGTATTCTCCCGGCTGGTTATAGACGCAGACCGGATCCTGTTCCGTGCTGTCGATGGTCCCGTCATTGTTAAAGTCCCAAGCCCATCGGGTGATGCCCGAGCCGGTCGAGTTATCGGTGAACCTTACGGCAAGAGGCCCGATCCCGGATGTCTGGTTCGCGGTGAAGTCCGGTGTCAGCGCATTGGTCACCGTGATGAACCCGATACCGGATACTGCTTCAGCCCCGTCCGCATTGGCGACCATGAGATTGACGGTATAATTCCCCGGGATCCGGTAGACACAGACCGGGTCCTGTTCGGTGCTGTCAATAACGCTGTCATTGTTAAAGTCCCAGGCCCGGCTGGTGATGCCCGGCCCAACGGACAAGTCCGTGAACCTGATTGCAAGGGGCGCTGTCCCGAAGGTCTGGTTCGCGGTAAAGTCGGGGGATACGCCGTTTGTGACGGTGATGAACCGTTCCCTGGACCGCGTGCCGTATTCCTGCGCATTGCCGACGGTGAGGTTGACGGTGTAGTCGCCGGTCAGGTTATAGATACAGACCGGGTCCTGTTCCGTGCTGTCAATGATACCGTCATTGTCAAAGTCCCAGGCCCATCGGGTGATGTCCGGGCCGGTCGATGTATCATTGAACCTGACCGTAAAGGGACGGCCGCCAAGGGTCCGGTTTGCAGTGAACCCGGCAACCGGCTCCGGGCTTGCTGCGATGATCATGCGTTCCTCTACACGGGTCGTTGAGCCGGAACTGTTGGTTGCCCTGAGGCTGACCGAATAATTCCCCGGGATCTTGTAGACACAGACCGGATCCTGCTCGGTGCTGTCGATGGTCCCGTCATTGTCGAAGTCCCACGACCATGCGGTCGGTGTTCCCGATGACAGGTCTTTGAACCGGACGCTCATGGGAGGGTACCCGGTCGTGTTGTTTGCGGCAAACATGACCCCGGGCCCGGGTTGACGGACGGCAATTATTTCTGTCAGGGTAATTTTCCGGGTCCTGAACGAGTTGCCGGCTTCGAGGGTAAC
Source organism: Methanoregula sp. (assembly GCA_023228295.1). Classification (GTDB taxonomy): domain Archaea; phylum Halobacteriota; class Methanomicrobia; order Methanomicrobiales; family Methanospirillaceae; genus Methanoregula. The sequence continues at coordinate 17,018 of JALOBP010000034.1, forward strand.
CGTATAGTTCCCCGGCTCCTGGTAGACACAGACCGGGTCCTGCTCGGTGCTGTCGATGGTCCCGTCATTGTCAAAGTCCCACGACCATGAGGTAGGCGATCCGTCCGACATATCCGTGAACCGGACTGCCAGGGGGGATAATCCTGAACTGATGTTGAAGGTGAAGTCCGGTTCCGGAATTATCGCCCGGGTCCGGACCGTGATGGGTACCGGCAGGGTATACTGCGAGGTCTGGTCCTGCTGCCGTACGGTGAGAGTCACCGTAAAGTTCCCGTTATCCTGATAGGTGTACGCCGGATGCTGCCGTTTCGAGATGTTGCCGTCCCCGAACTCCCAGTACCAGGAATCGGAGGTACCGTTCGAGGTATCGGTGAATTGTACGGTGAGCGGGGCGGCTCCGTACACCCGATCCACCGTGAAGCGGGCCGTAAGCGGGCCCTCATCCTGTATGGTGCCGGTTGCCGGGACGATGATGCCGCAGAGGAGGGAGATGACGATGATTCCCCGGATAGTCTGGCAGAGTATGGTTTTCATGAGTCTCACCTGAGCGGCCCGAGCGGATCGCGGTCGCGCTTCCTGCGCCGGTAAGCAACGATACTGGTCGTGACAAGGACGATGGCTGCGACCGCTTCCGCGAGGAGGATGTACGGGTTATTCAACAGCCCGGCGCCGGGGGCCGTGCCGGGTTCAACGCCCGGGTCGGGAGTCCCATCCTGCTGGACAACCGGGCCCTGCCATGTCGGCCACGGGGTGATTCTCACCTTCGGCTTATCGGTCGGGGTCGGGACGGTTGTGACGGTTGGCGCGGGAGTAACCGCCTGCGTGGATGTGATGGACGGTGTTGCAAGCATCGCTGCGAGATATGCGGCATTCTCGCGGGCCGCAGCATCAGCGTGCTCACTGTTCATTCCGCTGCTGTAGGAGGATGAACTGCTGGTTGTTGGTGCGGGGATGGCCGAGACTGCTGCGAGGACGAATGTCGAGAGACCCTCATCAGAGGGTGCAATGAAGACTGCGTTGCCTTCCGAATCGGCGCCGGCATACGTGGTTGGCAGGAAGGTTGTTGTGCCATCGTCCGACCGGTGCAGGATCGCGACATGCGAGGTGCCGCCATTACTATCGACCCAGGACTGGTTGACGGCCATGGAGATATTGGCGCGGGTGATGATACCGCCATTGGCTGCATTGGCGATATCCGATTTCGTGAAGTTGACCGTGTACGCGGTGGCGTCGATCTGTTTCCCGGCCGCCGCGACAATGCGGGTGAACGAACCCTGTTCGGAGGTCGCGGGATCGGAGGTGATCTGCGTGTCAAGCGATGCGGTGGTGTTCGGGAGCCTCGTGAGGTACAGCGACAGGGTGCCATTCGGGGTGCCGAGCACCGTGATCGGGACCGTGAACGGGATAGTAACAATTTGGGCGCTGTCGATGGTGCCGGTCCAGTTCGCGCCGTCCAGGACCGGGGGTTCTGTCAGCGTGATTACGACATTGTCCCAGCCGCCGCCGATGCCGGTCACGGTGACATTGTTGCCCGAGACGCTGGAGTTTGCCGTTACCATCGTGGCGTTCTGGGCCGTGCCGTTGGTCTCGACCCAGATACCCGGGAAGCTGAACAGGTTCGTTGTTTGTGACGGGGCTTTTACCGTGATGTAGCCGGTACGGGTCTTCGTGCCGGAACCCCTGGCGTTCGTTGAGACGAGAGTAACCGGGTAGGTCCCGGCGGTGGCGTAGGTGTAGGCCGGGTCCTGTTCGGTCGAAGAGCTGCCGTCGCCGAAGTCCCACGCCCACCGGGTCGGGGTATTCAGCGAGACATCCCTGAACCGGACCTGGAACGGTGCAATGCCTTCGGTCTGGTTGGCGGCGAAGTCCGCGATGGGCGGGAGCGTGACCGGGATCACGGAATACCCGCTGCGGTCCGAACCGGTCAGGGCATTGGTCCAGCCCATGCCGGAGGAAGTCCTCCAGCCATAGACGTTGAAGTGGGCGTTGTCGGGCAGGTTGGTGAACGTGTACTCGATCTTCACGGCACCCTTGTCCGTGAGACTGTTGTCATTGATGAGACCGGCCCGGGTGTCGATGAACATGAGCTGGTACTGGTTGACCGGACTGGTCATGTCTTCGCCGGCAAAGAGGGGATAGCCTGCGTCGCCCTGCGTGGGTTTCCAGTTCTGCGGGCCGTAGAAGAGATCGCGCCGGGAAAACGTCTGGTCGAGGGCCATGGGCTGGTAGGTGTAACTGCCGGCAGCCGGCGCGGAACCGGTCGGCGTCCACGTGTACCCGCTGGTTTTTATTCTCGCGGCGAAGTTGTCCGGGACGGTGCCGTTGACGGCCAGCAGGAGCACGACATCGTCAAAGTACGTTCCGGAGGTCGTGGCATAGAACGTCCCGGACTTGCTGTTCGTGGTGGTGACCTGGCCGGCTGAGACGGCCGGATCGTTCGAGACGTGGATGACTTCCAGGCCGCCTCCTGCTGCTCCTGACGGGAGGAGATACGTGCCATCGCCCGTGGTGTCCCATTTTATCCCGTCATGGTTTGCGGGCCGGACAGAGAGGCCGTGGTAGGTCGGGAGGGGGCCGGTGGCGGTTGTGACATACACGAGGCCGGTCTTGGTGACGCTGCTGCTCCCTTCAGGGTTGGCGGCCGTGAGCCGGACCGTGTACGTTCCCGGTGCCGTATAGGTATGCGAGGGGTTCTGGCCGGCAGATGTGCCGCCATCGCCGAAATCCCACGACCACGAGGCCGGATAATTGGACGATGCGTCGGTAAAGGCAACGGTTAACGGGGAGACGCCATTGACCGGGGTTGCCAGGAGGCCTGCTACCGGGGCCGCGGCACTTATTGCGCTAATGTACGCCGTCCGGCTGATCGTGTCGCTTCCTGCGGCATTGGTTACGGTCATGTTGACGGTGTAGGTCCCGTTTGTGCTGTAGGTATGCGAGGGATTCTGTAGGGCAGATGTGCCGCCGTCGCCGAAATCCCACGACCACGCTATCGGGGCATAGTCCGTTGTGTCGTTGAACCGGACGGCAAGGGGCACGACGCCTTCCGTAATGTCGGCAGTGAAATTGGCAACCGGGGGCGGCGGGTTCGTCACGGTGATGTACCCGGTCTTTGACGTGGTATTGCTCCCGATCTGGTTTGTCGCGGTGAGGGTCACCGAGTATGTCCCGAGAGCGGAGTACGTATGAGAGGGGTTCTGGAGGGTGGATGCCGTGCCGTCGCCAAAGTCCCAGCTCCATGACTGCGGGTTGTTGGTCGAGAGGTCGGTGAACCGGATCGGCCCATAAAGATACCCGCTGGTCGTGCCTGCGGTGAAGTCTGCGACCGGGGGGGCTGTAACGGGGAGAACCATATAGGAACTGGTCGTCACATCGTTGCCCATGATGATGCCGGTGCCGTGATTGCTCCCCATGTACCAGCCATAGGTGCTGAGCACCGCGGTGCTGGAAAGGTTGGAGAATTCGTACTCGACCTTGATCATACCGTTGTTGGTCAGGCTCGCGTTCTGGACTGCACCAACTTTCAGGTCAACAAACATCATCTGGTACTGGTTCAGCGGATCGGTCTGGTCCTCTCCATTAAAGAGGGGATAACCGGAAGTACTGAAGGGTTTCCAGCTCTGCGGGCCGTAGATGAAGTCATTCTTGTCGAAGGTCTGGTTCACCGCGCCATCGAGGAAAGTGACCGGGTATGGTATTGTGCCATCCTGGTACCAGTTCATTGTCCGTGGTGTTTTCACGTCGAAATCCTGCCCGCTCGACCGGATACCGACTGCGAAGTCATCCGGGACCGTGCCGTTGACCGCGAGCATCAGTATCGCGTTGGGCATGGTAGGTTGCCCGCCGCTGAAGGTAATCCAAAACGATCCGGACTGGTTGGTTGTGCTGGTAATGGCAGACGAGGACCAGGCATTGCTTGTCGGGGAGATATGCATGGCATTGACCCCGCCGCCGGCCGACCGGAACATGACCCAGTACGTGTTGGGGACATAGGTGTAAGCCCCGCCGCTTGCGTAGACCCCGTCCGGGACATCGTATTTCACACCTTCATCGTTTGCAACATAGACGTTAAGGAACCGGTAGTTGGAGAACGGCTGCTGATCCAAGACTGCGATATAACTGGTGCGTGAATTGGTATTCGATCCTGCGGCATTTGTTGCCGTGAGATTGACCGTGTAGATACCGATTGTAGTATAGGTGTGGGTGGCATTCCTGTCGGTCGAGGTGGTGCCGTCACCGAAGTCCCAGAGCCATGATTTCGGTTCCCATGTCGAGGTATCATTGAACTGGACTGTCACGGGTGCGAGGCCCGCTCTCTTGGATGCAGTGAATGATGCAACGGGTATGGTGGGGGTTAATACCGAGATATACCCGGCCTTGCTGGTCAGGTTACTGCCTCCTGCATTGGTTGCCGTAAGGTTGACCGTGTAAGTACCTGCGGTCGAATACGTATGTAACGGGTGCTGGTTAATCGAAGTAGTGCTGTCCCCAAAATCCCATTCCCACGAGGTCGGGTTTCCTGTTGATATGTCCGTGAAACTGATCGTTAACGGAAAGACCCCCGAAGTGGCATCAGCGGTAAAATCGGCAACCGGCGGTGAAAAAACCCGGATGTAGTCGGTCTGGCGGAGATAATTAGTACCATCGGCATGCGTGATGCTCAGGTTGACAGTGTAGTGCCCAATCGAGGAGTAGGTATGTGACGGGTTCTGGTCGGCTGATGTCGTGCCGTCGCCAAAATCCCAGTTCCACGCGGTGACGGTAAGTGGCGATATGCCGGTGAACTGGACGGTGAGGGGCCCGGCACCCGCGGGCTGGTCAGCAGTGAATGATACGACGCCGGCAAAAGCGTAGATGCCTCCGGAAGAGGGGAAGTATACGGTTCCATCGGAGCCGATTGCTGGTGTAGCATCAATGCGACTCCCTATCGTGTAGATCCAATTCAGAGAACCATCCGGGTTCAGGGCATATGCTTTTCTGTCGCCATTATTTCCGATGTAGATGGTGCCATCCGCACCAATTGTGGGTGCTCCCCTGATTGCTCCGCCGGTCAGGTAGTACCATTTTAGGGTGCCGTCCGGGTTCAGGGCAATTACATTTTTCTGGGTACTTCCCGTGTAAATTGTTCCGTCTGCGCCAATGGCGAGTGATCCGTAACCATAGGCATTCACACCATCATTATACTGCCATTTTACGGTCCCATCGGGATTCAGGGCAGTTACATTTTTTACTGAATCTGCGATGTAAATCGTATTATCAGGTCCGATTACCGTTGGGCCTTGGAGACTTCCTGCAGATGGATACTGCCACTTCAGGGACCCGTCCGGGTTCACTGCCGATAGCACTGCATCCCCGTAGACGCTGCTCCCTGCTGCAACATAGATTGTCCCCTCGGGATCAATTGCCGGGGCAACATTAGCATTTGAAGTGGAGGTCAATTGTGTTACCCATTTCTGGGTCCCATCCGGATTCATAGCAGTGAGATACCCCGTGCCATTTACAACATAAATAATCTCATCTGAACCAATCGTGGAGCTGCAGGGATAAGAGGTAGCGGGCGGATAGAAGTTCCATTTCAGGGTGCCATCCGGATTCAGTGCAAAAATACCCCGACCGGCAGATCCTGAAACATAGATCGTTCCATCCGATCCGACGGATGCGGTACTGGCGCTTTTTGCATCATAACTCCATTTTACGGTTCCATTGGGATCAAGAGCATAAAAACCATTTGCGGATCCAATATATACCGTCCCATCCGATCCAAACACCGGGCTGGCATAACTGTTTGAACCCGTACTATACATCCACTTCAGCGTGGCGGACTGTGCACCGGTAAATGCAGACTGGCCGGTGTTGTTGAGATCTCCCCCGAATTTCGGCCACGGGGTATCAGCAAGTGCTGCTGTTACCGGGATAACCAGCAGGGTAAGGATCAGGAGAATTCCGGATACCGCCCGGATCATCGATAGTTTCATACAATTCCCCACGCTTGTGGGAGTCTAGTAAGGTTGTTACACTGCGTTTCCATTCCTGCTGCAACCAGGAACACTCTGTGCTTGCCCGGAACAAGCAGGGAGATGGACCGGGCGGGGTAAACGGACCCTGTATTCATTCCATGAATATTGTTTGCGAGGCTGTAAAATGTTTTCATTTGATTTTTGTAAAAGTAAATTATTATTTGTTGATCACACGCATACAGATTTTCTGAAAAATCACTGTACTGTAATTTGATTAGAAAAAAGAGAAATTTGGAAGAACTGGAATGGGTTTCCAGTACATTAATAAGGTGAAACAAGCCACCCGCTGCATCCGGTTTCTGATTCAGCACTTGTATTCACTCGGTTCAGCCAGAGTGTCTGGTTCCATCCCTGGGAGGTATACCGGTTATAGGCATACACATTGAATGCAATCTTGGTGTTTTCGGAATTAAAACCGTTGTTGTTATTGAGTGTATAATTGACCTTGATCATTCCGTTGTTGGTCAGCGACGTATTCGGAACCAGCCCCATCTTGAGATCGACGGCTGTCCAGTTGAACAGGTAGGCCGGAGTGGTCAGACTTGGATTCTGGCCGCAATACCACGGGAAATTCGGGTTCGGGGCAAACTTCCAGTTCTGGTACACCCCGCCTTCGGCATCGGTTGCGTAATCAGCCGAGGTTACCGTGACATCCGTTGTTGTCCATACGGGCTCACCCGGAGATGGCCCTTCATTCACAACATTATGTGGAGTCCAGCTGTACCCGGCTGCATCGATGTTGATCTCGGTGTTCATGCGATCGCTCCAACCGTCTTCGGAATCATCACTGGCAACACCGATCAGAAGGATGATATTATCCTGGTATCCCCTTCCTCCGGTATCCGTGATAAAGAATTCTCCTTCGGTCTCACCGGTTATCGCATTACACTGACCATATGGACTTGAATAGCTGTTCGAAATATGAACCGCATTCATCCCACCGGTACCATTAATCATCGTGAAATTCACTGCATAATCATTATCGGGTGAACCTATCGACGGAAACGGCGGGAATCGCACGAGGTTCGCAGTATCATGAACCACAGTGTAATTCCAACAAATGCCCGAATACCGGCAATGATCACTCCATTCATTTCCTGCCGCCGCCACCGGCACAACAGCCAGCGCGACGAAGAGGAGGACGATCGCCGAGGCAATCCACCACATTCTGTTCATCTGTGTTTGTTTTTCCATAGTCTAAACCTCCGTGCAGGACGCTGCCCTGCGCGTGTCAAACTTTTATAATTAACAAATCACAAAAGTTCAACGGTCTCACTGTACTTTTACGATATTATATATTTTTCTCTTTGGAAAAAATTGGTGAATATTGTTTGTTTTCAAAAAAAACGAAAAAATTATGGTGCACCAGATGAATTCAGGGGGTGGGGCGGAATGGTACCGGAGAAATACGGGCGGGAAATGTTTTTATGGGGAACCGGAGGAACCGGGCGGGAGACGATGGGGCGGGGGGTTCATGCAATCCGGCAGGGGATGACGCTCACCTCAACACATCAACTGCCCGGGATAAAATTAATAGACCCGGTAACAATGTAGGTATAAGACACATGAACCCGGAAACCGACATCTACACGATTCTCATCCAAAAACGGCATGAGATCCTCTCGCTTGCACAGCGGAGAGGAGCCAGGAATGTCCGGATCTTTGGATCAGTGGCACGGCACGAAGCCCGGGGGGACAGCGATATTGATCTCCTGATCGATCTGGACCCTGAACGGAGTCTTCTCGATGTCGGCGGTCTTGCAATGGATCTCTCGCAACTGCTTAATCGGTCGGTTGATGTGGTAACAGAAGCTGGACTTCGGGACCGGATACGTTCACGAGTACTGAGTGAAGCGCGGGCCTTATGAGAGATGATCGTGAACGCGTACTGGATATCAGAAGCCATTGAACGAATTGGAAAGGTTGCGGTTCGTGGTCGTGATTACTTCTTCGATGATGAAATGGCACAGGTATGGGTTATCCATCATCTCCAGATCATCGGGGAAGCAGTTCGGGGGATCTCATCGGAATTCAGGGGCCGGAACCCGAATATCCCGTGGTCGGATATCATAGGTATGAGAAATATTCTTATCCACCACTATTTTGGAATTGACAGGGATGCGGTCTGGAAAGTGGTCGAACACGATCTGCCGGCTCTTAAAAGCCAGCTCCAGCTTCTTGTCCAGGAATGACCTCCGCCATAATACATCCGTCTCGCATACCATTGCCCATGACCCTGTGCCTTTTAACTGGGAATCATACCCTGTGCAGGGAACTATTTTATGGGGCGGCCGGATGGTTATGAATCGAGAGGTACCGGATGAAGTGATCATCGCATAAACCAGCCCAGATCTGGCCGGCTCATACGGTGAAAAGCGATTCCATCTTAAGATCCCGGATCAGCCAGGCAGCAATCGATCTCCGCTGGCAGATCCGGAACATGCCCATGTCATCAGTAAAAAGGGGAACCGACTGCAGCTCGGCAAGCCCAAGAAAAAAGGTATCAAAACCGGGGCATCCTTCATTGAGGGCAATGGTCTTCGCATTCCCGAAAATCCGGTCTTCCGGAACAAGCGTGTAACTGGTCTCCACTTCATTGCAGACCTCGCCGGAATCATGGGAATTGGAAAGCCTCGTGGATACCGCAGCAATCTCGATAAGGCCGCAGCGGGGAAGAAGAACTTCTATCCCGTGTTCATCAAGAGCGGCAAGCAAAGAAACACAGCACTCTTGCGTGAGGGGGAGAAAAGTGCCTTGATAATAACAGAGGTATCAACAACACCGGATGAAAAATCAGGCATCCTGTATTCGTCTCCGGTTCTCTCGAAGGATAGTATCGATATCCTCTTTAGCCTCCGGTTCCCCGTAATTTTTTTACAAAATCAGATAATTTTTTCCGTATCACAACTTCTACCCGGGCATGTTCCGGAAGGTTCACACGATCCTCAAGTATCAGTGTCCCTTCTTTATACACGGCATTCGTTTTGATTGCAGACATAATCCATCAGAACCTTGTAGTTCATATCATACTCGCAGGGAATGAAAGATAATGGTTGTTATTGAAGGAACAGGTGGATCGGGTTCATGGTGTGGTGCACGCGGGTGCCGGGGGACGCAGCACGGGAAATTTTTTTACGGGAGGATCGGATACGTTCCCGGATATTGAGTGAAGCACCGGCCTTTTGAGAGACGATCGGGAACGGGTCGTGAGGATGGGATGTGCGGCGTTTAATAGCCGATGACCTTCAGCCCCGGGATCTTTTCAAAATGCCGGTCTCGGGTAATGATCTCGCTATCAGAACAGAGCACGATTGCCGCGATCGCCTCGTCAAAATCCCCGACCGGATTACCGGAAAGGGAGAGCCCCGCAGCAAGCCTGCCAAATACTTCGTACACGGTCGCGTCCAGCGGGAGAATGGTGAACAGTGCAAGAATGCTTCCGACTCTCTCGACGTTCCTGCGGTCTTTCGAGACGTACGCTCCCTTATATAATTCCATGGCAGTGACGGCAGTCGTGGAGAGGGCGATACCCTGCCCTTCGTACCCTTCGTAGGTCCTGATTGCCGCCGGGTCCTGCCGCATCAGATCGATAAGGAACGACGTATCGGCTACCGGCATTCAGAACCTGGCCTCACGCATCGTTTCTTTCCGCATATCGCGGGAGACCGTCTCTGTGGAATCCGCAAGCCCGGTACAATCGCCCAGCTCCGCGAGCACGTCGGATAATTTCCGCTTCACCGGATAATACGTCACGATAACATCCGAGAAGCTGGTCTTCTCATCTTTCTTGAGTGCCCGCAAGCGTTCATACGCCTCCTCAGTTATGCTGATGGTTTTTGTGGACATGGTTAGTTCTGTGTATGTATGTGTATTTAAGGATTAAGTGCCGGGGAACGTTGGCCGGGGATTCTCATCCATTACGCGATCTTCCGGGTGAGCGTTCGCGGTACCGATGATCCGATCTTCCGGGACATGTAGGTAACTTGTTTTCACCGTCACAAATTTTATATGATTGACACGTAAACAGCATACTATGTCTACAACTTCTGTTTACAGCGTCCGTATCGATGCCCGGGTCCGTAAGATAATCGAAGAGATCAACGACCCCTCGTGGCAGGAGGAGGTCCGTACCCTGATCGAACGGTCAGCCAGGAAAAAACGCAAAGCACAGATCCTGGCCCGGGCACGGGAAGCCCACCGGACTCAGGAAGAGGGATTGCCAGCCGCAGAATCCATACGGGCGGATCGCGATGCACGATAACGTAGTGCTGGACTCAAGTATCATAGCTGCGATCTTTTTTCCGGAGAAGATCTCCGGAAAATCCCTTGAGATAGCGGAAAACCATGACTGCATAACCGTCGACCTTGCCTACGCAGAAGTTGCCAATGTTGCATGGAAGCGGAGCAGCCATACCGGTCAGGATACGGAAATGGCAAAAAACATGCTGGGCGAGTGCACGGCATTTATCCGCGAGACCTGCCAGGTACTGCAGGCACAGGATCTGGTACCGGCAGCATATGATCTGGCATGCCGCCACCGGATAACCGTATACGATGCCCTGTTCCTTGCCGCTGCGGTACAGTGTGCATCGCCCCTGGTAACCGCAGATAAAAAACTCCATCTCGCGGCAAAGCAGATCGTGAAGACCGAACTGGTCCATTGATCTGCCCGGGAGAAAGGATTATAGGAGAGCATCGGTCTCCCGGGCGGGAGACGGCGAAGGTGACGGAGTGCAGTGAACCACCTGGCAGGCACAGGAAATAACCCGGAGCGGATGACGATAAAAATTATCCGTCCAGGGAATTCTTTGATGATCTTGCCGGAATCGACAACCGAATCGACAACCCGTTTACGCCATCACGTACCGCGTCACACGTCCCTTTCCTTCGATCCTGATGACGTTGTTCACAACCATTTGCATCAGCTCCTTACCTGCGGCCTGCCGGGAAATACCATACACCCGCATCAGATCGCCGCTCTTCACCGAACCATGGGCATGGATGTACTCGATAATCTTCATCTGCCGCCCGGTAAGAGCCACCTGACCTCCTGCTACATTCGGGTGCTCATCGGATTGCCTCCCCCGCCAATAACTGGTGCGGGCGTGTCGGGGAGCACTCGCAGGGATAGGATTATGGGGTGCCGGACGGGAGACTACTTTCCTTTGAATTTACTATACGCTTCTGC